>CAJUHM010000004.1 GCA_910586475.1 uncultured Muribaculaceae bacterium | reverse complement strand
GAAACCGCCGCCCCGCCACAGGAAACCGCCTTCATTATCCCCGCTGCCCAACAATATATATTGCCACCCGTCGGCCATCCGCCGCTACTCCCCCTCTTCTCTCCTCCACGACGCGCCATACCCTCCTAAGCGCCGCCGTATGCGCCCAAAGGCCCGCCACCCACAACTGGTGCGGACCCAAATACGGCAAAGAGTTCATTGACATTTTTGAAAATTTCTGCTAATGAAGAAATTTTCCGACTTAAAGCTCAGCTTTAACTTGAAGTTTCTCGGTTTAATTGCTTCCTTATTAGCGATTTTTACTATTCCGCTTTTCGTCCTACAAGATCATCGTTCGAAATCTTGGCAGCTGTTTTCTTAACTACACTGTTCATCGAGCCAAAACGATATGAAACGCTCAGGCTGAACGCCGTAGGATTGAAGTTGTAGTTGTAGGTGACCGTGCGGTAGGACGTGTTGAAAGTTTCAGACTTAGACTTTCTGCGCGACGAATAGAATGGGTTCTGAACCGACAGTCTGACCGACAGACGGTCCTCTTTCAGGAAATTCCGGTTGAGCGAAATATTGTAATACAGATTGGAAATCCCGATCGACTGGTATCTGGAGTAAAGATCAATCGATCCACCCCAGTAATAGGCACCGAGACTTGCAGAAAGTTTCCACGGCAGGCGCTGCGTTATGCGGGTATAGGCATTCGGCATCCATCCGCGCTTTGAAATGCCCATCGACGGATTCTTGATGAAAACATAATTTGCGCCGAGATTAAACATGACAGTCGTCTTGCTGCCCGCCATCCACTGCACGAATGCAGAAGCGTCAAACGACCGGTTCTTCCCCGCATTCGCATACCCGCTGTAGGTATGATCGTCAACAACATCGATGACACTGATTATCGCATTGTCCGCAAACGTATAGCCCACATTGGTGTCAAGCGTCACCCTCTGCGACATCAGACTGTAGTTTAGCGACAGAGTGTTGTGGCGGGCGCTTCCGAGCTCCGGATTGCCCTGCGACGTCGAATTCGGCGTTTCCGTGACGGCTGGATTTAGATAGTTGATTCCCGGACGGTTGATGCGGGCCGAATAAGACAGTTTCAGATTGTTTGCGTTATTGATGTCATATGAAACTGCAGCATTCGGCACCAGATCGCTGAGATTACTGCCGAAATCAGGCGAGGTCCCGTCGGCGAACTTTGCCGACAGACGTGAATACTCATAGCGCAGGCCTCCGCGGATGCTGAACTTTCCGAGTCTGACTCGATAATCTGCGAAAGCCGCCAAGATATGGGTGCGATGAGTGAAATCCGTGACCGGACTCATATCAGTCCCGAGATAATCGGTTGTCGTCTTGCTCGTATTGTTTCTGAAGACATACTTCATTCCGATCTCCATTGTATGGATTTTTCTGAACGGACGTATCCAGTTGGCCTGAACCGTATGCTCGATGAAATTCAGCTTATAATTGGAACGGATTCCATCGTAAGCGACAGGCATATTGAATGGATCTGCATATTCTGTCTCTGAATCGCTGTGCTGGCCGGTCGTCGAAACCATATAGGAAAGCGTCAGCGCCTCCCCTTTCCTGCGGGTCGAATGCTGATAACTGAGCGATCCGTTGAAATCGAGATACGACATCGGAAGTGTTCGTTGGTTCTCATCATAACTGTAGATCAGCGAACCGTCGGAAGCCGTAAGCGAATTCCGTCCCTGAGAATATGAATCTGCGCTATAGTAGTAGCCGCCGAACTCCAATGTGAAAAGATTAAGGGTGTCAGGCTCGAAGCTTGCCTCTGTCCCCCACCATGTCACCCCGCCCTTCGAATGGCTTCGGTTGCTGCTGCGGCTGATGTTTCCGCTATCCTCATAGATTCCGACCGACTCACTTTCCGACCGAGAGCTGCGCCGGTTTATGATATTTGCTCCCCCATAGAGCGAAAAGGTGACCTTGTCGATCTGTGCCGACCCCCACAGATTCGGAGTCGGGATATTGTTATGCGTACTGTAGTTGAGACCAACATTGGCCATCATTCCCTTGATCGACGATCCCTGGATAGTTACGATATTAAGAATAGCGCCGATCCCCTCGGCATCCTCTCGCGCTCCCGGATCGGTGATGACCTCAATCTTCTTGATCATCGAGGCGGGAATAGCCTTGAAAATCTCTTTGGCGTTCTGCGTGAAAGAATTGTTCGGACGACCGTTTTTGTAGATTTTGAAATTCGACGATCCCTTGACCTTGATCGTACCATCCGGCTCGACACTGACCAGGGGCACCTTACGAAGCACCTCGTCCAGATTCGACGTCCGCGACTCCAGGTCGGCCTGCACATCATAGCCGATGCGGTCGATCTCCTTGACAACAAGCGGCCGCGTAGCCGTGACCGTCACCTCTCCGAGCAGATTGCCGGCATCCCCGCACTCCATCGCGCCAAGATCTGCTGCCGGACTCGACTCACTGACTGCAAACTCCCTGACAGCTTCCTTAAGGCCGACAACACTGACTCTGGCCCGATACTTCCCCGGACGCTCCAGCTGACCGGAAAAAGCACCGTCGACTGCCGTCACCCCGTATGTCACAGGCTTGAGCGTATCTGCCAGAGAATAGATGCGGTATGTTGCAAACTCCTGCGGCTCCCCTGTCGAATTCATGGCGCGGCCGGCAAAAGAATAATTGATTGCAAAGAGAGAATCAGCGACTGTGGCCAGAATCATGGCCATAAAAAAACGTCTCATTAAAATAATTAGGATTGATTTGTGATAACTATTGGTCTGTAAAATCCACTTTCTGTCACTATATGACGCAACAAAGGCCCGATTAGTTGCATCGGACCCTCATTTTTTTGTATTCTTCCGTCTCTACGGGCTCTATTTGAATATGACGATCAATCCTTAGAGTTCTTGAAAAGCTTATGCTGCTCGTCAAGTTTGAAATTGTGGGCCAGAACAGCTATGAAATGCGAAATCTGCCTGATGGCCGCAAGTGTCTCATCCGAAATCTCCTTCTTCTGAAGACGCATCATAAGCATCCCGTAGAGAGCGTTGAAACAAGTCTCTATCTCACCAGGCTTATCCTCTCCGGCCTTCGACCGCAGCTCGACAATATAAGGCAGAGCCCGGTAGAACTCAGCCGTATATTCCGCAAATTCAGGATCCTTCAGCAACGTCTGATGGAGATCGACAAGCGACGAAAGAACATTGCGGTTGATCTGCAGATGACCCTTGCTCTCGACCCCCTCCCGACGCATCATGTCGATAAGCGATTCATACCACTCGGTCATCTCCTGACGCTGTGCCTCGGTCAGCGATCCGTAGCGGTCAATGACATTCTCACGTATCTTGTCAATATCCAGCCCGTTTGCACGGATCAGATCCTCGATCTGCCACATATAAAGCAGATACTCAGCAATATTTTCCTGGCGTTTTTGTGATGCGGTGATCATACTGTAGGGTAATTTCGTTACACCGGGATTAAGAGAGAAAGTCTTTAAAACAACAATCCCGGACGGATATAAAGTCTGTAATTAGAATGCAAAGATAGCACCGAAAGTTCTGTCGGCCGACTCTTTCGCGTTTTTTAACACATCATCCCGCCCAGGCAACTATTCAGCGAATCGAATACATTCAGATCGGTCAGCAACAATTTTAGAACAATCTCGAAGATTGATGCAATACCCATATCAACCCCAACCATTATGAGATGTTTTCGCGAGACGATGCAGGGACATAGCAGGCAATGTGACATATCAGACTCATGGAAAACAACCATAAAAAAGCCAAAGGAACCCACAAGATTCATTCCATAGATAATTTCGAATTAAATTTAAACAGTTTCCAAGGTAATATCGCCGCTCCTGCGTCGTTATATTCTATATGAGGAAATTCTACATCATCGCGCTTCTGTCACTCCTGTCCGCAGCCTGTTTCTCGTGCCGCGGTCCGAAGCTGGCTGCCGCTGACGAACAGATGGCTCGCGGCGAATACTTTGACGCATCGAAAACCTATCGTAAAATCTACAACAAACTGACTAAAAAAGAGGATCGTGCCTTGCGTGGCGAGGTAGCCTTCAAAATGGCCGAAGCCCACAGGAAACTCAGCCAGTGGGCGCGCGCAGGAGCTGCCTATCAGAATGCAATCCGCTACGGCTATCCCGACTCGACCGCCCAGCTCAATCTCGCCCGGATGCTCCACGCTGAGGGAAAATACAAAGACGCCGTCAGGTCCTACGAAGAATACCTCATGCGATGCCCCTCATCAGCCGAAGCCGTGCTCGGACTGGAGGGTGCGCGGTGGGCGGCCGCAAACAAACAGAATCCGACCCGCTACATCGTTAAGAATGCCAAGCTGTTCAACTCGCGACGGTCCGACTTCGCCCCGATGTTCAACGGCGACATTCTCTATCTCACCACAACAAACGAGAAAGTGACCGGCGACAACCGCAGCGAGATCACCGGACAGAAAAAAAGCGACATCTGGATGGCGCGCAAAAACGAACAGGGCGCGTGGATGCGGCCCGAACCGGTCGAAGGTGAGCTAAACTCCGAAATGGACGAAGGGATCGTCTCATTCTCTCCGGACGGCAACACCATGTACCTCACAAAAGCTCGGCGATCGCCAACCGCAAACACCGGCGTAGAACTCTTCACCTCACCCAGAAGCGACGCCAAATGGGGTGCGCCGACAAAATTCGAGATATCGGCCGACACCATTTCGAGCTACGGGCACCCTGCCGTTTCACCATCCGGAGAATACCTCTATTTCACAAGCGACATGCCTGGCGAAGGCGGTAAGGACATCTGGCGCGTCAACATCAAAGAGCGCGCAGGATCGCTCGAAAACCTCGGCCCACAGATCAACACACCCGGCGACGAAGTATTCCCCTACATGCTGACAGACAGCATCATGTACTTCGCCTCCGACGGACACCCCGGATTCGGAGGCCTTGACATCTTTCAGGCCACACTCCTGCCGGGTGGCCGCTGGGAGGTTGTCAACATGGGAAGCCCGATCAACTCACCGGCCGACGACTTCGGTATCACCTTCGCCAGATCAAGCCACCCCGAGGGTTTCTTCAGCTCAAACCGTGGCGACGGACGCGGCTATGACCACATCTACTCCTTCGAGCTCCCGGACCTCAGAATAACAATCAACGGATGGGTCACTGACCATGACGAAGAACCTATTCCCGGAGCCGTGGTCCGGATCGTCGGAAACGACGGATCGATGCAGCGCACTGCATCCGGTGCACAGGGGGAATTCTCTTTTGCACTGCAACGCGGCGTCCGCTACGTAATGATGGCCGGAGGTAAAGGATATCTCAATGCCCGGCAGGAATTCACCACCGACACTGCTGAAGCCGACGCCGACTATGAAATCGAATTCATGCTCGCGTCTATTTCAAAACCCAACATTGTCGAAAACATATTCTATGACTTCGACAAAGCCACACTTAGGCCCGAATCCAAAGAATCTCTCGACCAGCTCGTCCAAATGCTCCGCGACAACCCAAACATAACAATCGAGATGACCTCCCACACCGACCGCATCGGCACCGAAGACTATAACATCGACCTCTCCAAACGACGTGCCAAGGCCGTTGTCGACTACCTCATCGAAGCGGGCATCGCTCCCGACCGGCTGCAATTCCACGGCTTCGGAAAATCACGCCCGAAAACAGTCACCAGACGCGACGCAACCCTCTATCCTCAATTCAAAGAAGGCGACATCCTGACCGAAGACTACATTCTGGCGCTCCCCGACGAAACCGACAGAGACGCTGCCGACCAGATCAACCGACGGACCGAGTTCAACGTCCTTTCAGTAGACTACAACATGTACTGATACCGCAAAAAAACTTAATGCATCATGGAATTCCGGACCAAAATTCAGCCACTGCGGGATCAAGGCGAAATCAGCCACCACGACCGAATCCTACTCATCGGATCATGCTTTTCCGACAACGTCGGAAAACGACTGGCCGACAGACTATTCAACGTAATGGCCAACCCATTCGGAGCCCTCTACAATCCGGCATCGATCTGCACCATCCTACAGCGCATCTCTGAAGGCGGAGAGTTCACAGCCGATGAACTTGTCTGCCATTCAGGCCTGTATCATTCCTTCCTATGCCACTCTTCGCTCTCATCGACATCCTCCGAAAAAACACTCCTGAAGCTCAACAGCCGCCTCGCTGAAACACGCACATTCCTCTCATCGGCGACTGTCGCAATCATAACCTTAGGCACAGCCTACGTCTACGCCCTCGCCTCCGACAACCGGATCGTCGGCAACTGCCACCGGTTTCCGCAATCGATCTTCACCCGACGACGCCTGACCGTCGACGAAACCGCAGTCTTCCTCGAAACAATCCACGATCTGCTGCGACGTATCAACCCGGAAATAAGAATCATTTTCACAGTCAGCCCCATACGCCACCTTGCCGACGGATTTCATGAAAACCAGCTCTCGAAATCGACACTGCTGCTCGCTATCGACCGTATCTGCTGCGACTCCTCCCGGCAAACCGTCTACTTCCCCGCCTACGAAGCCCTGTTGGACGACCTCCGCGACTATCGATTCTATAGCCCCGACATGAAACACCCCTCAGACGTCGCAGCCGACTACATATTCAATCTCTTCGCCGAATCATTTTTCTCTCCGACAACCATAGTCCTTGCAGACCAGTGCCGCCGGCTCACATCCCGCGCGGCCCATCTGCAGATGACCGACAACGACTCCTCATTCTCTGAATTCCAACAAAAAACCAGAATAATGGCTCGGGATCTGGCCCGGACCAACCCCGAACTATCACAACCTATCGCTAATTTCTTTTCCATTGAGCTATGAAGTACTCAACAAGCGAAATCTGCCGCATTCTTGATCTGCCGCAGCCCGGAACTGACAGAGAGCTAACCGTCCTTCTGACCGACAGCCGCTCTCTGACCAATCCAGAAAACTCCGTTTTCTTTGCAATAACGACCTCTAACAACGACGGCCACCGCTACGTGGCTCCGCTCTACGAGACCGGGGTGCGAACCTTCGTCGTCACCCACATACCGGAAGAAATGGAACCCGTCAGCGACGCGACATTTCTCGTTGTCCCCAACGTGACCCGAGCGCTCCAGACAATCGCACGCCACCATCGCCGCCGTTTCTCGATCCCCGTCATAGGCATCACAGGATCACGCGGCAAGACAACCGTCAAGGAATGGCTCTATCAGGCCCTCTGCGACACATACAGCATTGTCCGCTCGCCCAGAAGCTTCAATTCTCAGATCGGAGTTCCACTTTCTGTCTGGGAACTCAACGACCAGACCGGACTTGCAATAATCGAAGCCGGAGTCTCGCGACAAGGCGAGATGGCCACCCTGCGCGAGATGATCGCCCCGGAAATCGGCATAATCACTAACCTCGACGACGAACACGACCGCGGATTCAGCTCACGTCAGAAAAAATGTGAGGAAAAGGTCTCGCTCTTCACCGACTGCCGATGCCTGATCTATTGCGCAGACGATCCAATGATCTCTGCCGCCGTCGAAAAAAACTGCCGCCCGGAAATCGAAATCGGCTGGTCGACAAAAAATCCCGATGCGGTTCTGGCCATCACAGCAATCACAAAAACAGACAGCGCATCCACACTGACATTCCGCTATCTCGGGACCTCAGCCGAAGTTGTCATCCCGTTCACCGACGACGCACGCATCCACAACGCCATCCATGTCCTGGCCACCATGCTCTTCCTCAACCGTCCGGTCGATGAAATCAGAAAAGCCCTTGCCGGACTGACACCCGTCATGACCCGAATCAACGTGATCGAAGGCGTCAACGACTGCATGCTCATCTACGACAGCTACACATCCGATCTCCACTCTCTCACACCCGCACTCGACTTCATGCACCGTCGCCGGTCTTCTGAGCATTCGTCCACCCTGATCCTCTCCGACGTCATGCATGAGACTCTGCCTCCCAACCGCATCTATCAGGCAATCGCCGAACTGGTCCGCATAAGAAAGATCGACCGGCTGATAGGCATCGGCCCGGAATTCATGCGCAACTCACGCTACTTCGACCCCTCCGCAAGCTTCTATCCTGACACAACCTCTTTCCTGACCTCAGTCTCACCGGGCGACTTCGAAAAGGAACTGATTCTCATAAAAGGATCTCCCGCCTTCAACTTCGAACGGATTGTCGACATGCTCGAATCGCGTCAGCATGAGACTGTCCTCGAAGTGAACCTCGATGCCATTGTCCACAACTTCAATTTCTACAGATCGATGGTGCGACCGACAACTGGCATTGTCTGCATGGTCAAAGCCTCCGGCTACGGGGCCGGATCCTACGAGCTTGCCAAAACTCTCCAGAGCCAGGGTGCCGCCTATCTCGCCGTTGCCGTCCTCGACGAAGGAGTCGACCTTCGCCGGGCCGGAATCACGATGCCGATCATGGTCCTCAACCCGAAGGTCGTCAACTACAGAACCCTTTTCGCCTACAACCTCGAACCGGAAATCTACTCTATCGAAGTGCTCGAAGAACTGATCCGCGAAGGAGAAAAATATGGCATCACAGACTATCCGGTCCACATAAAGCTTGACACCGGAATGCACCGTCTCGGATTTCTCGAACATGACATTCCGGATCTGATCGACATTCTCCGCCGTCAGAAAGTCGTCCGGCCGGCCTCAGTGTTCAGCCATCTTTCCGTTGCCGACGAACCGGCCCAGGATGCCTACACCATGATGCAGTTCGAAATCTTCGACCGATGCGCGACAATGCTCCAGAGCGGATTCCGCCACCACATCATGCGCCACATCCTCAACTCGACAGGCATAACCCGATTCCCCGAACATCAGCACGACCTGGTCCGGCTCGGAATCTGCCTCTACGGAATCCACACGATCGACGACGGCTCGCAGAACGCTCTGCGCCCCGTCTCCTCTCTCTCAACAACGATCATATCAATAAAAGAATGGGATAAAGGCACGACCATCGGCTACGGACGCCACGGACTCGTCACCAGACATTCGCGCATCGCAACCATTCCCGTAGGATATGCCGACGGCATCAACCGCCATCTGGGCAACGGAAACATGAAAGTCTACATCAACGGAACCCTTTGCCCGACAATCGGCAATATCTGCATGGATGCCTGCATGATCGACGTGACTGAAGCCGACTGCAAAGTCGGTGACCGCGTTGAAATTTTCGGCGACAACGTTCCGGTTGCAGACATCGCGAAAACTCTCGGCACAATACCCTATGAGATCCTCACTTCAGTCTCATCGAGAGTCAAGCGCATCTATTATCGCGAATAATGCCTCCGGTCTGAAAACAGAGACTGCCGCTCTCCTGAAACAGTCAGGGAGCGGCAGTCTATAAAATCAATCCGGTCAGACCGGTCAGCGGATTCTGTCGTAACTGCGGATCAGACGCTGGTCTTTCGCAATATTACGGAACGCCAGAAGCACGGCAACAAGAGCTAAGATAAGAAGCAGCACTCCCCAGCCCCACGAAGTTGCAATGCTGATGTCGGCATCCACTTCGACATATGGAGTGATAATTGCATAAATCACCACACCGATTGTTGTCAGAATGAACACAGCACTCAGAGCTGTCATAAGTTTTTGCAGAGGATAGTTTCTGAAAGTAAAGATCGCGGCGACCATAGCTACAAGCGAAGCTCCGGTCGACAGGATCAGACCAAGGAAATCGCTGACGACAAGAGGCTGCATGAATGCCTGATGGGCCGTTTCGTCAAGAGCCGGCGCATAACCGAACGGGACGAAGAAAATCGCGACCGTCAGTCCGATTGCGATCAGCAGAAACAATGTTTGAATTCTTTGTAACATAATGGATGCTTTTGTTTATGAACATCTTTGTTTTTTTCTATAAAAAAGAGGTGCACTGATATATTGTCCGCACGTTTTATTCGATGGCTGAAACGGAGTGGATCATCCGATCGGAGACACGTTTCTTTTACTATAACAATCCTTCCGCCATTTTATATTTCACAAAGAGAAAATAATCCAGTAATTTAACAATTAGTAATAGTTTTAACATGCCTGAAACCCCATTAATCCTCATCTGCAACGATGACAGTGTTGATGCTCCAGGGCTTCGCAATCTCATCGAAGCCGTAGCCGGACTCGGCCACATTGTCGCCGTCGCACCGGCAAAACCACAGTCCGGAAAATCGTCTGCCATAACTGTCGACAAACCTCTGAGAATAGACCGCCGCCCCGATATAGGCGAAGCCGAAGTCTATGCTGTGACCGGAACTCCGGTCGATTGCGTCAAGCTCGCCATGCACACGGTGCTTTCCGGAAGAAAAGTCAGTGCCCTTCTGTCAGGCATCAACCACGGATCTAACGCAGGCAACTGCGTCATCTACTCCGGAACAATGGGAGCTGCCTTCGAAGCCTGCATGCTCGGAATTCCAGCAATCGGATTCTCTCTGCTTCATCATTCATGGAAGGCTGATTTCTCTCAATGCAAGCCGTTTGTCAGATCAATAACTGCTGCCGTCATCGCCAGAGGTCTTCCGAAGGGGATCTGCCTCAACGTCAACATTCCTGCACGCTGCGTCCCCAAGGGGATCAAAATCGTCAGAGCCGGAGAAGGATACTGGACTGAAGAATATGTCGATTATACAGATCCTCAGGGCCGTCCGTTCTACCTGCTGACAGGCCGCTATATCGACACGAACCCGGAATCCGACCAGACCGATTCATACTGGCTCGACCGGGACTATGTGACCGTCGTTCCGGTCCGTCCTGATCCCACTGCGGCCGACAAACTCGAAGAAATCCGCGAAATCCTCGCCGACCGATAAGCAAAATCGGAGACTCGCTGTCAAGTGGGTCTCCGATTTCTTATCTGTCGATTCCGTGGGCCGGAGCCGGCTTGCGGTTCCTGATCGGATTATTCTTCGTACTTCTTGACAATCACGGTTGCGTTGTGGCCACCGAAACCGAATGCGTTTGAAAGCGCCGCACGGACGGTACGTTCCTGAGCCTTGTTGAAGGTGAAGTTCAGATTATAGTCGATGTTTTCGTCGTCATCACCCTCTTCGTGGTTGATTGTGGGCGGAACGATGTCGTTCTGAACTGCAAGGATGCTGAACATTGCTTCGAGAGCACCTGTCGCACCGAGAAGATGGCCGGTCATCGATTTTGTCGAACTGATGTTGAGCTTGTAGGCTGCATCACCGAAAAGGTCGACAATAGCCTTAACCTCGGAAACATCTCCGACAGGAGTCGAGGTTCCGTGAACATTGATGTAGTCGATATCCTCAGGTTTGAGACCTGCGTCATCGAGGGCCATCTGCATCGAAAGCTTCGCTCCGAGACCTTCGGGGTGAGTGGCTGTGATGTGATGGGCATCGGCCGACATACCGCCGCCGACAACTTCTGCATAGATCTTGGCGCCACGGGCTTTTGCATGCTCAAGTTCTTCGAGAACGAGCACGACCGAACCTTCGCCGATCACGAATCCGTCGCGCGATTTGCTGAACGGACGCGATGCTGTCTCGGGGCTGTCGTTGCGGGTCGAAAGAGCGTGCATCGAATTGAAACCGCCCACACCTGCAGGGAATACAGCGGCTTCAGCTCCGCCGGTCACGAATGCGTCGGCTTTGCCAAGACGGATATAGTTGAAGGCGTCGATAATGGCGTTGTTCGACGACGCACATGCAGAAACCACGCCATAGTTGGGACCGTGGTAGCCATATTCCATCGAGATGTGACCCGAGGCAATATCGGCAATCATTTTCGGAATGAAGAAGGGATTATATTTCGGACCTTTTTCCTCGTTGAGGGCATAATAGCCGGCTTCCTCTTCAAATGTGTGCAGACCGCCGATACCTGCGGCCACGATAACTCCGATGCGATTACGGTCAACACCTTCGCTGGTTTCCAGACCGCTATCCTCAACTGCTTGACGGGCAGCGACAAGCGCATATTGAGCATAGAGGTCGAGCTGACGCAATTTGCGACGGTCAGTGATATGTTCCGATGCATTGAAGTTCTTGACTTCACATGCAAACTGAGTCTTAAATTTAGAAGCGTCGAAATGGGTAATGGGTCCGGCTCCGCTCTTACCTGCCTTGGCAGCTTCCCAGGTTGTGGGAACGTCGTTGCCCAGAGGAGTGATGGCACCCAGGCCGGTCACTACTACACGTTTTAATTCCATTTAGATTCAAGTGGTTCGTTAATATAAACTGGTAGGAGAGTTTTCTGTGCAAAGGTCAGACATCATCGCGCTGATCTTAGACTTATGGCGTGGTCGGATCCGCGTGGTTCCAGCGACGCGATAAAATCAAAATATGCACGTCTCCGATCATAGACAGAGACGTGCATTAAGAAGTCTTTGCGACTTATTTTTCAGCAGCTTCGATGAAAGCGACAGCGTCGCCTACAGTCTGAATGGTTTCGGCTTGTTCATCGGGGATGGTGATTCCGAATTCCTTCTCAAATTCCATGATAAGCTCTACAGTATCAAGGCTGTCAGCGCCAAGGTCGGTAGTGAAAGATGCAGTTTCAGTTACTTCGTTTTCGTCTACGCCGAGTTTATCAACGATGATAGCTTTAACACGAGATGCAATTTCTGACATAATGTTGAGATTTAAAATTAATATTCAATTAGTTTTTGCGGTGCAAAGTAACTAATTTTATTGCAAATTTTCAAACTTTTAACCCACAAACCTACCGCTTATTAAAGATTTTTTAACTATCATGAGACCAACCCGCATTCCTGTCGCGTGCCTCCGTCGCCAAAACCTTCCCGATGATTTTTTTAATGATTTTTCGCCTTACAATGTGAACTTTCTGTTGTAATTTTGCATTACCATAGTGCCGGTCGCCTGCCAGCCGCCGCCATCGCCCCCTCCTATTCATCCATTCAGCCAAACTCTTTTTTATTCCAGACTCCCATGACCAGCCGCCTTCTCAAACTAACAGCCTGCGCCTCCGCCGCCCTCTTCCTCTTTTCTGCCTGCCAGGGTACAGCAATCGACAACACGACCTCCTCTGCAGCAGATTCGAAAGAATCCACCGAACCAGAAGATTCCGCTATTGTCAGCTTTCCGCTGAGCGAATCGGTCATGTCTTCATCCGAAACCTACAGACTGACCGACAGCAAAGACTCAACGTTTGTCCACTATATCGTACTCTCGACATCTGTACAGTGGCCAGAAGCTCTCGGCAAGTTCAAGATCGACAACCTACGTGATTCGATAATCACCACGACATTCGGTCCGCAGGCTCCAAAAGAGATCAAAAAGGCAATCCGCCAGTCAGTAACGGATCTTGAAAACTACGGAATGGATGATATTGCAGAAAAGATCGACACGGTTCCGGCGACCGAAGAAGCCGGCCAGTATTACGTCACCCGCACCCTCCAGCTGATCGAATGCACACAGCAGACTGTCACATACTCCGCGACATTTGCCGAATATCTCGGCGGAGCCCATCCCAATTCTGGCGCGACACCGTTCAGCTTCATTCTTTCTTCTGACCGCCCCGTCACATTCGACTTTCTCTTTCTCCCAGGCGCGATGAAAACCCTTCAGCCGATGATTCTCGAATCGATCGCGCTCTCAAAATCGATTTCTGCCGAGGAACTTCAGCAAGCGCTCCTGAACACTCCGGAAACAATAACCAACAACGTCTATCTGCTCAACGGCATGATAGCGTTCCACTACAATCCCTACGACATTCTCCCCTACTCCTACGGTCCGTCGGAAGCTTTCATCATGCCCGACGACATAGCGTCTCTTCTCACTCCCGAAGCAAAAAAACTCCTCATCGAGTGACGCAGGGAGCGATCCGGGCATCGTGACCGAGAATATCTTCGTAAAGCTCAGAAAAGAACCGATGAGAGGACAAAAAGGACTGTATTATATTTTCTATTTGTTTACGTGTTAGCCCCAAACATTGCTTAAATTTTCGTAACTTTGCGCCCAAAAATTTGTTATAGCAAGATGAAAGTACTTAAATTTGGCGGTACATCAGTGGGTACTGCCCAGCGCATCAAGAATGTAGCCGGACTCGTCACGGCTGAAAGCGGCAATCTTGTGGTGTTAAGCGCAATGTCCGGAACCACCAACCAGCTGCTGGAAATATATGACTATGTGGCTAAAAGTAATCCGACGGGAGCCTCAGAAACCCTAGCCCGCCTCGGAAGCAAATATGCCGACGTGATCAACGAACTGTTCCCGGCCGACAGCCAGTGGCGCTCTGCTGCCGTCAAGGAAGTCGATTCGGCAATCGCGACAATAAAGGCTGAGATCGCCAGCCCTTCAGGCGAACAGACGGAAAAGAACATCGTTTCATACGGAGAACTCATCTCCACATCCCTGATGCTCAACTATATTCTGAGCATCGGAAAGAACGCCCGAATGGTTCCGGCGCTTGACTATATGGTCATTGACGAAGCCGGCGAACCCGTTGCAAACGAAATTGCCCGCCGGCTCGCCTCTCTTATGGAAAAAGTCGGCGAAGCTGACGTCTACATCACTCAGGGATTTATCTGCCGTAACACTGAGGGCAGAATCGACAACCTCAAGCGAGGCGGCAGCGACTACACCGCTTCACTCGTAGGTGCGGCTTTAGGTGCCGACGAGATCCAGATCTGGACTGACATCGACGGAATGCACAACAACGATCCCCGCTTCGTCGAGAAAACAGCACCCGTGCGCAATCTTCATTTCGAAGAAGCTGCCGAGCTGGCTTATTTCGGAGCTAAAATCCTCCATCCGACCTGCATACTCCCGGCCAAACTTGCCAACATCCCTGTCCGGCTCCTCAACACAATGGAACCGACCGCAGAAGGAACACTCATCAACAACGCGACCCCCGACCACACGATCAAAGCTGTGGCCGCAAAAGACAACATCACCGCGATCAAGATCAAAAGCAGCCGAATGCTGCTTGCCTACGGTTTTCTGAGCCGCGTCTTTGAGGTTTTCGAACGCTATCACACCTCCATCGACATGGTCGTGACCTCTGAAGTCGGCGTCTCGGTCACCATCGACAACGAACAGCACCTTCCCGAAATCCTCGCCGAACTCAAGAAGCTCGGAACGATCACAGTCGACAGCGACATGGTGATCATCTGCGTTGTCGGCGACCTCGAATGGAACAACCGCGGATTTGAAGCTGCCGTCGTCAACGCTCTGAAGGACATTCCCGTCAGAATGATTTCCTACGGAGGCAGCAACTACAACATCTCGCTGCTTGTCAGAAAATCAGACAAAATCAAAGCCCTTTCGCTGCTGAGCGAATTCCTTTTCAACTGACCGCACACTCACCACACAACCCTCAAATAAAGAAGCTAAATATGACTACGCAAAATGCCGAAAAAATAATTTCATCGGCCATGACCGTCGGGACTCCATTCTACTTCTACGACATGAAGCTGCTCCGGCAGACGGTTGCCGCCGCACGCGCTGCGGCAGCCAACCCGATGTTCCGGATCCACTATGCGATGAAAGCCAACGTGGAGGTCCCGGTCCTCGAAGTCATGCGCGAAGCCGGTTTCGGAATCGACACCGTCAGCGGAGGCGAGATCAGCCGTGCTGTCGACTGTGGATTCAACCCAGCCAGAATTGTGTTTGCCGGGGTTGGAAAGAGCGATGCCGAAATTGATCTGGCTATAGAAAAGGGCATCGGATGTTTCAATGTCGAATCAATCGAGGAGCTTGAGGTTATTGCCGGTCGCGCACGAGCTCTCGGCAAAAAAGCCCGTGTGGCACTGAGAGTCAATCCCAACATCGATGCCCATACGCACCACTATATCACTACCGGTCTGGCGGAAAACAAATTCGGAATCGCGCTCGAAATGCTTGACCGCGCAATTGACATCGCAACCTCATCGGCCGACATCGATTTCCGTGGACTTCACTTTCACATCGGTTCTCAGATCACGACTCTCCGCCCGTTTGAAATCCTTTCGGAGAGAATCAACGACCTGCAGGACCGCTACGAAAGCCGCGGCATCAGATTCGCTACAATCAATGTCGGCGGAGGCCTCGGAATCGACTACGAAAATCCCGACACCAACCCGATTCCAGATTTCGAGGGCTATTTCTCAACATTCAGCAAATGTCTGAGAATCCGCGAAGGCCAGGAAGTCCATTTCGAACTTGGCCGTTCTATGGTCGGACAGTGCGCCTCGCTCATCACCCGTGTGCTCTACGTCAAGCATGGTCTCGAGAAACAGTTTGCCATCGCCGACGCCGGTTTCACCGACCTGATCCGTCCGGCCCTCTACGACGCACGTCATCTGATCGAAAACCTGACTTCCGATGCGACAGAAACAGTCATCTACGACGTTGTCGGTCCGATCTGCGAGTCATCCGATGTTTTCGAAAAAGACACAACTCTTCCCCTTACATCCCGCGGCGACCTACTGGCTCTTCGCTCGGCCGGCGCCTATGGGTCAGTAATGGCAATGCAGTACAACTGCCGCAGCCTCCCCCGCTCGGTATTCTCAGAATAAGAGATGCGGTTTACAACCCATTAGACTCCATACCGCAATAATAAACGTCAGCGAGGACGGTGTTTCAGAATCCATTGGATTCCGAACGCCGTCCTCGCCGGTAGTATGTCCGTACGTTATTTTCAGTCAATGAACCTACGCGTCAGACCGTCGTAGGCGTCTATGCGGCGGTCGCGCAGAAACGGCCACCACCGTCTGACCTGTTCGCTTCTGTTCATGTCGATACCGATGACCTTGGTCACCTCGCTGTCTGTCGGAGCTTCATAGAGAAGTTCGCCCTGAGGACCGGCGACAAAACTGCTGCCCCAGAAGGTGATCCCGTTTGTCGCTCCGGACGGATCGGGTTCGTGACCGACACGGTTGACGGTGACGACAGGAATTCCGTTGGCAACCGCATGGGCGCGCTGGACAATCGTCCATGCATTGCGCTGACGCGCCTTCTCGTCCTCAGAATCTGTCGACTCCCAGCCGATGGCGGTCGGATAGACAAGCAGCTCAGCTCCCTGCAGGGCCATCAGACGCGCAGCTTCCGGATACCACTGGTCCCAGCACACGAGCACACCGATACGCCCGACAGAAGTGTCGATCGGATGAAAGCCAAGATCGCCCGGCGTGAAATAGAATTTCTCATAATAGGCCGGATCGTCGGGAATGTGCATCTTGCGGTAGACACCTGCGACCGAGCCGTCAGCTTCAAACACAACGGCTGTATTATGATAAAGGCCCGGCGCACGTCGCTCAAACATAGAGGTCACGATGACAATCTTAAGCTCACGGGCCAACTCTGCATAGAAATCGGTTGCTTCCGACGGAATCGCAACCGCGAGATCACACAGATCAACCGATTCGGTCTGACAGAAATATAATGAATCGTGCAATTCCTGATTGACAATCAGGCGTGCACCCGCCGAAGCGGTTTTACGGATTTCTTCGGCAAGCCGTTCGCGATTGCGCGCGACATCGGCAGTTTTGGACAATTGAATGAGTCCTATTTTCAGTTCTTTTGTCATTGTCAGTTTTGAAAGATTAGTTTTTGAGGGCAGTTCAGAACGAAAGCAATCCGTCGGGAAACTGCATCGTCATGCAATGGAGCGAACCGTGCTGCCTGATCAGCGCACTGCAGTCGATCGCAACAACCGGCTGAGAAAAGGCGATCTGCAGCATCTGGCGCGCAAGTTCATCCTTTCGGGGCTGACCGTAGACAGGCAGCAGCACAACATCCGGAAGCGCGAGAAAATTAGCATATGTCGCCGGCAGGCGCTGCCCGTCCTCATCGAAAACCGCGTCGGGTAGCGGCAGGCGGATGAGATTAAACGGCTCGCCCGACAGATTCCGCGCCTCGCGCAATTCATTCTCCATTGCCTGAAGTTCGGAGAAATGCTCGTCGTCAGGATCGTCGCAACCAGTGAAGACAATCGTATTTCCGGGAGCGAAACGCGCAAGCGTATCGATATGACTGTCCGTGTCGTCGCCGGCAAGATAACCGTGGTTGAGCCAGATCAGCTTACGGCCACCGAAATAGCCGAGTAGACGTTGCTCAATCTCATTTCGATCAAGAACCGGATTCCGGTTGGGCGAACACTGACACTCGGCGGTTGTCATCAGCAGTCCGTTGCCGTCACTTTCGATTCCGCCTCCTTCGAGAACGAAATCCTGACAGTTGACCGCCGGCACACCGATCAGGCCACCGCTGACCATCCGGCCTGTGACGAGATTATCATGACACGCGGCAAACTTCAGCCCCCAGCCATTGAAACGGAAGTCAAGAGCGACAAAGGAGCCGTCGGACAGCTCGACGGAGAGAGGTCCGTAGTCGCGCGTCCAGGTGTCGTTTGTCGGAGCTTCGAAAAAAAAGACTCTTTCAGGATCCGTCGGACCGATTTCGCAACGCGCTGCCTCCACGTCCGGAGCCACGACGACCACTCTCGTCCACCGGCTGATCTGCCGGATCATCTCGACAACACAAGCCCGGACATCCGCGAGCATATAATTCCAGTCGGTTCCCGGGTGGGGCCACGCCAGAATGACACCTCCTGCCATCTCCCATTCTGCGGGAAGACGCCGCGACACTGTCGGGACGTCCGTAGTAAGATCATTCATCATTATAATCACTCAGTGTGTTCCAGATATCATCCTGTGAATCGAGATATTCCTCGCAATAGTCAGAAAATCCGCTTTTATCGGAGCTACCCACTTCGGCACACCATTCCTTATATGCGGCTTTCAGTTCCGGATCTTCATGAAGATGTTTCTTAAATTCGGATTCGGCGATGTCTACACTGCCATACTGAGCAAGATAATCATCGAACACTTCGGTTATATGCTTCATCTGTTTTCATACCTGCCCCCTATCTAAGAAGGACAGGCTTGGATTTTCAGTTAAAAGGATATTGTGTGAAATAAATTTCGGACGTAAATTTAAGGTTTATAGACGTGGAAAACAAATAATTTAAGAAACTTTTCGTAATCAGCCGGCGTTATCTTCTCAAACAACAACTCCGTAAATGTCTGTCAACCTATGAAAAATTTACTCTCTATTCTGTTTCTGGCTCTGGTTCTCACTGGCTGCAGCCCGTTCACGCTTGTCAACAGCGAGACATACAACAACGCCGATCTCGCCGCCTACCACACCTTCCGCATCGTCACACCCGACGAAGGGAAAATGATTCCGGGAATGCAGGCTGTCACTTACTATAATATCGCGGCTGCTATTCGCGAACAGATGGTCGAACGAGGTTTCACCGAAGATCCCTCATCGCCTCTGCTGATCAACATCGCAATCTCGACCCACCGCGAAATCCAGACCGAACCTCTGGTCAGCAACTATTATCCCTGGTATGGCCCGGCCCCATACCCGGCTTATTATCCATTCTTCATGTATCCCCGTCAATACTACTGGCCTGCCACGTCCAACGCACAGGTGATCACCGGCATCTATAAAGAAGGCGTGCTGACGATGGATATGGTCAACATCCAGCAGAAAATCCCACTTTATTCCTCTTCTGTCGCCACCGTTCTAAACGGTTCCGAAGAAGCCCAGTTCCGCAATCTCGCAGGCATCGCCGAAGCTGTACAGACCCTCTTCTCGAAATTCCCTGTACCGGTTCTCCCGCAATACCGCAGCAAATAGCACCCGACCGGATCCAGTCCGTCACCCGGCCATGAGTCGCCTTTGGCGGTCGCCGGCGTGAACTTTTAGCGGCAGGCGTTGTTACTATGATACAACTCTTATCTTTAATCACAACATTAAATAACCCACAATTTCCACCTCTTAACGATGAAAGAACAAGTCTATACTCAGCCTAAGCTTCCCTATGCTCCCGATGCCCTGGCTCCGGCTATCTCACAGGAGACCATCGACTTTCACTACGGTCGTCATGAGAAAGCCTATATCGATAATCTCAACAAAATGATCGAAGGCACGAAATATGCAGACATGGACATCGAAGACATCATCCGCACTGCCGACGGGCCTTTGTTCAATAACGCCTCACAGGCCTGGAATCATATTTTCTACTTCTTCTCTTTCACCCCCGACGGACCGACCGAACCGGACGGCGAACTCCGAAATGCGATCGAACGGGATTTCGGATCGGTGGAAAATTTCAAGAAAGAATTCGTCGATGCCGGAGTAAAGATCTTCGGAAGCGGATGGGTCTGGCTTTCGCGTGATCAGGACGGAAAACTTTTCATTACTCAGAAGTCAAACGCCGGCAATCCGCTGACCGACGGACTGACTCCGCTTCTGACCTTCGACGTATGGGAACACGCCTACTACCTCGACTACCAGAACCGCAGAGCTGAAGCCATCGAAAAACTCTGGGACATCGTAGACTGGGACGTTGTGGCATCACGCTACTGAATCCAGTCGTCCTTCTGAACAAAAATACTTACTTTAATAAGCATAATGTGATGAATGGATGCAGGGGTACTCGTGAGAGCACCTCTGTTTCTTTTAAACCCCGTTCCCCACCTGTCGATTCCGGATGACGGTAACAGATAATGGGGAACGGGATCTTAGGGAATGGTTGTCTTTCCGTGTCAAAGGTTATGTCGTCGACCGCAGTCGCTTCGGAAACATTCGGACAATCCGGTTGAGCAGTACATCAATTTTACCGCCGCCGACAACCAGACTGACTCCCGCAATTATCAGGACAATACCGACGATGTCGCGTCCTGTCAGCATTTCTCCAAATACGACGACGCCGAAAAAGACTGCCGTGAGAGGCTCAAGCGCACCAAGAATAGCCGTCATCGTTGACCCGATAAGCTGAATGGCTCCGGTCGTGCAGATGAGCGACACAGCTGTAGGCAACACCGCAAGTGCGGCCACATTGACCCACATGACCGGCTCGGAAGGCACCGAAAGCGTTCCGCTCCAGAACGCATTGGCCGCAAACACCATCCATCCGAACAGAAGGACATAGAAGGTGATTGTCAGCGTCGGAAGAGTCCTGACATTCGAGCGGTTAGTGAAAATGATATAAAACGCATATGACAATGCCGAAGCCATGACCAGCAATGTCCCTGTCAGACTAAGTGTCGAACCGTCCTCCCCTTTGTAAAGAAGGCCAATCCCCGTAAGGGCCATGACCATGCAGAGAGCTGTCGTGACCGACAGTCGCTCCTTATAGACAACCCTCATTATCAGCGCGACAACAATAGGATAGACAAACAGCAGCGTGCTCGCTATGCCGGCCCCCATATGATTGTAGCTCTTGAAAAGAGTCAGCGACGACAGCGCAAACATGACTCCGAGCAACGCAAGCCTGAGAATCTGTGCGCCCGAGACCTTCAGTGACTGGCCGCGCCATCTGAGCATCAGCAGTATGACGGGCAAAGCGCAGAGATAGCGGAAAAACAGGACTGAGTTTGGATCCATTCCGTCACCGTAAAGAGGCAATGTGAAGAGCGGATTCATCCCGTAGGTTATTTCTGCGACCGAACCAAGCAGATAGCCTTTGATTTTTGAATTCATGATGCTTTCGTTCCTATGATTGTAACCGGATTCTTACGTATGTTGAAATTGGCCGACAAAACGGGCGCAAATGGAGATAGCAGGCGGCGCGCTCCCGAAGGACACCCTTTCACACACGCGCTGCACCGGATGCATTTCGAGGCATCCACACTCCGGCAGTCATCGCCGATCGCCGACACCGGACATAGATTCTGACAGAGTCCGCAGCCGATGCACAGTTCAATATCTACTTCCGGAAGCACCGGAACAGCGCCGGCAACTCGCGACTGCATATATTCCGCCACAAATTTCCTGAATGCCTCCAACGATTCCCCGGGCGAGGGCACATCTGTCAGACTACCGACATCGACCGCTCCAGCCGACCCGTCAGCGACTGCCTGACCGATCGACATTCCAAACCGACGGGCCTCAGCGAGATCTTCGCTGTCAGGGCGTCCGGCAGCTATGGGAGTCGACTCTGTCGAATAGGAATGCTCCCCGACAAATGCTCCGGCTGCCACTGGCATAAAACCGAGTCCGGAGGCAAACTCAGCCATATCGACAAGCGCATTCTCGAACGCACGGTTGCCATAGACCGCGATCAGCACACACGGAGCTCCGTTTCCTCTCAGACCTTTCAGCCGCTCCTTAGCCAAAGGAGACATCCTGCCACCATAGACCGGAGCTGCTATAACGGCGACCGAACCGGAAGGAAAATTCGATTCAGCCAATGAGTCATAAGTCACATCCACACCGACACGCTCCGCTCCGCAGTACGCCGCCATTGCCTCGGCGACCGCCGCGGCAATGGCGGCAGAAGTGCGTGTGGGTGAAAAAGCAATATCTATTATCTTCATATCGATTTACCTTAGAGGAAGAGATACAACATCTTTTTCCCATGCAAAGTTACCACTATTTTGTGACATTACCGCCATTAAGGCACATCCCGGCTGAATGGAATGAGTCTTATCCCTGATTCCTGGCCATGATCCTCAGAGAGTTCATCACTGCGATCAGCGACACCCCGACATCCGCGAAAACAGCACCCCAAAGCGACACATAGCCGCAGGCACCCGCCAGGATGACAGCAAGTTTCACTCCAATTGCAAACACAATATTTTCAAGAACGACACGACGCGTAAAGCGGCCGATCCTTACCGCCTCAGCCACCTTCAGCGGTGAATCGGTCTGAATCACGACATCGGCACTCTCGATGGCCACGTGGCTACCGTGGGCTCCCATTGCGATTCCGACGTCGCTCAGCGCCAGAACGGGCGCATCGTTCATTCCGTCACCGACAAACGCGACTTCGCCCCACCCCTGATTCTTCAGCGAGTCAATACATCTTACCTTATCCTCCGGAAGCAGTTCGCCGAACGATTCCGCAATCTTCAATACCGAAGCGATCTTTCCTACCGGCTGACGGCGATCACCTGAAACCAATGCAATATTGCTGATCCCGAGTCGGCGAAGGCTCTCAATGGCCGCGGCGGCATCCTGTTTAGGGAGATCCGAGAGCATTACCGCCCCCGCGTAACGTCCGTCGACGGCGCAGAACACTGCTGTTGACTTGCATTCAGCGATTACCGGTGGACACTCTACGCCATTTCTCACCATCAGTCCGGAGTTTCCGACCGCGATCCGCTTCCCGCCGACAATTGCTTCGATTCCCTTGCCTGCAATCTCCTTCGTAGATTCCACTTCCGAAATAGCCACTCCATGAGCTTCGCCATAACGGACCACTGCCGCCGCTACCGGATGGGTACTTCTGCGCTCGACAGACGTCATGACCCTCAGCAACTCCTCCTCATCAGTTCCGGAAGCGACATCGACACCCGTCACTTCAAACCGGCCCGAAGTCAGGGTCCCGGTCTTATCGAAAGCGATTCCCGAAATTCCGGCTATCGCATCGAGATAATTACCACCCTTGAAAAGGATTCCGCTGCGGGAGGCAGCGCCGATTCCGGCAAAATACCCCAGCGGAACACTGATCACCAGAGCGCAGGGACATGAAATGACAAGAAAGACCAGTCCGCGGTAAAGCCATTCGGAAAAAACATAATTGCTGACAAAACATACCGGAGCCACAACAACCGCCACTGCCAGCAGAAACACCACTGGCGTATAGACCCGCGCAAAACGGCGGATGAACTTCTCGGCCGGCGCCTTGCGCGATGAAGCGTCGCGGACAAGCTCAATCAACCGCGCAAGCGAGCTCCTATCATACGGGGCACTGACCCGGATTCTGACCGGGGCGTCCTCAACAATCATTCCGGCCAGCACCTCTCCACCCTCATCGACCGAAACAGGCATACTTTCGCCTGTCAGAGCCGAGGCATCGAACGCTGCTGACGGACTCAGCAGAACCCCGTCGAGAGCCACCCGCTCGCCCGGACGGACTTCTATAATCTCACCCGGACGGACCTGTGCGGGCGACATCTCAGTCAGATTCCCGTCTCTGACAACCATAGTTTTCTCCGGTCTGACATCAAGAAGCCTGTAGATACTTCCCGTGGCCCGGTCAACCGCTCCATGCTGCAGAGTCTCGCCGACCGTATAGAAAAGCATGACCGCCACCGCCTCAGGATACTCTCCGATCAGGAAAGCCCCCAGACAGGCAAGAATCATCAGAGTGAACTCATTGAACAGATGTCCCTTCCTGACCTCATCAAACCCCTCCTTCATTATCGGCCATCCGACAGGCAGAAATGCAGCCGCATACCAGACAAGGGCAACGCCTCCGGAAATCAGGCCCCCGGCATAATGGGATAGCAACAGACCGGCGACAAGCAACAGAAATGAAATGCCCATGCGGACATATGCAAGTGAGGAGTGGGAGTGAGCGTGATCGTGGGAATAGGAATGGTCGTGGTGACAGCTTCCATTTCCGGCGCAATGATTGTGATGTTTCATGACTTTGACTTTATTTTTTGTTTCTACGGCAAAATTAGGTCACAGTCAGTGCAACCAGGTTGCAAACTTCTGTCCGGATTCAATCGACTCTGTTCGCTCAGAAGCCTCTATTCTTACAGTCGGCACATTCCCCCTTCACCACATAGTTCACCGAATGGGCCGTGAAATCGGGCGGCAGTTCCACGGCCGGAACCGGAGTGGCCGGAAAACAGAACGTCCGGTTGCAGGACTCGCAATGGAAATGGACATGCCTGTCCGAAATAGTGCATTTCCCGGGGGCGGCACAGGCCTCATATCTGAGCGAACCGCTGCCATCCTCGATCGAATGGACCAGTTCATGATCCAGGAAAAGCGTCAGCACACGAAATATACTTGACCTGTCAAGAGTGTCCAGACGTATTTCGAGCTCACCAAGACTCAGCGGATGATCCGAAGCCGCAAGCTCGCGAAGAACAAGAATTCTGTTTGGTGTCGGCTTAAGCCCTTTTTCAGCCAGCCGCCGCGTTTCATTTTCCATTTTCAGATTTTCTTTTTCAGATAGACAATATCCTTGAGCTGAATTCCGTCCTCGACAATCGGCTCATCATACAAAGGTAAATTTTTCTTAGAGTCGATCCGACAATTAAAAACGCCAGCCTATCTTTGCGTCAAAACTGATCAGACCGTTCGTCAGCGTAGAACCGGAATAAATGAATCCGGCATCCGCTCTCGCAACACCACCGACAAACCACCTGTCGCGATTCCACACGACGGAAGCATTCATTCTGTAATTCATCCGAAATGAGCATCCCTTCGTCTCGCTGTTGAGAAAACCGTAGTTGACGCTCGGAATAACAATACCCAGAATTCCGACCGTCAGGTTCGGGCGTGGAACCCAGTTAAAGCCATATCCGCCGCCGATCCCAAGATTCCAGCCATTCGCATGATAGTTGCGTCCGCGCCAGTTTTCAGGCAACCAGACTTTCACCTCTTCAGGCAGTGCCCCGAAATCAAAAAACAGCTTCTGCGACTGAAAGAACACCCCGGTCATAAATGCGCCCTGACTCTTTTTCTGAATTTTGCCGAATGAGAATGCCGCCTGACTGGAATAGCGCCTGTGATTGAAATAATAGATCAGATCGATTCCCCATGTCGAAGTTCTGACACCAGAAAATCCGATCGGCTCATCAAGTTTCTCGCCGAGAGATCTGATTGTCATTCCGTCCTCATTCTTGATGCTATACAACCTCCCCGAAACCAGCGCGCTGGAAAATTCGAAATTAAACCGGCTCTTAGAGCGGTCCTTGCCGCCGGCCAGTCGGTTGACATTGATGTCATAGCCTAATGCAATCGCCATAAACTGCACGTCGGCTCCTATCGAAATACATGAAGGCGAAACCATACCCATACGGTGATCTCCGTCGAAATAAAAGCCATTGAAATCCGACCAGCTGTTTGCCCTCAGTTTAACGTTCCATCTGTAGCCGGTCGGACTGATATAGGCAGTGTCAGTCCCGTTGAAAACCCTGTCGACCCACCGATAGGCAGAAACCCCGAAACCGAGCACTCGGTTTTTCGAAGCTATATAGTCTGGATCAAACGCAAACACCTCCACTGCGAAAAGCAGAGACATAATAACTGATATACTGACAATTCTGAATCGTTGCTCCATAAAACACCGTGGCGGTCAGGGGTTATGCTGATGAGTTCGTGTCGCGAGGGGGAACTGATCAAGCAGCTGGAGGCGCGAGTCTCGGACTGCGACGCAGATGCAGCCGTTGAAAAATCTGGTTGAGTGGATTTCGTCGGTCAGCGGACAAATCCGCACCACCGAACCGTCGGCCAGTTCGATTACACTCATTTTATATGTCCGGCCCTCGAAGATTATTTCATGGGCCGCCCATCGCTCGATCATTTTCTTACAGGGGGGACCGGACGTTTTTTCAGACGCTCACTGAGAGGAGTGACAGGGTCAGATAAGGGTTTCATCGGCGCCGTGCTTTCGACATTAAGCATCTTGTCCTTCTGCTGAGGAAGTGATAACAGCGCCGGCTTGTCGGCAGCGGATGCCGGAGTCGCCTCGGACGATGACGATGACTTCCTGACAGTGCGGTTTTCGAAAGGTTTCACACTCTTGCGGACATCACGGTAGTGGCCTCCCCACCGGGTTCGGTAGAGCGAAATGGAGTCAATGAAAACGGTTTCGTTTCGGGCCGGTGTATAGGTGATGATGCCGTAGACCCGCTGGGCCGAGCGGGCTGAGTCAAGGGCAAAACTGATTTCGTGCCATCCGTCGCCGGGCTGGGTTGCGCTGATGTATTCGCGGCGTCCGTCGGTGTATTCGGCAGCGATGGTGAACACGACGGGAGCGTGGTTGTCAAGGAATTTGGTGCGCAGGGTATAGACGTCACCCCTCTCCCAGTTGTTGTCCGGCGAGATATTGAATGTAATCTGGTCGTTAGGCATATTGGCCGAGAAACGGCGCCAGCGGAATCCGGGCCAGACGTCGACTGAGTCACCCTGAAGGTTGACAGTGATCTCCGAACTGCCCGACGCTGAGGCTCCGGCGATTTCCTGAGCCTTGTCGAGACGCTCTTCGAGGATCTCGACGGTGCGGTCGTAGACCTCCATATATTTTTCGATGTGATAGCCGTACCAGCTGAATGATGAATCAACCTGCTCCCGTGTGACACCATGCTTTTTATAAAGAGCCTGCAGGAGAACTCTGCGGGTTGAATCGGTCGGAAAGGATCTTGAGGATGCCTCAACGACGCTTTCGCCAGTGTGGAGGTCGGCGAGAAACTGAGCCATCTCTTCTTTCGACATGACTTCTGACGGACGTCCGGAGCATGCGGGGAGCATGGCAAGGAGGAGTGCTCCCGAAATGGCCGGAAGGAATTTATTTAGGCTGATTCTCTTCATTTTCAGAAGATGATGATGAAGGGGTCGGAATTGTCAGTTGCTTGGGATAGAAAATCAGAGCGGCGATCATACCGCATGAGATAGCGGCATCGGCCAGATTGAAGATCGGCTGGAAAAAGAGAAACTGCTGTCCTCCGACACCGGGAACCCATGACGGCCACATGAAGGAGAAGAGCGGGAAATAGAACATGTCGACAACCCGGCCATGAAACAGCGTCCCGTAGCCTCCGTCGGGAGGGAAGATGGTTGCAAGCTCGGGGGGAAACGGATTATTGAAGATGACACCATAGAAAACACAGTCGATTATGTTTCCGATGGCACCGGCCACAATCAGCGCCAGACAGACAAGGAATCCGGTCTTGACTGTCGGTATTTTCCGCAGTTTGCATAATGCCCATATGAGAGCGCCGGCCAGAACGAGCCGAAAACAGGTCAGAAAGATTTTTGGCCCGATCTCCATTCCGAAGGCCATTCCGTTGTTTTCAATGAAATGAAGATGGAACCATGAGGTTATCTCATAGTCTTCATTCATATAAAAACTGGTCTTGACCCAGATTTTGATTATCTGGTCGAGGAATATAACGGCGACTATGATCAGAGTAGCAAGAAGTCCGCGATGGCGTCTCAGCGGATGACTGTTGGATTGACTGGTTGTCGTTGACATTAAATGATAGGTGGACACAGGAAAGGACTGCTGTTTCGGCGCTGACGTGGCGGTCTGCCGGAATAGCGACGCCGACAAACGGCCGAGGATGAATCGACTTCAAATCATCTGATTCATCCTCAAGCGCTGTCAGTTTGTCATTACGGACCGGGAAACGACGCCGGACCGGATTTCACAGAATCCCTTCATGTGGCTGAATTGTTTGGTTTCTGTTAATTATCTGTTTTTAAGGAGAGGTCCGGAGCGGGATCAGTGGTCCTGTTGCTTGGCTTCAATTGCCAGAGTCGCATGCGGAACAGCACGAAGACGCTCCTTCGGGATGAGTTTTCCGGTCACACGGCAAACGCCGTAAGTCTTGTTTTCGATTCTGACCAGAGCTGCCTGAAGATGGTTGATAAACTTCATCTGACGCTCTGCCATCCGGCCCGCCTGCTCCTTTCCAAGAGTCAAAGCACCCTCTTCGAGCACTTTGAATGTCGGTGAGGTGTCGGCAGTGTCGTTTCCTTCTCGATTGCTGACATAGGCCCGATAGAGTTCGAAATCGGCCTGGGCTTTTTCAAGCTTTTTGAGGATCAGTTCCTTGAATTCAAGAAGTTCCTCATCGGAGTAGCGAGTTTTTTCAGTCATAAACGGATGAATTTCAGAATGTAGGTTCGACGAATAAACGCGTGGTCGGAAGAACCGGCGTTTCTAACATAACGCCACAATGACCGTAAGGTTCAATCCATCGATATCAAGTGTACGCGCGCCTTCGGCATCACTGGCCAACGGCTTGACAACGAGAGACTCGGCAAGAACCTGCTTGCTGATGTATGAACTGTATTCGCGGATAGCGTCGTCCGTTTCGGGCATGGAGCCGAACGTAAGCGTGATTTTATCTGTTATCTCGAAGCCACGTTCTTTTCGGATGTTCTGGACGCGGTTGACGATTTCACGGGCGATTCCTTCGCGACGCAACTCGGGGGTTACGGTTATGTCGAGCGCCACTGTCAGGTTGCCTTCGTTGGCAACAAGCCAGCCGGGGATGTCCTCGGAAATGATTTCTACGTCACAGGCCTCGATGACGGCGGGAGTTCCGCCGAGATCTATTGAAACAGAGCCTTCGCGCTCAAGCTGAGCGATCGACGGCTGATCAAGCTGCGTGATGGCGGCAGCAACCTGCTTCATGGCCTTGCCGAATTTCGGGCCGAGTTTTTTGAAATCCGGTTTTACTTTCTTGACGAGAATTCCGGATTCAGCAGAAACCATTTCGAGAGTCTTGACATTGACTTCATTGAGCACAATTGCACTCATCGATTCGATATAGCCTTTCTGGGTTTCGTCGACAGCAGGAATCATGATGCGGCCCAGCGGCTGGCGCACCCTGATGTCGGCCTTGCGGCGCAGTGAGAGGACCATTGAGGTAACCTGCTGGGCCAGACGCATGCGTTTTTCCAGATCCTTGTCGATCGCACTCTCGTCGACAGCCGGGAAGATCGAGATATGGACTGATCTGTCGCTGCGTGTGAGATCGGAATAAAGACGGTCGGCATAGAAGGGTGCGATCGGAGCTATAAGCATCGAGACTGTTTTCAGACATGCATAGAGTGTCTGGTAGGCCGACTTCTTGTCATCATCCATTTCTTTACCCCAGAAGCGCTTACGATTGAGCCGGACATACCAGTTGGAGAGGTCGTCGTTGACAAAATCGCTTATGGCGCGGGCCGCACGTGTCGGTTCATAGTCATCGAGCGACTCACCGACATTCTTGACCAGAGTGTTGAGCAGCGAGATGATCCAGCGGTCGATTTCGGGACGGGAGGAAAGGGCCAGAGGGGCTTCGTCGTGATCGAATCCGTCGACATTTGCGTAGAGCGCGAAGAAGGAATATGTGTTGTGGAGAGTCGAGAAGAATTTGCGGCTGACTTCGGTCACACCTTCAGCATTGAACTTGAGGTTTTCCCACGGCGAAGAGTTTGAAATCATGTACCAGCGCAGTGGATCTGAACCGAAGTCCTCGATAGCCTTGAACGGATCGACAGCGTTGCCTTTTCGCTTCGACATTTTCTCGCCGAATTTGTCAAGGACGAGCCCGTTGGAGATAACGGTCTTGTAGGCTACAGAATCGCGCACCATTCCGGAGATTGCATGGAGCGTGAAGAACCATCCACGGGTCTGATCGACACCCTCGGCAATGAAATCGGCCGGGAAAAGGTTGCCGGATTCCATCTTCTCTTTGTTTTCGAAGGGGTAGTGGTTCTGGGCATAAGGCATCGCGCCTGAATCGAACCAGACGTCAATGAGGTCTAATTCACGGTGCATCGGCTTGCCGGAGGAGCTGAGGAGCACGATGTCGTCGACATAAGGACGGTGGAGATCAATCTTCCCGTAGTTGGCCTTGGAATAGTCACCGACAACAAAGCCACGGTCTTTGAGCGGATTGGACGCCATCAGTCCGGCTTCGACAGCTCGCTCGATTTCGTCATAGAGCATGGCCACGGAGTCGATGCATATTTCTTCTTTTGCATCGTCAGTGCGCCAGATCGGAAGCGGAGTTCCCCAGTAGCGGCTACGGGATAGATTCCAGTCCTGAAGATTCTCGAGCCATTTTCCGAAACGTCCGGTTCCGGTTGCCTGGGGTTTCCATTTGATTGTCTTGTTGAGTTCCATCAGACGCTCGCGAACGGCGGTCGAACGGATGAACCAGCTGTCGAGCGGATAGTAAAGAACCGGTTTGTCGGTGCGCCAGCAGTGGGGATAGTTGTGGACATGCTTCTCAATCTTAAAGACTTTATCGTTCTGTTTGAGCCACATGCAGATTTCAATGTCAAGAGTTTCGTCTTTGTCGGATTTGGTGGAATCGTAGGCGTTCTTGACATATTTTCCCTGCCAGGGTGAATAGGCCTCGACATCGACATTTTCTTCGACAAATTTACTGTCGAGGTCTTCGAGACGGAAGAAACGTCCTTTGAGATCGACCATCGGACGGATGTTGCCGTCACGGTCGATAAGGTGAAGCGGCGGAATTCCGTTCTGCTTTGACACACGGAGGTCATCCGCACCGAAAGTCCCGGCAATGTGGACGATTCCGGTACCGTCATCGGTCGTGACGTAGTCGCCGGGGATTACACGGAAAGCGCCTTCGCCCGGGTTGACCCAGGGGATGAGCTGACGATATGTCATTCCAACGAGTTCCTCGCCTCTGAATGATCCGACAACCTGCCAAGGAATCAGTTTGCTGCCCTTTTCATATTCGTCGAGAGAGAGAGACGCTGCTTTCTCATTAAAGAGCGAGCTCATCAGAGCTTCAGCGACCACGACAGTCTCAGGTTTGCCGGAATAGGGATTGTAGGTGCGCACTACGTTGTAGACGATCTGCGGTCCGACAGCGAGTGCAGTGTTTGAAGGGAGAGTCCAGGGGGTTGTTGTCCATGCGAGGAAATAGGCCTGTCCCCAGCCGTTCATGATCTCTTTCGGATCGAGCATCTCGAACTGAGCGATACAGGTTGTGTCTTTCACGTCGCGATAGCAGCCTTCCTGATTGAGCTCATGGGAACTGAGACCGGTTCCTGCTGCCGGCGAATAAGGCTGGATGGTGTAGCCTTTGTAGAGAAGGCCTTTGTCATAGATCTGACGCAGAAGCCACCATACAGACTCGATGTAGCGGTTGTCGTAGGTGATATAGGCGTTTTCCATATCGACCCAATAGCCCATCATTGAGGTGAGCTGCTCCCATTCCTGAGTGTATTTCATCACTTCGCGGCGGCAGGCTGCATTGTAGTCGTCAACGGAAATTTTAGAGCCGATGTCTTCTTTGGTGATTCCGAGAGTTTTTTCGACTCCGAGCTCGACAGGCAGACCATGGGTGTCCCATCCGGCACGACGTTTCACATGGAATCCGCGCATCGTTTTGTAACGACAGAAAATATCTTTGATCGTGCGGGCCATTACATGGTGGATGCCGGGCTGTCCATTGGCCGAAGGAGGACCTTCGAAAAAGACAAACGAGGGTGCGCCTTCGCGCTCGGCAAGGCTCTGTTCGAACAAACCTTTGCGCTGCCATTCGGCGAGCACTTCTTTATTGATAGTTGATAAATTGAATTTATCGTAGACGTTAAACTTTTTCATCGCTTTCAATTTGAATTTGATTGATGCACTCTGACAGTTCGGGCTGCTGCCAGAGCTGTCAGAGTGCAAATTTACTGAATTTAATTGGATTGACAAAGGTCAAAGAAAATGTTAGTTGATTCAGTGATGGCCAAATAGGGGCAAAATGCGAGTTAAAAAAGGTGATCAAACGGCAAAAGGTCGTGGCAACAGTTACTGACAGGTCTTATGAGATTCCGTCGGCAAAGGCCACATTTAATTCATTTTAATTAAAGCGAGCATAGTTTTTGCCCACTGTCCGGCTAATTTTGCAGTGTCATCCAAACAATTACGATCTAAGACACATCATATTCAACGATAAAGGCAATAACAATCATGGCAACAATTTCTCTCACTGACGTTATTTTCGCAACACTCTCCCTCAGAGGGAAAATCTGCGCCACAATCAAGACCGACGGCGTGACCTCCTATTCTGAAATCCTTTCGATTCTGCTCAGAAAGGCCGGAATCAGCCGTGGGCTGGCAACGATAGATCTCCGAAACAGTTCACAGGGATGGACTGCCCGACGGTCGGTCATGATCGCAGGCGTCTGAAATGTGCCACGTTCGGGCGTAAGGCGTCAGAAGTTGTATTGAAGAAGAGCCATGATGCGGTTTGCATGATTGCGCGCACCGTTGTAGTTCTTGCGCTGTCCCCAGAGATATTCGGCTCCGATCGTCAGATCCGATGCAAGATTATAGAACCCGCTGATTCCGAGATAGCGGCTGCCTTTGTAAGTGTCCGGACCGAGATAGCCGAGTTTAAAGGTGCGAACCTCGCTGTAAGACCCGGAAAAATAAACTTTGGACGAAGCGTCATATCTGAATCCCAACTCCATATTGGACATTGCGGGCGATTTCATCTCTCCTTCGGTCCTTCCGTAGACAAGGTCCATGCCGTTGCCTGACAAATCGTTGATATAAGAGCCGTAGCCATGTCCGTAGGCTCCCTGATAGTAGACGGCGAAAATTTTAGTCAGATGCGCGATTCCCGACAGCTGGAGCGCCCATCCGGTCGAAAACCGGTTTCGCGCTGTCTTGAGATCCCGATAGGTCTGGTTGCGCCAAAGGGCCGAGAACCGGAGGTGGCTGTTTCCCCCGCCCCATTCATACTGGACGTAGACGGGAATATCGGGAACACGCGGATTGATTTTTTCGGTCGAAGCATCGGTTGTCACACTGACGGCCGGCATCTCGATTCCTATCCCAGCCGAAATATGATCGGAAAACCTGGGCGCATAGCGGACAAGAACATTCTTGCGGCTCATCTCACCCGACGGGCCCTGGTCGTCGACGGCGGGAGTGCCGGCGCTACCGTCGACAAACGTACTGTTGGCAAGTCCGGCTGTCACATAGCCCACTTTCAGATAGGCCTGCTTGAGGGTCAGACCATAGCCACTTTCGCCACCTCCGGTGAACTCGGTCTGGGCATAGACCTGATAGTAGCCGAAGCGGGAGCTGCGCCCGACGAGCTGGAGGAAGAGCGTCGAATGGTTGGCATTGCCGTAGAACTGCTCGCGCTGAGCCGGATTGGCCGGCACCGGAATGTCATAGGTCACGAATGAAGCTCCGTCATCGATGGCTCCGTCGAAGTCATATTGCGCAGTTCCTTTGATGTAGCCGCCGATGCCTAAAGCGACTTTTCCTTCGCGGTCAAGGAAAAGAAACCGCGGACTCGACGGATCGGCGAAATGGAGTTCGTGGGTGTCATAGAGGATCGCAACAAGAGCGCCGGCCTGCTCGGGGCTTCCGGTCGCGATGACAGCGCGTTCGGGAATCAGAAACGTGTCAGGCATTTCACGAGGTTTGAGTGCACTGGCGGGAATTGCGAAAAAAGATGCGAGCATAATGATGACGCTCAGATATGAGAAACGGGACATGGGATGAAGGTAATTTATTTTCAAATTGAAACCGTGATTATCCGTGCAGGAGTGCAGGAGTTGAAAATAAAACACCCCGAAAGGCTTCTTCGTTCGGCACAGAAAACAAAAAAATTAACCGTTGCCTCATCGTGACGTGGCAACGGTTATTTTCTGAAGTTCAGTTGGTGGCTCGCCTAAGCGGGTCGCCTTTCTTACTTCTGAGCTGCAACTGAGTCGACAGCGTCCGAAACGGCAGCGACAACAGTGTCAACAGTAGCGGCAGCAGAGTCTTCGACAAGAGTCACAGTTTCTTCTTCGATGAGAAGTGCTTCTGTAGAATCGGCGGCTGCAGCCTGAGCTTCTTCTTTAGCTTTGCTGTTGCAGGCGACCAGTCCTACTGCGGCTACCACAGCTAATGTAAGAACAACTTTTTTCATAACTTTTAGTTTTCAAATTAGGGGTTAAATAAGTTTTGATCATTGATATAGCTTATCAATGTTTAATAACTCCGGAAGGGTGGAATTTGTTCACGCGAGATCGGATTTTTTTCACAGACCGTCAGAAAGAATAGGACAGTCCGATCGACGGAGCGAAAGCGTGGCATTTGTAGTCGGCCACGAACTCCTTAGGTTGCTGAGTGAGCATGTCAACATAGGAGCACTTTGCATTGTCGACCCCAAGTCCTGCCACATACATGAATGCGAAGTCAATCGAAAGCTGGCTGACCGGACGGAATGAGAATCCGACAGTCGGTTCGATCTTTGTCATTCCGGGTGTTTCGGGGTTGTAGTTATCGTGGTTGACGGGGGAAGTGTCGACCATTAGACCGAGACGGAGATCGGCACGGTCAGTGACGGCATACTGGGCACCGACATGGTAGGTCAGCGAGTTTTTGTAGTTTTTGGGAATATCCTGATTGAAGTTTTGCTGAAGGATCTCCGAGAGTTCGGGGAAAGTGATTTGGAGATTCTTATAGGCTTTCCAGCCGGTCAGGGTCACATCGGCGGCAATTGTCCAACGGCTGTCGGGCTTGAACGACGCACCGACATTGAGCACGTAGGGACAGGGCATTTCTGATGCGAAATTAGCTTCGTTGATATATCCGAGGGGCAGATTTGACAACATTCCCGCAATCTGATCGTTGGCATAGCTGAGTGTCGCGGTTCCGGAGGTGACCTTCATTCCCATTTTTGTGCGGAAATTCGCACCAACGCTCCATTTGCGGTTGATGTCGTAGAGAACTCCGACGTTCGCACCGAGGGAAACATGGCTTGTCCCTTTGAGATTGACAGAGGCGGCAGGAGTATTTCCGAGAATCGGCATTCCGGCATACTGATCGAAGGCTGCTCCGGGAATGAGGGCCTTGTCGAGGTTGACACTACCCCAGGAAAGCATCATTCCGACGCCGACAGAGAGCTTTTCAGTGATGCGCCACGAAATTGTCGGCTGGATGTTATAGACCTTGAGATCCACTTTTTGGTTGAGCATCGATCCGGGCCAGCTTTTGGTCCAGTTGATTCCGCTGCCATAGGGAGTATAGAACGAAACGCCGGCCTGCAGGTTATCGTAGACTTTGAAAGCCACGTTGAGAGCGAGGGGTGTCGAGAGCCCGTTGTCTGTCTTGTAGTCAACGCCTTCATAAGTTGCTGTTGCATCAGCTTTGATACCTGTCACAGATCCAGAGATATCAAGAGTCTTGTCGGAGAAACCGAGTGCACCCGGGTTGAATATCATACTCTCCGATCCAAGCTTAAGAGCGGTTCCGGTATGTCCCATACCCAATTGTTTTGCGCTCAAAGTGTTGATTTGGTAGCCCTCGGCGTTCGCTCCAAGAAATGCGAAAAGCGAAGCTACAGCTATCACGATTTTTTTCATAATGGTTACAAAATTGGTTGAAAAGTCCACAAAGTTAATCTTTTTAACCTAACTCGCCAAAGTTTTTCAGGTGTTTTTAGCCAACAGGCCAACCGGAAAGGTCGATCGAGACCTCAAAATCACATTTTTTTTCACTAAATTTGCAAGAGAATCACAGGTAAATGACTCCTTATATTATATTATTAGAAAACGCCTATTGATATTTACCACAGAATAAACATTAATCTTTTACGCCTTATTTAACAACCACATGAAAAAAAATCTTATCGCCACGCTTTCAGCGTTTGCTGTTCTTGCTTCGGGATGTTCGGGTGAGAAAGACTCGGTCGTGAAATCTCCTGACGGAAGAATCGAGGTCAGCCTGAACCATACCGATTCGGCCACGACCTACAGCGTCAGCGTAGACGGGCATCAGCTCATCAGTCCGTCGCGTCTCGGATTCGACGCCGAAGGACTGAACCTATCGCCCGGCGCGACTGTCTCACTCAGTTTCAACGAGGCAGACACTATCTGGCATCAGCCGTGGGGTGAAAACAAGGAACTACGCGATCACTACAAGGAGATGGCCATGACTCTCGCAGATTCTGCACTGACCATGACCATACGCGTCAGAGCTTTCAACGACGGAATCGCCTTCAGATATGAGTGGGACGCTTCGGGTCTCGACTCTATAACAGTCATGGATGAACTGACTGAATTTGCCTTTGCCTCCGGCGCGACAACGTGGTCGATTCCGGCTGACTTCGATTCATATGAAAAAGAGTACCGCAAACTGCCGGTCGACAGCGTGGAAAACGCCAACACCCCGTTCACGTTCCGTGTAGATTCGACGAGCATCTACGGTTCGATCCATGAAGCGGCCCTCTACGACTTCCCTGAAATGACACTCAAGGCCGACTCGGACGCAGTCCGCACACTGCGCGCGGCTCTCGCCCCGATGCCCGACGGAATAAAAGCCGTTGTCGGATCGAAGTTCAAGACACCCTGGCGCACGATTCAGATCGGACGTTCGGCAACGGATCTGATCAACTCCTCCATGATCCTTAACCTCAACGAACCCTGTAAGATCGCTGACGTCAGCTGGATCAAACCGCAAAAATATGTCGGAATCTGGTGGGGAATGCACCTCGGAACCCAGACATGGACAATGGGACCGCGCCACGGGGCAACCACAGAGAACGCCATAAAATATATTGACTTCGCCAAAGCCAACAACCTTCAGGGAGTGCTCTTCGAAGGATGGAACGAGGGTTGGGAAAACTGGGGCGGCAACCAGCATTTCGACTATATTAAAGCATATGCCGACTTCGACATCGACTCGATCTCCGAATATGCCCGCAAAAACAACATCGAACTCTGGGCCCACGACGAGACCGGAGGCAACATTCCGGAATTCGAAGCAGTTCTTGACATCGCCTTCGCCTACTATAAGTCTCTCGGAATCCATACGGTCAAGACAGGTTATGCAGGCGGATTCAAAGGTGGCTACTACCACCATTCGCAATATGGCGTGCGCCATTATCAGAAGGTTGTCGAAACCGCTGCCCGCTATCAGATAATGATCGACGCCCACGAGCCGATCAAGGAAACCGGTATACGCCGCACATGGCCCAACATGATGACCCGCGAAGGCGCACGCGGCATGGAATGGAATGCCTGGTCGGCCGGCAACACTGCCGACTACCTATGCGTGCTCCCCTTCGTCAGACTGCTCTCGGGTCCGATGGACTACACTCCCGGTATATTTGACATAAATTACCGCCGTGCGAAAGCCGACAAAGGACGAATCGAATGGAACGGGCCCAACAGCGAATGCTGCATCAAAACGACACTGGCACGCCAGATTGCCAACTGGGTAATCATCTACTCACCGCTCCAGATGGCCGCCGACCAGATCGAAAACTATGAGGGACAGCCCGGATTCCAGTTCTTCCGCGACTTCAACGCCGACTGCGACTGGTCGTCGGCTCTGCAGGGCGAAATTGGAGAATATATTGTTGTCGCACGTCGTGCGGGCGAATCATTCTTCGTCGGAGCGGGCACTAACAGCATGCCGCGCGAGCTGACTCTTCCGCTGTCGTTCCTCAAAAAAGGGACAACCTATGAGGCTGTCATCTATGGCGACGACATCGCTTCGGGCAATCCCGAAAAACTGTCTGTCACAAAGAAAAAAGTCACAGCCGACGACGAACTGCCGATCAACATGATGGCAACCAGCGGTCAGGCAATCACGTTTATTCCGGTAAAGTGAAAAAAATTGCTCTTCTTGCCGTGCTGACCATATTTCTGGCCGGCACGGCTTTTTCTCAGAACCAATGGATTCTGTCGGCCTCGGAAGGGGATCTGGCCGATTACTCTCCGCCGATCTCCGGAAACGGTCAGCTCGGAACGGTCGTGGACCGCTCGGGCCTGCGGAGTTCAAGAATGTTTTCGGCCAATGCTGTCAGACGCGGTCGCGACACTAAGGTCTCCTCTATAATCGAGGCAATCGGTCCGATCAGTCTTTCGGTGACGGCAAACGGTTCACCGGCCCCGCAGAACAACTGGCGACAGAGTCTCGACATGCGTAGCGGCGAAATAACAACCGCCTATGCCCTACCGGGTCTCGAAGTGACTAACCGGATTGTCAATCTCCGGTCACTGCCATTCGTGACATCCGACGTTCTGACAGTCAAAGCCACTGACAACAACGTCACGGTCGCTGTCAGCAATGCCCCGTCGATTCCGGGATCGCTCTCCGACCATAAGATCAGTGAGAGGAAATTCAGCGCCGACAGCAAACAGCGTCATTTCCTCCGCGCCGAGGGTCTCTACAATCAGGGCCGCGACGCGATGGTCGCCTCAATCAGCATGGAAGGAGAAGACTGGACCCGAATCTCAGCCGATTCGCTTACGATCACGCTGAAAAAGGGGCAGGAGGCTGAGCTGTGGATCGTCTCCTCACTGATTTCGACAGCAGATTTCGCCGATCCGTGGAACGAATCCGAACGCCAGGTTCTCTATGCGATTTCGACCGGACGGGAAAGCCTCATGGACCGTCACAGGGCGGCATGGGACAGACTGTGGGAGGGCGACATCGTCATCGACGGCAATCCCGAACTGCAGGCACACACACGCGCCGCTCTCTATAATCTCTATGCTTCGGCACTCCCCGGTTCGGGAAGGAGCATAGCCCCGATGGGACTCTCGTCGGCCCACTACTACGGACATATCTTCTGGGATGCCGACACATGGATGCTTCCGGTCATGGCAGTCCTACAGCCGGAAATTGCCCGCGACATGGCCGATTACCGGATCGCCACACTTCCGCAGGCACGAAAAAGAGCGGTGGCCCACGGATTCAGGGGCGCAATGTTTCCATGGGAAAGCGACGATCTGGGCGAGGAATCAACACCGACGTTCGCACTTACCGGACCGCTGGAACATCACGTCACGGCCGATATTGCAAACGGTGTGTGGCTCTACTACTGCGCGACTGGCGACATCGACTGGCTTCGAGACAAGGCGTGGCCTCTGCTGAAAGACTGCGCCGATTTCTGGGTAAGCCGAGCGGAGAAAGGAAGCGACGGACTCTACAGCATCAAGGCTGTGGTCGGTGCCGACGAGTATGCTATCGGAGTTAGCGATAATGCCTTTACCAACGCTGCGGTGAAGCGTTCGCTTGAATATGCCGGACGTGCAGCCCGGCTGCTTGGGCTGAAAGCAGATCCTCAATGGGAGGACCTGGAGAAAAACATCCGGTTTCACTTCATCACGGGGACAGATATTGTAGCGGAATATGAAGGATATGCCGGCGAAAAGATCAAACAGGCCGATGTGGCTCTGCTCGCATATCCGCTCCATCTGTTCAGGACTCCCGACGAGATCGAGCGCAACCTGACCTACTATGACTCAAAAATAGACTCTGTCAACGGGCCGGCCATGAGCCATTCGGCTATGGCCGTCAATTATGCACGCATGGGCAAAGGCGAAAGAGCCTCACGGCTTGTCGGACGCGCCTACGAACCGAACCTACGCGGGCCGTTTCACAATCTGTCGGAATCGTCGGGCAACGACCATGTCTACTTCGTAACGGGTGCGGGAGGCCTCCTGCAGTCACTTGTATTCGGCTTTGCAGGCGCCGACATCGACATGGAGAATGGTGGCGTCAAACAATGCCGGTCGACCCTTCCGGAATCGATCAGATCGATCACGGTAAAAAGTCCGCACGGTGTTTTCATCCGCAAGCGTAAGTAAGCCCCGCCTACCACCATCTCTTCCTGATTTTTTTTCAGAATAATAAAAAAACAGCACCGTGGTTCAGACCACGGTGCTGTTTTTTAATTATTCTGTTGACTTATTCAGTCGGAGTTTATTTGGGGAGATTGCCCACTTCGGGATCAACGCCCCACTGCTGCTGGGCCAGACGGCGATAGTTGTTGTAGCGCCACTGTGCGTTGGCTTTTGCAGCTGCGAAGAGTTCGGCAGCTTCCTGAGGATACTGTTTCACCACAGAAGCGTAGCGCACTTCACCCTTGAGGAAGTTTTCGAATTCATCCCAGTTGGGTTCTTTGCTGTCGAGAGTGAAGGGGTTCTTGCCTTCTTCTTCGAGAGCGGGGTTGTAGCGCCAGAGGTGCCAGTAGCCGCAAGCGACAGCGTTGGCTTCTTCCTGCTGGGCTTTGCCCATACCGGCCTTGATACCGTGGTTGATACAGGGAGCGTAGGCGATGATGATCGAAGGACCGTCGTAGGCTTCCGCTTCGCGGATTGCCTTGAGCGTCTGAGCCTGGTCGGCACCCATTGCCACCTGAGCGGCATATACGTAGCCATAGGTCGAGGCAATCAGACCGAGGTCTTTCTTGCGGACACGCTTGCCGGCTGCGGCAAATTTGGCGATAGCGCCGATGGGAGTTGCCTTCGAAGCCTGACCACCGGTGTTGGAGTACACCTCAGTATCAAGGACAAGGATGTTGACATTCTTGCCGGAAGCGAGCACGTGGTCGAGACCGCCGAAGCCGATGTCGTAGCTTGCGCCGTCGCCACCGATGATCCACTGAGAACGTTTCACGATGTAGTGCTGGAGCTCAAGAATTGTCTTGCAGAGGTCGCATGAGCAAGCTTCGCAGAGGGGAACGAGCTGGTCGGCCACTTCGCGTGTGATGGCAGCGTCTTCTTTGTTGTCGAGCCACTTCTGAGAGAGTGCCTTGATTTCGTCAGAGCAGCAGTCGCAGGTCAGAGTCTGAGTGAGTTTCTCTTCAAGACGCATGCGGAGTTTTTCGTTGGCGATGAACATACCGAGACCGAATTCGCAGAAGTCTTCAAAGAGAGAGTTGCCCCATGCAGGACCGTGGCCCTTGGCATTGACTGTGTAGGGAGTCGAGGGAACAGAACCAGAGTAGATCGATGAGCAACCGGTTGCATTGGCCACCATTTCATGGTCACCGTAGAGCTGGCTGATAAGTTTCACGTAGGGAGTTTCACCACAGCCTGAGCAAGCTCCGGAGAACTCGAAGAGCGGAGTAGCAAACTGGCTGTTCTTGACGTTGGCCTTAATGTCAACGAGATCCTGCTTGGAAGCAACTTCCTTAACGCAGTAGTCCCATTCGGCCTGAGCGTCGAGTTGAGTTTCGAGCGGCTTCATTTCAAGAGCCTTCACGCCCTTCTTGCCGGGGCAGACATCAACACAGTTGCCGCAGCCGAGACAGTCGAGAACGTCGACAGACTGAATGAAGCGCATGCCGGTGAATGTGCGGCCGATAGCGGGAAGTGTATCAGCTTCGCACATAGGAGCGCCTTCCATTTCCTTTTCGTCGAGGACGAACGGACGGATAGCGGCGTGGGGGCATACATAGGCACACTTGTTACACTGGATACAGTTTTCTTCGAGCCATTCGGGAACGAAAGCCGCAACACCACGCTTTTCATAAGCTGCAGTGCCCTGCTGCCATGTTCCGTCTTCAATACCCTTGAATGCAGAAACCTTCAGGAGATCGCCATCCTGAGCATTGATCGGACGAACGACGTCGTTGATGAACGCAGGATCGTTGTTTGCGGCAACAGCATCTTCGCCAAGGTTGCTCCACGCGGGATCAACAGCGAGCTGCTTGTATTCGCCGCCACGGTCAACAGCCGCATAGTTCTTGTCGACGATGTCCTGTCCCTTCTTGCCGTAGCTCTTGACGATGAATTTCTTCATCTGCTCAACAGCAAGGTCAACGGGGATGACTTCAGTGATGCGGAAGAATGCGCTCTGAAGAATTGTGTTCGTACGGTTACCGAGACCGATTTCGCGTGCGATCTTGGTCGCGTTGATATAATATACGGTGATATTGTGGTCTGCGAAGTATTTCTTCACCTTGTTGGGAAGATTCTTGGCGAGTTCTTCACCTTCCCAGATTGTGTTGAGAAGGAATGTGCCGCCGTCGCGGAGACCGCGAGTCACGTCGTACATGTGGAGGTAGGCCTGTACGTGGCAAGCAACGAAGTTGGGAGTTGTCACGAGGTATGTCGAGCGGATCGGATCGTCACCGAAACGCAAGTGAGAGCAGGTGAAACCGCCGGACTTCTTCGAGTCATAGGCGAAGTAGGCCTGGCAATACTTCGGAGTGTTTTCGCCGATGATCTTCACAGAGTTCTTGTTGGCACCTACCGTACCGTCTGCACCGAGACCATAGAACTTAGCTTCGTAGGTCGATTTGCCGCTAAGCGCGATTTCTTCAACCGGGGGAAGAGAAGTGAAGGTGACATCGTCGATGATACCCACAGTGAATCCGGTTTTAGGCTGGGGAAGAGCGAGATTCTCAAATACAGAGATGATCTGCGCGGGAGTCGTGTCTTTCGAAGCGAGACCGTAGCGGCCGGAAACGATTTCCGGAGCTCCGGGCTGGCCGTAGAAGCACTGAGCGACATCGAGATAAAGAGGTTCGCCATTTGCTCCAGGCTCTTTTGTGCGGTCGAGGACAGCGATGCGTTTGGCTGTCTTGGGCACTGCGCCGAGGAAATGTTTTGCCGAGAAGGGACGATAGAGGTGAACTGAAACCATACCGACTTTCTCACCTTTCGAACGGAGATAGTCGATGGCTTCCTGAGCAGCCTGAGTCACAGAACCCATTGCGATGATCACGCGTTCAGCTTCGGGATCGCCATAGTAGTTGAAGAGATGATATTCGCGGCCAGTAATTTTTGAAATTTCAGCCATGTACTGCTCAACGATTTCCGGAACAGCTTCGTAGTAGGGGTTGCTGGCTTCGCGGTGCTGGAAGAAAACGTCGCCGTTCTCAGCCATTCCTCGAGCTACAGGAGCATCGGGATTGAGGGCGCGTGCGCGGAAGTCGGCAAGAGCTTCGCGGTCGAGCAGGGGAAGGAGGTCGTCCTGTTCAACAACTTCGATTTTCTGAATTTCGTGGGATGTACGGAATCCGTCGAAGAAGTTGAGGAAAGGAACGCGCGATTTGATTGTTGCGAGGTGAGCCACACCGGCGAGGTCCATGACTTCCTGAACAGAACCTTCAGCGAGCATGGCGAAGCCTGTCTGACGGCAGGCCATCACGTCCTGATGGTCACCGAAAATACTGAGGGCGTGAGAAGCAAGTGTACGAGCCGAAACATGGAAAACGCAGGGCAGCAATTCGCCTGCGATCTTGTACATATTGGGAATCATCAGCAACAAGCCCTGTGAAGCTGTATAGGTTGTTGTCAGCGCACCTGCCTGAAGAGAACCGTGGACAGCACCGGCAGCACCACCTTCGGATTGCATTTCCTGGACAAGAACCGTTTCGCCGAAAATGTTCTTACGGCCGGCTGCAGCCCAGTCATCAACATATTCTGCCATTGTTGATGAAGGCGTAATGGGATAGATGGCGGCCACTTCCGAGAACATATATGAAATATGCGCTGCGGCCTGGTTGCCATCACAAGTCAAGAATTTTTTTTCTTTACTCATAAGTCTAGAAATCTATAATTTGGAAATGGTTTTTCCTTAATCTGTTGGATTCAAGAGCGGCACAACTAAGGATTAGGGCCAGCATCTTAATCGCTGCGAAGTTACAAAAATCTCTGTTAATACGCAACGAATTAACTCTAAAAATAGTTGTCACAGCGATGGATTCATCCAATGAATCTTAATGGAATCCCAGCTTTGGAACAGCTCATCGGGACACAACTGAAATTTCCTTCAGCCGATCCCGCCGACACGCGCTATTTTTTTCATCGAATATTTTGCGTACATTTGCAAAAACGAAGGACCAATCCAAAGTAATTCAATATGTCTCAACCGACAGCCCGACAATTGCTCAACAGCCTTGAAAATGGCGAATGGGTCTACGGCATATCAGAAGAAATAGGCCGTCTGCTCACCGACACCGAATCAAAATGCCACAGATTTAACCAGATCGCACCAGACAACAGATCGGAGCGCGAGCGGCTTCTGCGCGAAATCTGCGGAGAGGCCGGATGCCGCCCTCTTGTCCACAGCCCGTTTCGATGCGACTTCGGGTTCAACATCGCTATCGGCGACAACCTGATCGCCAACTACGGGCTGACGATCCTCGACGAGGCTAAGGTCCGAATCGGCAACCGCGTTTTCATCGGACCGAATGTCAGCATCTTCACGATCACGCATGCTCTCCTTCCCGAACAGCGGGCTGCCGGAATCATGAAGGCCTCTCCGGTCTCGATCGGCGATGATGTCTGGATCTGCGGAAATGTCACGATCCTTCCGGGAGTGGAGATAGGCCGCGGCGCGGTCATCGCAGCCGGAAGCGTTGTGACGAAGTCCGTCCCCGAAATGACTCTTGCAGCCGGCAATCCGGCCCGAGAAATCAGAAAGATAACCGACGGGGACTTCATCGAAATGAGTTCTCCGGAAACACAATCATACTAATCAGACTTTTCACTTAAGCACACTTAACGACTGATTCATGAGAAACAGAATCCTGACCGCGGCGATCCTGTCCGCAGCCTCTTTTAATCTCTTCGCACTCAGCGACAGCGACAAACTCCGTTCCGTCTGGTTCGACACCCCGACATCATCACAGAGCGTGGCCCCATGGCTCATCAACGATTTTTCAGCAGCCATCTCCAATCCCGATCCGGAATGGGAATCCTTCGGTCTGCCTGTCGGCAACGGCAGTTTCGGAGCGACGGTGCTTGGATCGGTAGGACGCGAACGAATTGTGCTTAACGAAAAGTCTCTATGGACCGGTGGCCCGGGCACAGATGTGACCGAATACTGGGACATGAACCGCGAGGTCTCCCCTGCCACACTCGACACTATCCGCACACTGCTTCTTGCAGGCCATAACCATGAGGCCGACAAAATAACCGGACGAAGCTTCAGCGGCAAAATCGACTACGACCGCAAGCGTTTCGGATGTTTCACTGAACTGGGCGAAGTCTATCTCACTTCGCCGATAGATGAATCCGGAATAAGCGACTACGCCCGTGCTCTTATGGTCGACAGCGCAGTCGCGACAGTCGAATTCGATGCCGACGGACGCCACATCCGCCGCGAGTTTTTCGCCTCTTATCCCGACAGTGCCCAGATCTGGCGCATCACTTCGTCGGGCAAGAAACCGTTTCCTGTTACGCTTTCATTCGATTCACCCCACGCTGTTTCATCCGTCAGGAAGACCTCGGCAGGATCAAAAGGCCTGATTTTTTCCGGCGAGCTTGAAAACGGAATGAAGTGGAGCCTATGCATTATTGCAAGGACTCCCGACGGCGGAAAGACAGCTGCCGATCCGAAAAACGCGACTATCACCGTCAGCAACGCTCCTGTGGCGGAATTCATTGTCACCGCAGCAACTGACTACAGGATGAACTTCCATCCCGACATGACCGATCCCCGGACCTACACGGGCAATGATCCGGTACCCGTCGCAACCGCCCGCGCCTACGCCGCGGCAAAGCGCTCATTTGCAGATCTCAAGAAGCGTCACTATACCGACTACGCGCAATTATACAAGCGTGTGGATCTTTCGATCAATCCCGAGTCAGAGCGTTCGTCCGATCCGACCCCCAGACGCCTGGAAAATTATCGGAACGGATCTGAGGATTACGGACTCGAAGAGTTGTATTTCGATTTCGGCCGCTACCTGCTCATCGCATCATCACGTCCAGGCAACCTTCCAGCCAACCTTCAGGGATTATGGCACAACAACGTCGACGGACCGTGGCGAGTGGACTACCACAATAATATAAACCTCCAGATGAACTACTGGCCGGCGACAAATACGAATTTGACCGAATGTTTTCAGCCACTGACAGACTATGTTCGCACGGTCGTCGAACCGGGCCGCGAGACCGCAAAGAAATATTACGGCGCAAGAGGCTGGACTGCGGCAATATCGGGAAACCCGTTCGGCTTTACAGCCCCGCTGAACTCGTCGTCTATGAACTGGAACTACAACCCTTCAGCCGGTCCGTGGCTTGCCACCCAGCTGTGGGATTACTACCTCTTCACCCGCGACCGCAACTGGCTTGCCGACATCGGCTATCCGATCATTAAGGAGAGCGCCTATTTTGCCACAGATATTCTTTCGCCCGCCGAGGGGATGCTCACAGTCAGCCCGTCGTATTCCCCCGAGCATGGCACAGCCGATCTCGGATCGACCTACGCGATCGCTGTAACACGACAGATCCTTTCCGACGCAATAGCAGCTGCCAACACGCTTGGTCTCGATCAGGAATCGGTAGCAGAGTGGAGCTCACGTCTCGACAGCCTGCCCCCCTACCGTATCGGAACTCACGGGCAACTCCAGGAGTGGTGGAACGACATCGACGATCCGACCGACAAACACCGCCACACAAACCATCTTTTCGGACTGCATCCCGGAAACTCGATCAATGTACTGGCTGATACGACCCTTCGACAGGCATGCATGACTACGCTGAACCAGCGGGGCGACGAAGCGACCGGATGGAGCATGGGATGGAAACTCAACCACTGGGCACGTCTGCTTGACGGAGCACACGCATATACCCTTTTCCACAATCTGCTCTGCGAAGGAACCGGCAATAATCTCTGGGATCAGCATCCGCCGTTCCAGATCGACGGCAATTTCGGAGGGACAGCTGGCATCGCAGAAATGCTCCTTCAGAGCCACAACAACGCGACACTGCACCTGCTGCCGGCCCTGCCTCCGCAGTGGAAATCAGGTTCTGTCAAAGGTCTGCTGGCTCGCGGCGCGTTTGAAGTCGACATTGATTTTGCGGATTCAAAACTGAAAAGCGCCACAATCCGCTCGCTTGCCGGCGAACCGCTGACCGTGCGCTACTCAGACAGTGAGGTCTCAACTCCGACAGCAAAGGGCGACACATTCGTCGTGGCCGCAACATCTGAAGGAATCAGTCTGACCAGACAGTAATTCAAAAAGTGTAAGTGACAGTGAATCCCCCCTGAAGGCCACTGCCGGATGGGGCGATCCACGTCGACAGGTCGAGACCGCCGCTCTCGGCCGGGTGGTTTCTGCGAAAATCGGCGCGTCTGGCGAGTTTTTTCTGATCGCCGCGGAAATAACCAGTCAGCTCGTTGAGCGGGTCGAGCAGAAACGCGACAGCATAACCGAGCACCTTCGAGCCGAACAGACGGTAACCGTTGCTGACAATATAGCGTTTGGCAACATAGAACCCCTCGCCAAGAATCGATCCGACAACAGGTGTAATGATCAGATCCTCGACCGAAGGGATCTCGTTGAACGCCTCGAAGCCATATTCCCAGAAAAATGTCGAGATGCAGAAAGAGTAGAGAAACGATCCCCACATATTGAATCCGTTGGAGCGCGCACCCATATAATAGGCCGCTCCGGCATAGGGATGGAGAACATAATTGAATATCGGGCTGTCTTTGTCCCAGACAGGCCCGAGGTGGACGTTGCGCCACCAACGCTCAAACATTCCGACCTTACCGTTTTCGGTTTTGTTCCATGCCGTCGCATCGGAGGGCAGAGCCTCAAGAATAAGCATAGTTGAGACTCCGGCACCCATCAGAATTCCGGTATTGAGCCAGAGACGGCGCCAGTCGGGCATGCTCCGGGTCTGTGAATAGGGATAGTCATAGAGCGTCAGCTTCTCACCGACTTCCTGACATCCCAATGCGATCTCGGCACTTGAAAGCTCGTTGGCAAGAAGCATAGAATCAGTTGCAAGAGTATCGGTGACAGCCGTGACTGCATCGACGGCAATTTCGGCAACGACGTCCGACGTGTCGGCCAACGCAATAGAGTCGGAAGGTATTGTCAGACCGTTTCCGACGGCCACAGACGGAATCAGCAAAGACAATAATATGACGAAACAGGGCTTCATAATCTTCTCAAATGAAAAACCGGAACAGGTTCCGGAGCTGATTGTGATGATTTTTCTATTAAACAAGGCTGCGGCCTCATCTGTTTTGTAATAAAAGAAAAAGTTCCGCCAGCAGAATTCTGTTGACATTTTCTCCATAATTGGCCGAAACACCCACTTTTTTTGGCCATTGAGGTTTAATTGACTATTTTTGCGTCGATTTTCGACAGATTTTTTCCATTCATCATCCCATGAACAGTCTCAACCGAATTCTTATAGTACTGACTTCCCTGACAGCATTCGCGTTCAGTGCCGGCGCCCGTCCTGCCGAAAAGACGGCCGACAGCATTGCATTGTGCGATTCGATCCCTGCCGACTCTGTTGCAAAATCAAAAGGACTGATAGCCAAAATAATCGATTATTTCGGTAATTCAAACCGCGACACCTCGAACCGCAAGTTCGATATGAGCATCATCGGCGGACCGCATTACTCTTCGGACACTAAATTCGGGATCGGGCTGGTAGCTGCCGGATTCTACCGGACCACGAAATCAGACACGATCACCCAGCCGTCGAACCTGTCGCTCTACTCAGACGTGACCACTTCCGGATTCTACATGTTAGGACTCCGCGGCGATCACATATTCAACAATGACGCGCGACGCATAAACTACAATGTCTATTTCTATTCCTTTCCCCGAAAATTCTGGGGCATAGGCTACAAACAGGGTATCGACATGGACAACGCGTCGAATTACAAAGAACTGTATTTCGACGCATCGGTCGACTTTCTGTGGCGTGTGAGGAAGAACCTCTATCTCGGGCCGGCCGTACAGTATGCTTACGTCAACGCCCGCCACCGCGCCCGACCCGAACTTTGGAACGGACAACCGCGCCACCTCAGCACATTCGGCATCGGCTTCCGCGGCCAATTCGACACCCGCGACAACTTCACAGCCCCGCAGCGGGGAGTGCTTCTTCAGCTCGAACAGCGTTTCTGTCCGGCTTTTCTCGGCAACACCTATGCGTTTTCATATACAGATCTTCGATTGTGCGGCTACCAGCACCTGTGGCGCGATGCCGTGGGCGCAGCCCGCTTCCACGGACGTCTCGCCTACGGAACGGTGCCCTGGGACATGCTCTCGACTTTCGGAGGCAGCAACTCAATGCGCGGATACTATGAGGGACGATTCCGCGACAAAGGAGAAATGGACCTGACATTCGAATTGCGCCAGCACATATGGCGACGCAACGGCATTGTGCTCTGGTTCGGTGCCGGCACGGTTTTCCCGAAACTATCTAAAATACAATTCCGACAGATACTCCCCAACTGCGGTATCGGCTACCGCTGGGAATTCAAAAAACTCACCAACGTCAGACTCGATTTCGGTCTTGCCAGAGGCGAGACTGCCTTTATATTCAGCATAAATGAAGCATTCTGATCAATATCAATCAAAAAATCGGCTCGCAGCCGTCCTGCTTATCTGGGTTCTCGCCGCATGTATCGTTCCGAACATATGGCTGTCGCTGACCGAACCGCTCACGAACGTGCAGGCTCTTGCCAACATCCTGCTTCCGGCAGGAATCTATGCCCTCCTGATGTCTCTGTCGCGCCACATAGGACGCTCATCGCTGTGGATGATCACAGTCATGTTTTTCGCGGCATTCCAGATTGTTCTGCTCTACATGTACGGACGATCGATCATCGCCGTCGACATGTTTCTTAACATTGTCACTACCAATCCGGACGAAGTCGGCGAGCTTCTCGGCAACATGTTTCCGATCATAGCCGCGATCATCATTATTTACCTGACGCCAATCTCATTTTCGATCGTAGCCGTGGCCGGCAAATGGCGACTGACTCGACACACCCAGTCCGTCACACGCCGTTCGGGAATCATTCTCTCCCTCTGCGGTCTGATTCTTGTCGGCTGTTCGTTTTTCTCCTCGCGCCATTATTCCATGCTGACAGACCTTTATCCGGTCAATGTCCTCTACAATGTCGGACTCGCTGTCGATCGCACAAAACGCCTTGCATCCTATCCCGAGACATCCTCGGAATACACTTTCGGAGCAACAACTTCACGCCTCGACTCCGTTGCGGAAATCTATGTCGCTGTCATCGGCGAAACCTCGCGTGCCGACAACTGGCAGCTTTTCGGCTATCACCGTCCGACCACTCCTGAACTTACCCGACGCAGCAATCTCGTAGGCTTCAGTAAAGCTCTATCCCAAAGCAACACTACCCACAAATCCGTGCCGATGCTTCTGTCGGCACTCGACGCATCGGACTTCGGAGACTCGATCTACACCTCCAAAAGTTTCATCACGGCTTTCAGAGAGGCGGGATTCAAGACAGCCTTCATCTCGAACCAGAACCGCAACCATTCATTCATAGACCGCTTTGGAGAAGAAGCAGACACATGCATATTCATCAGAGAGCTGACCGCCAACACGATCAACGGACACTACGATACAGACCTTCTTGAATATATCGACCGACAGATAGCCGATGGCGGCTCACGGCAACTGATCGTCGTCCATACCTATGGATCGCATTTCAACTACATCGACCGCTATCCGCAGGAGAACGCACAGTTCACTCCCGACGGTCCGGCTGACGCAATCAAAGCATTCCGCAACGAGCAGCTCAACGCCTATGACAACACCATTTCCCTTACATCACGGCTTTTGTCGTCGATCATGGACCGGCTTGAGCTGTCGGGAAAAAGAGCGGCCCTTATCTACACGAGTGACCACGGCGAAGACATCTTCGACGACGAACGAAATCTGTTTCTCCATGCCTCTCCGTGTCCGAGTTTCTATCAGATCCACGTCCCGTTTCTGATCTGGACATCATCGAATTTCAACGAGGCCTATCCCGATTTGCTCAACAACGCGACTATCAACAGCGAGAAATTCGTTGCATCCTCGAAAGCCTATTTCCACACCCTTATGGAGATTGCCGGAATCGAGTCGCCGCGTGTCAGACCGTCGGCATCGCTTGTAAATGCCTCCTACACACCGGAGCAACCAGTCTATCTCAACGACCACAACCGGCCGGTCACACTGCGCGAATCGGGCCTGATGGCTCCTGACTTCCATAAACTCGACTCCATCGGGGTCAGCTACACTGATCTGAATTAGTCGTCGAGAATTATTAAACTATGCAGTGTTTTTAAATTTGCATTTTTAACACACAAATAACACAGATTATGCGGTCTCCCCTTATATGCCTGCTGATTGTCATTTCGTCATTGACAGGTCATGCACAATCACACGATGAAAAACTTATCAATGCAATGAATTCGGGCAACTGGTTTGCGCTGGATTCAATTTACAACGCCGCACCGAAAGATTCCGTGATGCCGTTTATCGAGGTATTTTCAAGATGTCTTATCGGAAACAGGCTGAACCGTCCCGACGTCTCGGTCAACGCATTTGCCGAATTATTTAAAGATCATTCCGCATCACTCGGCATTGAAAACCTGTTGAGTTCCACAATAATGTACTCGACAGATCTGAGCCGTACCGGACGAAACGAAATGGCCGCGGCTCACACAAAAGCGGTCCTCGACGCTACCCGACAATATCTTGATACGACATGGACTGAGTCGCTCGAAGAGTGCTTTTCAAAGTACAATGCACTCTCTGGCTATAAACCGTATGGAATCACATTCACAGAGCAGTCCGGACGCATTCCATTCCGAATCGTTCCGGTAGGAGAGGAAAAGCATGGATCAGTCCTGATGCACCTTGAAAACAGCTCCATAAACGGAAACAACGCCAGCATCACGTTTGATACAGGCGCCGGAGTCAACATGATCTCCGACTCTCTTGCAAAAAAATTCAATCTGATCCCGATCGACGGTTATGCCACAGTAGCGGGAATAGAGAATCGCAAAGGCCAGTATGCGATTGCCCGAGAGATCAGAATAGGAAACATCACGGTCAGCGATGTCCCCTTCATTATAATGGATTTCAAAATCGGCAACACCAAAGCAGACCAATATTCCGATTGCTTCAGCATCTTGCTCGGAAGCGAACTGATGTTGCAGCTGAAAGACATGACAATAGACTTCATCAACAGGGAAATCACTGTTGCGCCAGTCGCTCCACAGAGGAGCAATGTGGCTCCAAACATGTGTTTCGGCGCAGGGATGAATCTTAATGTCTCCGGAAACATAGCAGGAACTCCGGTTCTCATGAATATCGACACGGGTGATGCTGCATATGGCACACTCGGGCATTCATTCTACGTCGCCAACAAGACTTTTATCGAAGCCAATGCCGAATCTGACACAATACGTCGCGCGGGAATAGGAGGAGTAATCGAATCACTCTGCTATCGGCTACCGGCTGTGCCGGTCAGCATGGGAGGTCATACGCTTGGAGTGCCCGGAATTGTAGTCAGCACATCCCAATCGACAGCAGCGATGGACTTGAGCTGCAATATCGGCATCAGAACCCTGATGATGTTCGGCAGAGTGAGATTCAATATGGTCGATTTCGTGATGACAACTGATCCACAGGGATCAACCCTATTCAACAATTTGACTTACAAGTCGCCGAATTTCAAATTACCAAAAGAAAAAAAGCCATCCGCTCTTGAGACGATCGGATTCATAGCAGTAGAAGTCCTGAAAGCTATGATTGACAATAATGTCATTCACTATTGACGATCTTGCGGTTTGTAAGGTCCCGATCCTGCAAGAGATGGATCGAACAGGGCGTTGAGGATACGGGCCAGTCGCAGACCTCCGCGAAGGAGCTGCTGCTCAACGACCGGAGTCCACTCGAAAACTTCATTGTAGCCGATATTCGTTCCTTCGGGGAATGACCGGTAGATAGCCGCGGCGATCGGAAGAGTCTCGCGGGCCCAGTCGTCGACCGAACCGGCTGCGACGACAGAAGCCTCCTCCTGAGTTAAACGATCGAGCTGGTCGGCCCATTCGGAATAGCTCCAGGAATGACCTCCGGAAAGAATGCTGCCGTCCCAGACGGAATGGAGATTCGCATCGCGGCCAAAATACTTGACTCTTATACGGTTCGCTCCGAGATCGGAAGCATGGCCCATGTGCATGGGCTGATGAAGGTCACCGACAATATGGATGATCATCTTCATTGCAAGTGCGGATTTTTCGAGCGGTGCCGAAGGATCTGAAAGCGTTTCTATCTGGGCCTTAATGGCTGTCACCGCATCTCCGGCCGGATTAGCCGGAGCAGACTCATAGGTGTCGCCATCGTCGACATTCTTATAGTGCCAAGTCTTTGAATAGGCATATTCGCGGGTGTGGCTGGCATTATCGAGCCAGTTGGCCCAGTAGACCATCGAACGGCCCTCGAGAATCGAGTCGACTGCGTGGCGGGCTGCCGGTGTGAGGTGTCGTGTGGCAATTTCGGCAACAACGTCATGCCCCTTCTGCCCCCATCCGAAGGCAAGAGAAGAAACAAACGCCATAAAGAAAGCAAGAATGGAAAAACGTCTCATAAATCAGGTTTATGTGGTGAATCTATATGCAAATTTAGTAATTTGGGAGAAAAAAGCGAACCGGTGGCTTAAATTGTAAAAGTATTGTTATAATTTTGTAGCCGTAAAATTATAATTTTGCTGTTAAATCCGGTTGTAGAACCCCAGCAACGACATCGTAATCATGCAGAAAGTACGCCCCAAAAAGGCCCTCGGCCAACATTTCCTGACAGACCTCTCCATTGCCCGACGAATCGCATCGACACTTGATGACTTTAAGTCCGAACCGGTCATAGAGGTCGGCCCCGGAATGGGTGTGCTCACCCGCTTTCTTCTCGAGGAAGGCCACAACCTTAAAGTTGCGGAGATCGACGGCGAAAGCATCGAGTATCTCAACAACGAGTTTCCGGAACTCGCAGAGGATAGCCGCATAATTGAGGGAGACTTTCTCCAGCTCGATCTTTCCGCAGTGTTCCCCAGCGCAGAACGCATCAGCGTGATCGGCAACTATCCCTACAACATATCCTCTCAGATATTCTTCCATGTGCTCGACTACAAGGATCTGGTCGGCTGCTGTTCGGGAATGCTTCAGCGCGAAGTGGCCGAACGCCTTGCCGCCGGCCCGGGCACCAAGGCCCGCGGCATTCTGAGCGTGCTCCTGCAGGCATGGTACGATGTCGAGTATCTGTTCACAGTCAGCGAGACGGTTTTCAACCCGCCTCCCAAAGTCAAGAGCGGGGTCATCAGAATGGTCCGCAACTCAGTCGAAGACCTCGGATGTGACGAACGCCTTTTCAAAACCGTTGTCAAGACAACTTTCGGCCAACGTCGCAAGACAATCCGCAATTCCGTCCGCGGACTGTTGCCCGGCGGAGCTCCCATGCCCGACTCTCCGCTGCTTGCCATGCGCCCCGAACAGCTGTCGGTCGAGCAGTTTATCGAACTGACCAATCTTGTCTCATCAAGCCGTAACGCATAAACAACCACCGTTCTATGAAGGAATTTGACGAAGACTACCTCAACCGGATACGCTCGATCATAGAGCGTCGAGATGACGCAGAAGCTCGCCGTGAGCTTGCCGACCTCCACCCGGCAGACATCGCCGAGCTTTATCAGGACCTCAATCTTGATGAGGCTGAATACCTCTACAAACTGCTTGACGAAGAGACTGCGGCAAACGTCATCATGGAGCTTGACGAAGACGACCGCCGCAAGCTGCTCTCGAATATGCCGGCGGAAGACATCGCACGCCACTACATCGACCACCTTGACGTTGACGATGCCGTAGACCTCATTCAGGAACTCGACGAGGAGGACCGCGAAGAAATCCTCTCTCACATCGACGACGTCGAACAGGCCGGAGACATCATCGACCTGCTCAAGTATGACGAAGACACAGCAGGCGGTCTGATGGGCACCGAGATGATCGTTGTCAACGAAAACTGGAGCATGCCTGAATGCATCAAGGAGATGAGAATGCAGGCAGAGGAGATCGACGAAGTCTACTACGTCTATGTCGTCGACAACGACAACAAGCTCCGCGGAATTCTGCCACTGAAGAAACTGATAACCGACCCTTCGGTGTCAAAAATAAAACGTGTCATGGAAACGGATCCGGTAGCGGTCAAGGCTGACACTCCGATCGATGAAGTCGCGCTTGATTTCGAGAAATACGACCTCGTCGCGATGCCGGTTGTTGATTCCATCGGACGCCTGCTCGGGCGCATCACCGTCGACGACGTGATGGATCAGGTCAGGGAATCTTCTGAACGCGACTATCAGCTTGCTTCGGGTATCTCGAGCGACGTCGACGCCGACGACTCGATTCTCGCCCAGACAAAAGCCCGAATCCCCTGGCTTCTCATAGGAATCTTTTCGGGAATTCTCGCATCTGTCATCCTCGCAACCTTCGAAGATCAGCTCGCTGCCGTCACGGCTCTGGCTCTCTTCATTCCGATCATCGGAGGAACGGGAGGAAACGTCGGAGTGCAGGCTTCGGCAATCGTCGTACAGGGTCTTGCCAACGGATCTCTCGAAATCTCGGAGTTCACGAAGCAGATAGCGAAAGAGATCATAGTCGGACTGCTTAACGCTACAGTCCTGTCGGGATTCATATTCATCTATAACCTGATAATGCTGCCGGGCGACTTTGCCGTCACAATATCGGTTGCGACTTCACTGTTCTGCGTTGTCATGTTCGCGACGATTCTCGGAACACTCGTCCCTCTGACGCTGGAAAAGCTACACATCAATCCGGCACTTGCCACCGGGCCGTTCATCCAGATTTCAAATGACATCATCGGGCTTATAATCTATGTTCATATTGCCAAATTTTTCCTCAGCATCTTCGGCGCATGAGCAGCTTCCTAACATCAACTGAATTCTACGTGATCGCATCGCTTGCGGCTGCGGCAATCGTAGGACTATGCGTCAAACCTCAGTCACGCGGCGAAGCGCTCGAACATCTTTTGGCCGGAAATCTGTGTGATCTGTCCGACACCGATCCGGCCTCGCGGCTGACACTTACATGTGATTCCGACGGCAAAATACTCCTGACACGCCACGGACTTGCCGGACTGACAGCTGACGGCGCAGTCAGTCTCTCGGTCAAACGCATCGGAACGGACATAACTATCGAAGAACGAATCACACCGGCAACTGCAGGCGAGCCGATCGACTCAGCCCTGTTCACCCTCGATTTCATTCCTCCAGGCCGCTACCACATCCGCTATAACTCCGAATCGACCGGCCTGTTCTCAGCTTTCACCATGTCTGTCCGCCCGTCATCGACTCTCACACGGCCGCTCACCCGCTGAACCTCACATGCAGACAGCGAACGGCAACCTGATTACTGACAGATGTAGGCCTTGAGAAGTCGGCTTTTATGGCCTTTGAGGTTGCGGATCGCTTTTTCCTTGATCTGACGCACACGTTCGCGCGTCAGTTTGAAGCGCTCGCCGATCTCCTCAAGCGACTGCTCGCGGCATCCGATTCCAAAAAAGAGTCTGATGATCTCACGCTCACGTTCATTTAACTGACACAGCACTCGATCGATTTCCCGCGACAGCGATTCTCTTCCGAGTTCCGAATCGGTCGGAGCCGCATCGTCGCTTGTCAGCACGTCAAGAAGACTGCCATCTTCACCATCGACAAAAGGCGCATCGACTGAGACATGTCTGCCGGAAACATTGATTGCCTCAGATATTTTTTCGACCGGCACCTCAAGCTCTTCGGCAAGTTCACCGGCCGACGGTTTCCGCTGATGACTCTGCTCAAACCGCGACAAAGCTTTCGAGATCTTATTGAGAGTGCCAACCTGATTCAGCGGCAGACGGACAATACGGCTCTGCTCGGCAACGGCCTGAAGAATTGACTGGCGGATCCACCAGACGGCATAGGAAATGAATTTGAACCCACGCGTTTCGTCGAACTTGTGGGCAGCCTTGATGAGTCCTATATTACCTTCATTGATTAGGTCGGGAAGGGCAAGACCCTGGTTCTGATATTGCTTGGCGACGGAAACGACAAATCTCAGATTGGCTTTGATCAGTCTGTCGACAGCCTCGGAATCTCCGCTTCTAATTCTTCGGGCCAGTTCAACCTCTTCATCAACACCTATCATCTCCTCCCTTCCGATTTCCTGTAGATACTTGTCGAGCGACGGACTTTCACGGTTAGTTATCGATTTGTTGATTTTAAGTTGCCTCATCAGAGTAAGATTTGATAGTCAGAAGAACAGATATTTCCCATCCTGAGCTCCCGGATTACGAAATATCTGGTAAAGATACAAATAAATAGCGTGTAATCTATGGAAGATTACACGCAAAAAGTGGTCAAAACCACCAAAAACAATTCTTCAGTGGCTTTGACTTAAATATTTTTCCAACTATGAGATCGCTCTCAGGCCGATATCAGCCGAGAAACGCACGCAGGTGGCGGCTACGCTGACCTTTGAGGCGACGGATCGCCTTCTCCTTGATCTGACGTACACGTTCGCGTGTCAGATCGAATTTGAGCGCAATTTCTTCAAGTGTCATTTCCTGACAACCGATTCCAAAGAACATCTTAAGAATATCGCGTTCGCGCGGATGAAGCTGCGACAAGGCACGGTCAACTTCGACAGAAAGAGACTCCTGATTGAGCGAAGCGTCGGTATTTGGGGCATCGGCGTCAGTCAGGACGTCCATGAGGCTGTTGTCCTCAGAGTCGGAGAAGGGAGCATCGAGCGAAGTGTGGCGACCATTGACGCTCACGGATTCGGAGATCTTGTCAACATCAATGTCAAGAATATTTGAGAGTTCTTCCGATGACGGTTTGCGCTGATGGTCCTGCTCGAACTTGCTGATGGCTTTGTTGATCTTGTTGAGCGAACCGACCTGATTGAGCGGAAGACGGACAATTCGGCTCTGCTCGGCAAGTGCCTGAAGAATCGACTGGCGGATCCACCAGACGGCATAGGAAATGAATTTAAAACCGCGGGTCTCGTCAAATTTCTGAGCGGCTTTAATCAAGCCGACATTACCTTCATTGATAAGGTCAGGAAGGCTAAGACCCTGATTCTGATATTGCTTGGCCACCGAGACGACAAAGCGAAGGTTGGCACAGACAAGTCGGTCAAGTGCGCGGTTGTCACCCTGACGGATTCGCTGGGCAAGTTCTACCTCCTCGTCGACGCTCAGAAGCTCTTCGCGGCCGATTTCCTGAAGATATTTGTCGAGTGATGCGGTGTCGCGGCTCGTAATCGAGCGGATGATTTTTAGCTGTCTCATTCGTGTTTGCGGCAAAAAGTGTGCAAAGTTACAAAATAAACGTAAGTTGTCAAAATTTTAGTACGTTCATCGAATGTTTTTTTCTCAAAATGCACCAAATTCCGTAGCGGCGGCAGTCCATTTGGCCACCGTCTACCCCTAACAACAAGTGAGCCGCCCGAAAGTGGGTGGCCCGCCTGTTTTTTTCATGACTGCCGATCGTTCAGGGCAGATGGCTTATTTATATCTCATCCATTTGATCAGTTCGGCAAATGTGGGTTTCTTGCCATACATGAAGATGCCTACACGGTAGATCTTGGCCGCGAACCAGACAACGACGAAAAACGACGCGAAAAGAATCACGAGCGACACAACGATTTCCCATGCCGGAATGCCGAACGGGATACGTGCCATCATGACCATCGGCGATGTAAATGGAATGAAAGAAGTCCACAACGACAGGCTCGAGGCCGGATCAGCTGCAGCTGCCATTGCCACTGCAACGCCGATAATGATCGGAAAAACCACAACGGACTGAAGCTGTCCGGCGTCCTGAATGTTGTCGACCGCCGATCCGATGGCGGCATAGATCGCAGCATAAAGCATAAAACCGCCGACCAGGAAGAGGAGAAGCAGCCCGAAGAGTTCGATGATATATGATACATTTCCGAGCATAGAGATCGCCTGAAGCATCTCTACATCATAAGAGAGAGAGGCTGTTGTGGCTCCTTCGCTGAGCGCGGCCATTTCGGACGACATTGTCTCGGGAAGGAGAACCGGCAGGAGGAATGCTGACATAGAGACCATAAGCACTCCCCAGATGACGATCTGAGTGACGGCCACAAGCCCGATCCCACAGATCTTTCCAAGCATCAGCTGTGTCGGTTTGACGGAGCTGACAACGATTTCAAGCACACGGTTGTTTTTCTCCTCGATAATGCTCGTCATCACCATCTGCCCGTAGAGAAGCAGACACATATAGAGCATTATCGTCAACACGAAGCCAAGCATATAGCTCAGAGCGGTCGAGGATTCGGTCGACTCCTTGTCGTTGCGGATCGACTGGAGTTTGACGTCGGAGGTGATCGACTCGATGATCTTGTCGAGATTCTCGATTCCATAGGTCGAGAGTTTGTAGCTTTCAACAATATCGTCGACCTGGGAGGTTATTACCGACTCGATTTCCATCGAGGAGGGGCCGTTGGTGTAGATCTGCATTGTGGCTTGCCCGGTCAGAGCCTCAGCTGGAATAAAAAGCACACCGTCGATACCTTCGAGGCTACGGGCCGAATCGAGAGTGAGATCGGTCGCAGCGAAAGTAAGCGAAGAGGTGTTCTGAAGCTTCTGCGCGATCTTGCCGGAATTGTCAATAACCATCAGCTGACGGTTTTCCGATTCGGAAAACATTGCGATCAGCACCGGAACCAGCATCAAGCCAAGCATCAGCACCGGCATTAGAATAGTGGTTATTAGGAAGCTTTTTTTCGAGACGCGCTCCATGTACTCGCGCCCGATTATTATCGAAGTCTTTGAATCCATTTTCAAAATTTGCTTTAGGAAGAGAATTTATTTTTGCTTTGAGACAGCATTGATGAATATGTCGTTCATTGACGCCATCGTTTCGTTGAAGGCGGCGAGCCGGGATGTTTCGTTGGCGATTCCGATGACACTGCGGGCATCCACACCGTCGCGGACAACAATGTCCATCCGCTGACGTCCGCGGGGCGCCTCCGAGAGCGAGAATGTGCTGATGACCGGTTCGAGCGCCGATGCAAGCCGCGAGGAATCGCCCTCAAAGTCGATCGAATAGCGTCCGCGTGAAAAATCACGACGGATCTCGTCGACATTACCGGTCAGGATGTTGCGGCCGTTGTTTATCAGCGTGATATCATCGCATATCTCCTCAACAGAAGCCATGTTGTGTGTCGAGAATATGATAGTCGACCCATTGTCGCGCAGACGGAGAATCTCATCGCGAAGCAGATTGGCATTGATAGGGTCAAATCCGGAGAAAGGCTCGTCGAAGATAAGCAGTTTCGGATTGTGGAGGACTGTCACAATAAACTGCACTTTCTGGGCCATGCCTTTGGAAAGCTCCTCGACCTTGCGGTTCCACCACGAACCGATCTCGAAGCGATCGAACCATTCCTTGAGAGCCCGGGTGGCATCCGCTTTCGACAGCCCCTTCAGACGGGCAAAGAAAACAGCCTGATCTCCCACTTTCATTTTCTTATAAAGACCTCTCTCTTCTGGAAGATAGCCGATCTGTGCCACATCCGCCTGAGTCAGAGGATGACCGTCGAAAACAACGCTTCCGGAATCAGGGGCTGTTATGTGGTTGATAATTCTGATGAGGGTTGTTTTTCCAGCTCCGTTAGGTCCGAGCAGACCGTAGACTGAACCCTGTCTGACCGATAGTGAGACATTGTCGAGCGCAGTGTGGCCCGCATAGTTCTTGGTCACTTCACTGACTGTCAATAAATCCATATGTATCCTATTTTTTTTATAAATGTCGGTTTATCATCAATGAACAAAATGATGAATACAATTCGTTTGACGCAAAAATCAGAAATAAATTACACACTGATCAGATTTTTTTGCCGAAAATGCTGTTGACGATAGCTGCAATCGCACCGTCGCCGGTCACGTTGCAGGCTGTCCCGAAGGAGTCCATCGCGATATAGAGAGCTATCATCATGGCATTTTGAGCGTCAGAAAAGCCGATGATTCCTGAGAGCAAGCCAAGAGATGCCATTATGGCTCCGCCGGGAATTCCGGGAGCGGCGATAATAGTGACTCCGAGCATGGCTATAAATTCGGCTACGGAGGCAAAATCATAACCAATGCCCTGAAGAATCATAAGGGCGATCGCACAGGCCACGATTTTCAGTGTCGATCCGGACATGTGAATAGTGGCACAAAGCGGAACGACAAATCCGGCTATATCCTTGTCGATACCCATAGCGATCGACTGGCGCAATGTGACAGGAATGGTTGCGGCCGAGGATTGAGTCCCAAGAGCAGTGAAATAGGCCGGCATCATTGTCCATAGCATCCGGAACGGGTTGCGACGAAAGAAAATGGCAGCAATGCAGTATTGGGCCACAAGGATTCCGACATGCAGCACAAAAATCACCACGATGATCTTAGAGAAAGCAGTCAGTATCGCTCCGACCTTCCCCTCCATAGCCATTGTCAGGAAAATTCCACATATATAATAAGGCAACAGCGGGATCACCCCCTTCATGATCGTCTTGCTGACAATCGTGCGAAATTCAAAAACAGCATTTTTCAAAGTCGTTTCCTTTATGAACGCACACCCGATTCCGACCATAAAGGCAAGGACGAGGGCTGTCGTCACGGGAACAAGGGCCGGGATATCGATCGTGAAATATGGTGCGGGGGCATTGAGCGACTCGGTAGCCGAAGCTGCCATGTACTGCCCTGCAAGCATATCCGGGAAAAGAGAGTCTGCTGTGAAATAGGCGCAGAAACCGGCAATCAGCGTAGCCGCATAGGCAAGCGCAGCTGTGAAAACGAGCATTTTTCCGGCACGTTCGCCGAGTTCGGCTATGGCTGGAGCGACAAAACCTACGATAATAAGCGGAATCAGGAATCCGAGAAACTGGCTGAAAACATAATTGAACGTCGCAAACAGTCGCCCCAGCCAAAACGGAGCCATATAACCGAATGCGACCCCTGCCGCCATTCCGATAAAGATTTTTCCTAAAAGACCTATGCGTAGTCTGGTGTTCATGGATTAAAAAATTTGTTAGGACAAAGAAAATTAATAGCAAATATAGGCAACTTTATCGATTTTCTTTGTGGTTTTGTAACTTTTTCTGCAAAGCACGCGTCTAAGAGAATGTATGGTTTTAACACGGATAGACAAATTCGATAATACAATAAAGAGTTTTTTATCCTCTCAAATGCCCTTTTCGGTGCTCTATGAAGATATTCCCGGTCACGATGCCCGCATCGCTCCCTGCGTAGATCTCCATAGATCCCTCGAAAATTCCTCTTTGAGCGAATAAAAACTAAACACAACGATTCTCTCAGAGATATACATCCACCAAAATCCGAGTCACAAAAATGAAAAAAATCTTCATCCATGCCATCGCCGGCATACTCGCTTCTACTGTTTTGAGTTGCTCGAACCCTTCAAATATCTCAGGTCTGTTCTCTTCGGGATACTCAAGCGACCCCGCTTCACCTATGGTTACGGACACTGTGGAGATTTCGGGAATCGCCGCGCTTAACGCACAACAAGGCCTGAAAGTCGTCTATCAGCAATCAGACGAAAACATCGCTATAATAGAGGCGCCAGCCGATCTTCTCGACAAGATAGCCTTAACGGACAAAGACAAATCACTAACCGTTGCCACCTCCGAACGAATCAGCTCCGGCAGAGAAAAAGTGACGGTGACAGTCAAATCGCCGTCGGCCCATGAATTCAATTCATCCTCAGGCGCGAGTCTCCTGATTCCGCAACACTACAAGGCTCCATCTTCGGGCGAACTGTCGCTGAGAGCGTCGTCAGGGTCCAACCTTAATGCAACCGAACTGCAGGCCGAAATCGTGGGTGTCGATTCGTCATCAGGCGCAAGCATCAGAATCAAGGCCACAGCTCAATCGCTTGCATGCGATGCGTCGTCAGGTTCGCTTATCATTGTCGAGGGCGTCGCATCGGCGGTTGCTTTCGAGGTCAGTTCCGGCGCATCTGTCAATGCCGACCGGCTGAAAGCAGAGACAGGCGAGGCCCAGGCCTCATCAGGGGGCTCTATCTCCTGTTTTGTCAACAAGATGACCAACTCGAAAAGTTCATCGGGAGGCTCGATCAACAATCTGAAATAATTATCCAATTAGGTACCATAATAGATCTACTACGCTTTTTCATGGAGAAGCCGGCCCGCTTTGAGAGCGGGCCGGCTTATTTTTATGAAAGAGGATTCTTATGGCTTCAGTCAATCATTATTTCATCAACGAATATAAAGGCAGGCTTTCCGATTCCAGCGCCGTGCCATACAGGAATGTCATCGAGATATGTAAGTTTGACTCTTACGTAGCGGGCCTTGACGGGCTCGAATTTAAGAGTGTGTGTACGGATCTCGGTGATGTGATCGTCCGGCTGAGTGTAGGTTGCAGATGCTACGGGGGTGAAATCTGTTCCGTTGTCGGAGACTTCGACAAAAGCTTCCTGCGTGTCGAAAATCCAGTCGGCTGTTGCAACAAGAGCGTTGTAGCTGACTGTGCTTATCTCCTGAATTTTGCCGAGATCGATCGTCGCTTCAAGATTCTCGCCGTTGAAGCCGAGCCATTTGCCGGTGTTGAATGCTTCGCCGCCAAAACGTCCGTCGGTCAGCAGGCCGGGGCCGAATGAGGCATAGCGGGAATGAGGAGGATTTTTCAGCGTGACTGCCGAGCTTGTGGCTTTATTGAAAGAAACGCTGTCGGACCATTCATGGGAGCGTCCCTCGGGACGAATCACAACCGCACGGATCACTGCCGACTCGGTAATGCTTACCGGGCCTGAATAGCGATTCGATGTTTCAGTCGGAGTCGAACCGTCGAGAGTATAATAGATGGGAGCGTCGTCGATCGTGGTGAGCGTCGCAGTAATTGCGTGGTTGGCCGGATCTGAATCAAGACGGCCGAGAACGTCGAACACGAACGGGGCATAGTTGTAGCCCTGAGTCTTATACTGCTCGATCAGCTGCGGAAGACGCTTCGAGAAATAGGCATAGTCTTTCTGGGCCGGATCGGTCCACTGCACTTCCGACATTGCGGCCAGACGAGGCAGCTCCATGAACTGGACGTGGGAATAAGTGGGAATATATTCGGTCCATAAATTAGCCTGCGCGCCGATGATGTGCTTCGCCTGATCGGGAGTCAGATCGCCGCTGACCGGTTCGAGAGAATATACCTTCTCAACCGGAACATATCCGCCGATTCCGAGGGGCTCGAGATCGGGATTGGTGCTCTGATAATAGTCGAAGTAGCAGAAATTTGTCGGAGTGAGAATAGCGTCGTGGCCCTGTTTGGCACTTTCGGCAGCGGCTTCAGCACCACGCCATGCCATCACAGTAGCTCCCGGGAAAAGACCGCCTTCAAGGATTTCATCCCAGCCGATCATTTTCCGGCTACGGCTGGCGAGAGTCTTCGCCGCGCGTTCCATCACGAAGTTCTGGAGTTTCTGTTCGGCAGAGCTGTGACTGTCCGACTTGAGTCCGAGCGACTCGATGCGCGCCTGGCATTTCGGACACTTTTCCCAACGGTCTTTCGGACACTCGTCGCCGCCGATGTGGATATATTCCGACGGAAAGATGTCCATTACCTCACGGAGTACATCGTCAATGAACTCAAGAGTCTTGTCGTTGCCTGCGCAGAGAACATCTTTGGCGACGCCCCACTGCTGCCAGACCTCATACGGACCGCCGGTGCATCCCAGCTCCGGATAGGCGGCAAGGGCGCCTAGCATATGTCCGGGAAGGTCGATTTCAGGAATAACGGTAATGTGGCGGTCGGCGGCATACTTCACTATATCGCGTGCTTCTTCCTGAGTATAGAACCCGCCATAGGGAATTCCATCGAATTCGCCGGAGTTACGGCCGACGACCGTGCCTGCGCGCTTCGAACCGACCTCGGTCAGTCCCGGATATTTTTTGATTTCAAGACGCCATCCTTGATCGTCGGTGATGTGCCAGTGGAAGCGGTTGATATTGTGGAGAGCCAGCATGTCGATGAACGACTTGACGGAGTCGACCGGAAAGAAGTGGCGCGAGGTGTCGAAGTGTGCTCCGCGATATCCGAAACGAGGCGCATCGGAAATTTCGACCGCGGGGAAAACGAGCTCGTCGCCAGATCCGGCCTGCGCGGGAATCGATTTGCGGAGCGTCTGGATTCCATAGAAAGTTCCTGCGGGGGAAGCTCCGCTGATTGTGATCATGTCGGAGGTAACATTCAGGGCATAGGCTTCAGGCGAAGCCGCTGCCGGAGATGAGACCTCAAGCACAATAGCATTCTTTTTGGGAGTCTTGCTGACGATCCGCGGAGCAACACCTGTGAGCTCCTTAAGATAGCCGGCAAGAAGTTCAGCATTTTTCTTAAGCGGCTTCGAGCCTTTCGGCACAACAATGACCGTTTTCTGATTAAACACAAACGGCAATCCGCGAGAGGGCATTACACGCTGAGGCAGGGGAATAACCTCATAATTTGCTGTCAGTTCGGCAGCGGAAACGACGCCGGCTGTCAGAACAACCGCGGCTGCGACAGAGGCAGCACGCCTGAGCAGTTTATTCATAAATGGAATTTTAATGTGATTGGTTTTCTAAGAAACACAAAGTTAACACATTTCGCCCGCATGTGCAACCCCCACACCCAAGATTGCCAGGGCTGACGCATCTTAATTTTTTACAACATCAAAACTTTTTAA
>CAJUHM010000003.1:64894-67225 GCA_910586475.1 uncultured Muribaculaceae bacterium | reverse complement strand
CAATGGCGAACACTTTTACGAATTCGACGAAATATAACACCACTGTTGCCCCGCCATATTTCGTGACCGGGCCACTCCTCCCCCCTCCCAAATTATTTAGAGAGTGTATTCTATTTCTCAAAAAATAATAATCGAACGTACCGATGAAACATTGCAACCTGTCATTTTTGCTGGCCATCGCCGCCTGCCTGATGTCGTTTCAGGCTATATACTCAGCCGACAACAATGTCCGGCTCTACAGCTATGAAGACGATTCCGGATCATATTACATCACAGTCTGCGACGACACACTGACTCTGTCGGGGCTCATCCTCGATGATTCCGGCAGTTATCAAACATTGGAATTCGTGCCTTGCGAGATAGAAAAAGATCCATACGACAAAAAACAATCGAAAAACAGCTATATGCTGTATTCTTTAGAACCGCTTATCATGGCCGATGATATGGAATTAGATCAGACATGGTCTGATTCAGTTCCAGACAACCATATCCGGGTTGTATTCGAATTCAGCGAGAACTTATCCGGTCTTGAGCTTTCGCTATCCAACCTCGGTACTATTTTGGATAATGAAAACATTCCATTAGTTCATTTGTCCAAACAACTGGACAGCAACGATACAGCAAATAATCATTGCGTTATGGATGTTGACCTATATCGCGGGGTTACTCATAGACCCGACATTACTCCTTCTCTCACAGACCTCGAATTCCATTTTGATGACTCTGTTCGATTTTGTCCGAGATTTTTCATTCCCTCAAAAGTCAACAAATCTTTCAGCCATTTCTACAATGGAAGTGACCGCAAACGCTTCACTTTAGCGGAGGGATGTAATCTCATCACTGTCAGATTGCCAAATGCAAGCATTCGGAACTATGTGAAAAACTACATTGACTTCCACCGGATTTACTTTAAGAAAAATGGCCTTGTACTGCTTGGCAAAGAATTTAAACGAGTCAGTAAATTCAATAAACCGACCACGGCAAACACCGATAAAATCTGAGAGAGTCTATGAAACATTGCAACCTGTCATTTCTGCTGGCCATCGCCGCCTGCCTGATGTCGTTTCAGACCATATACTCCGCCGACAACAATGTCCGGCTTTACAGCTATGAAGACGATTCCGGATCCTACTACATCACAATCCACGACGACACCCTGACTCTGTCGGGGCTAATCCCCGATGGTTCCGGCAGATATCGGACATTGGAATTCGCGCCTTGCCTCATAAAAAAAAATAAGGAAGACAGTATCATGTATCTGATCACCGGGAGCGATTACTTTCGCGATGCATACCATATTCAGACATCCACGGATCTTTATGATTTGCTTTATCAAAATATGGAAATAATTCAGACCAAGTCTGATTCGATCCCTAAGGATCACATCTATTTCATATTTGAATTCAGCAAGCCAATATCCAATCTGGGCATTAGCGTCTCGGATTGCACGGAATCAATCGAAAAGAAGCTCATTACTGACAGCACGACAAAAGAAACCCGCTACGTCTTTGACATAGACTTAAACGATCGGATAAGTTATCCTGATCACCCTTATGAATTCACCTTTGGTATTTGGATTTATAACAAATATATGCCGCAGATATTTATACCCTATCACACTATGGTGGCTAATTATCTCCTCTGGGGTTATCCACGACACCTCGGAGAATGGTTTACGTTTGACAATGATAACAACTTGTTAATATTCAAGTTGCCGGAAGCACAAACCCAGAAGATCGAAAAATACGCCATCAGCACTATAAATCGAATCAATCTTAATGATAAGAGTTTAGTGCTTCTCAACAAGAAATTCAAACGCGTCAAGAAATTCAAAAAACCAAAACCACGAAAACGACGCCACCCCTGATAATTCAACCCCGCCTCCTTGAAAAACAAAAAAAATGAACCAGTGACTGAATTATTACATGAGGCGGGGGTGTCAGGAAGAGTGTTATTGCTTGAAAAGGAGAACGGAAGCCAACGAAGCGATGCCTTCGCGACGTCCGGTGAAACCGAGATGTTCGGTGGTTGTGGCTTTCACGCTGACACGGCCGGGGTCAATCGCAAGGTCGGCGGCAACGGTGAGCCGCATAGATTCAATAAACGGCGCGACTTTTGGCGCCTGCGCGATTATTGTCACGTCGACGTTTGAGATCGAGAAGCCGTTTTCAGCCAGCAAGTCTACGACATGGCGCAACAGCAGTCGCGAATCAATGCCACGGTAGCGCGGATCGGTGTCCGGGAAATGATGGCCGATGTCGCCAAGGGCGGCCGCACCGAGAAGAGCGTCACAGAGAGCATGGAGCGCAACGTCGGCATCGCTATGTCCGA
>CAJUHM010000003.1:0-64884 GCA_910586475.1 uncultured Muribaculaceae bacterium | reverse complement strand
ACACTCTTTCCCTACACGGACGCTCTTCCGATCTCATGCCGGCAGGAATTTTCACACCGCAGAGCCACAATTCTCTGTCGGGAGCGAACGCATGGACGTCGAAGCCCATGCCAGTACGTAGGTCAGGAATCTGAGTCATGCTTAATATATATAATGTCAGCGACGTCCGAAAATTTCTTTCAATCCGTCCATGTCGAACGTCAGGGTGAAACGCAAGGTCTGGTCGAGCGGCGAAGTCTGGGCGGTCGCGAGCATGTAGGATGCATCGAGTCGAAGAACGTTGAGCGCGAATCCGGCTCCGACACCGAAATACTGGCGGTTGCCTTTCATCGCATTCTCATAGAAATAGCCAGCACGAAGGAAGAACTGCTGATTGTAGCTGTATTCGGCACCGAGCGACCATGTTATCTCCTTCAGTTCTTCAGAGAATCCACCGGGCGCATCTGTAAATGATTTGAAAATTCCGGTGATCGGCGACATGTTTTCCCAGTTTTCGAGAGCTTCATTATAGTCACGCTGGGCGTCGAGATCCGTCTTGCCATCTTCCTGAAAGTCTTTCAGACGCGGACGGGTCGGGACGAGCAGTTTGTTTGCGTCGACGGAAAGGGCAAGATTGTGGTAATCGGCGAGGGGAAACATAAACGTCGTTCCAAGACGCAGGTTGGTTGGAAGGAACGCGGGATTGTCACCATGATTATACGATATTTTCGTACCGATGTTGGAAATATTCCAACCCCATGACCACTGGCATTCGTTGCGTCCGATAATGGGATAGGTCGTGTAGTAGCCGGAAATGTCGGCAGCGAATGCGGAAGCTCCTGCCGACTGGTCGCCTGCATAAGAATCGGAAAACCCAAGGTCAGAATAGATATAACGGAAGACAACTCCCATCGAGAATTTCTCGGAGAGCTTGCGGGAATATCCGACGTCGAACGACATCTCATAGGGATTCAGAGTCTGTGCGACCTGAGTGTCGCCCGGAGAGTTTGTTGTCACTTCTCCGAGCGAGAAATAGCGCAATGAGGCAGAGACGGCCTGATTGTCACCGGAGCCGAGCTTCCAGTAGCCGGCGAGATCTGCCAGAAAGATGTCGTTGACAAGTTTGCGAAGCCACGGGGTGTAGTTCAACGAGACAGCCCCCTGGCTATAGGCAAAAGCATATTTAGAGGAGTTCCAGTACTGGGAGTTGGCGTCCGGATCGGTAGCCGCACCCAGATCACCCATCGAAGCGCCACGGGCATCCGGAGCAATGTTCAGGGAGTTTGTTCCGGTCTGAACCGGATTGAAATCGTCTTTCGAATCGGCAAGCAGATCCATCGAAGTGAACGCCAGCGCGAAGAGAAGGAGAGCTGGACGAAAGATCCGTGATATAGTCATGGTCAAATAATGTTTAAAGACTGTAGCAGACAGCGGAATCCGAATGGCATGAAACTCCATCGGGCCAATGTCAGGTTCAACATAACTATAACTCAAAAAACGCAAATATATTGCCCTGGCGCGCCCAATAACTGTCACAGCCCCCGCTGACGGCGCCCCTTGATTGATTCATATAAACAATTTCGGATTAAATTTAAACAGTTTCTTAGAGGTCTTTTGCACCATTTTTTGTAAATTCGCAAAAATTAGCAATCCGACAGTTGATGAGAAAAACTTTTTCCAGATTGATCATTGCCCTTTCGATCGGGATCGCCGGCGCTTCGTGCAGCAGCAACGACATTGCGGGAGTGGCGACAAAAATCGATGAGGGCAAGTCGCTCGACAGCGGCGACTATGACCTGATGCTCGACTATCTCGAAGAAGCGACCGAAGCTTCGCTGCCCCGACTGAAAGAGACACGGACAATGGGCGACATCGAACGGATCGAGGCTGAGATGTCGGAGCGCTACCCCTATGCCACGCGGTTCAGCACGGCTCTGCTTCATGACTATCCCCACTTGTCGTCATCACAGGCTGAACGGATGTCGTCGATCCGCGATCAGGCGCGCGAGGCCTGCAATCATTGAAAAAGCGCACGGTTAAATTCCAAGAAATTGTATTGATTTAAACTGCGTTAGCGATAAAACAGCATGACAGATCGATCCTTCAGAAAAAATCCCGAGGCCTTCTGGGGATAATTCCCACACAAGTCTCAGCATTCTCTTAGCCCGCCATGCCTCTTCTTCAACTCGCGGAATTCGCTCAGAAAATTCTATCAGTCTTAATTTGATTTAAATCAAAACACCCCTAACAATGCATAAGATCTTTTTCTTCATCTCTCTTCTTTCAGCAGCGTCGGTCATCGCCGGCTGCTCAGGAAATTCCAAAGAGACATCCGCTGAATCCGCTGCCGTGACGGAGGATTCGACAGCCGTAATCCCGGACACCATCGACATCAATCAGCGCATAGCCTGGCGTGCCGCCCAGGGAATGCCGCTCTTCCCGGACGAGATCGACACTATCCTCGCCTACTATGAGTCGGCCGACAAATGGACCGGCGAGAATGTCGGTTCGGTTCATTCACCCGCCGATCTGGATTCGCTCGAGGCGCGCTATCTCCGTCAGTTCCCCTATCTCGAGATTTATTCGATGATTCTTGAGAACTATGCCGACGTCATCACGCCGGAACAGCTCGACCGCCTTCAGGCAACGGCCGAAAGCCTCGGCGAAAAGGTCGACAAGGCCGCAAGAGCCGCCGGAATAGATCCCTCGGAAGTCAATCCGCTCCACAACGCCGAATCCCGTCCGACAGAAACAAATAACCCCGACTGAGCCTTTCAGGCCAGTCAGACCAACCACTCTTTCTCCAGATGACAAGCTCAAAAGCACTTGCCCCGGGCACACAATTGAACTCCGGCCAGAACACCTATACGATCACCCGCACCATAGGGTCCGGCGGTTTCGGGATCACCTATGCCGCGTCGGTCCCGGCCCGCATAGGCAATATTCTGGCTTCTGTCACCGTCGCGGTCAAAGAGCATTTTCCCGCCGCTGACTGCGAACGAGATCCGGACTCGCATTCACTGACCTGCGGACCGACAGCAAGCGGAAGGGTCGGCATGTCGCTCAACGACTTTTTCGAAGAGGCTCAGTGCCTGCAACGGATCGCGGGGCTCCACCCCAACATCGTGACGGTCAACGAAGTGTTCCGGGCCAACAACACGGCCTACTATGTAATGGAATACATCAACGGCATCAGCCTGAAAGATTACGTGGCAACAAAGGGAGCCCTGTCGCAGAAAGAAACCGTTGAGATCATGCTGCCTGTGGTCAGCGCTGTCGCGACACTCCATCAGAACCGTTTTACGCATCTGGACATCAAACCGTCCAATATAATGCTGGCCAATTCCGATGACGGAACTATCCGCCCGGTCCTGATCGACTTCGGCCTTGCAAAACATTATAACAGCGACGGATCGGCAACGGCGACCGTTTCGCTTACGGGTTTTTCGGAGGGTTACGCACCGGTGGAGCAGTATTCCGGCATAACGAAATTTTCGCCGGCGGTCGATGTCTATTCGCTCGGCGCGACAATTCTGTTCTGTCTGACCGGAAAGACTCCGCCAAGATCGGTCGAAATGACTCCGGAGAGTTTGCGCGCATTATTGCCGGCCGACATTCCACACGAATTCTACCGCATCCTGTGCATTGCGACCGCTTTTCAGGCATCGGACCGCTTTCCCAACGCCCGACAGCTGTCGATTGAGCTAAACGCAATTGCCGGAACTGTCGGCAATCCGACGGGAGTCCCGATGGCTGACCACGTTCCGCTGCAGGCTTCTAAACCGAAGCCTGCGCCAGCCGACGACAGAACGATAATCAGCTCCCCTCCCGTTTCGGCACCTCTCCCCTACTACCCTCCGAAATCCTCAGAGGAAGCGCTGCCGCCAGCCGACCCATACTCCAGAAAGAAGATCAAGCAGGCGACTCCGATATGGCTGTGGGCTGCGATTGCGATCCTGTCGGTGGCACTGTGTGTGGCAGGCTATCTGATCTATGACAATAACCGCAGCCGCACGGCCTACGCTCCGTCAATCGAAGATTATTACGACGAGAGCGACTCATATTCTTCCCGAAAACGACAGAAAACGACGACGAAGACTGACAACAAAGACTATCGCGAAGAATCACCGGCGGAGGAGGCTGTGCTGGCCGACGGCAGCGTGACTCCTGATCTTGGATTTCATTTTCTTTCAGGACCGGTAAAGTCATGCAAAAATGCCGCGGGAATAAATATTCCGTTCAACCGCTCAGGGTTATGGACAGGAACATACAATGACTTTTTGGGTCCACGCGAATTCTTCCGCGATGACTATGGACGCATCGTGCGCGAGACATACGATTCTGAGAAATACGGGAGAGGAGAAATGATCTATTCCTGGGACGGCAACCATGTTTCCACGATGGTTGACGAGAACCGCAATCATGTTGTCTACTTTACCTATGACGACGACGGCACTCTCACGACCCAACTCATATACAATGACGGAAAAGAATCCCTGTTCGAATATTCAAACCACCGTCGCGACAGCCACGGCAACTGGACTTCGCGCTCGTTTGTCCGTACAACGGTAGAAAATGGCCAGACAAAGACTCTGAAAGGCACCCAGAAACGCACCATAACCTATTACTGATCACAAGATGAATACTATTGTTCTGGCTCTGACAACGGCTGCCGCGGTGTTGTGCAGTGCGTCGGCCTATGGTTCGTCCACATGCTCCGTTCCGGCTGAATCCACCCGCACCGTCACCCCTGATTTCAGCAAAACGCTTCGTCCGGCAAAAAAGGACCGGCTGTTTCATTCCGAAGCCGTCGAGCGACAGATCCGCCACATCAAGTCGATGCTGACCAACGAGAAACTCGCATGGATGTTCGAAAACTGCTTTCCGAACACGATAGACACGACGGTCCATTTTCGGCGTGGAGCGGACGGAAAGAACGATACGTTCGTGTACACGGGCGACATTCACGCCATGTGGCTACGCGACTCGGGTGCGCAGGTGTGGCCCTACGTGGCGTTTGCCAACGAAGATGCCGGGCTGAAGGCAATGATCGAAGGGGTCATCCGCAGACAGCTTAAATGCATCATCACCGATCCTTACGCCAACGCTTTCAATGACGGCCCTACGGGTGGATCATGGCAGACGGACCTGACTCAGATGATCCCGGAAGTCCATGAACGTAAATGGGAAATCGATTCGCTCTGCTATCCTATCCGTCTGGCTTATGAGTACTGGAAAGTGACCGGCGACACAAGCATTTTCGATGAAGAATGGCTCGAGGCGGTCGAAAAAATCTATGAGACATTCATGACACAGCAAAGAAAAGATGGCGTCGGCCCTTATACATTCCAACGGCGCACAGAACGCGCTCTCGACACTCTCAACAACGATGGGAAAGGAGCGCCGGTCAAGCCTGTCGGACTTATAGTCTCGAGCTTCAGGCCGTCGGACGACGCTACTACATTTCAGTTTCTGATTCCTTCGAATTTCTTTGCGGTCAGCTCACTGCGCAAAACGGCCGAAATTCTCCGCGAAGTAAATCAAGCGGAAAATCTCGCAGACCAGTGCACAGCTCTGGCCAATGAGGTTGAGACGGCTCTTAAACGCCATGCAATTTACAATCATCCGGAATTCGGACGCATCTATGCGTTTGAGATCGACGGCTTCGGGAATCACATGCTGATGGACGATGCAAATGTTCCAAGCCTGCTTGCGATGGCCTATCTGGGCGATGTCGCACCCGATGACGAGGTTTATCTGAACACACGACGGTTTGTCTGGAGCGAGAGCAATCCATATTTTTTCCGCGGAAAAGCGGGCGAAGGAATCGGCGGTCCGCACGTAGGCTACGGGATGGCGTGGCCTATGAGCATAATGATGAAAGCCTTTACATCTACTGATGACACCGAAATCCGCGAATGCATAGCGATGCTTCTGCGGACCGACGCCGACACGGGATTCATCCATGAGTCATTTGACGTAGACAACCCGACGAACTTCACCCGCGAATGGTTTGCCTGGCAGAACACTCTTTTCGGGGAACTGATTCTCAAACTGATCAACGACGGAAAGGTCGCGCTGCTCAATTCCATTCCGTCAGATGGGATTCTATGCCGTCAGGAATGCCTATCTCAATGTAACAGCACAAATTAAATCCGGCTCTATGTGGACTCAGACAGAAATCCAACTCAGACCGCGGCAACGCGGTTTCCACCAGATCACAGACGAAATTCTGGCACAACTCCCCCCGCTCCCGAAAACCGGCCTGTTAAATCTTTTCATTATGCACACCTCGGCAGCTCTATCCATCAACGAGAACGCCGATCCGGATGTCTGTGAGGATCTTGAATCGATCATGAACCATCTTGTCCGCGAACGCGAGCCTTACTATCGCCACACCTATGAAGGCCCGGACGACATGCCGGCCCACGCCAAATCGGCCCTGATCGGTCCGTCTCTGACGATTCCCGTCAGCAACGGGCGTCTGAAACTCGGACGCTGGCAGGGCGTTGTCCTTTGCGAATTCCGCAACCACGGCGGACCTCGACGCATAACGGCCACGATTGCTGGCGAATAACGCCACGAACAACCTCAGCGACCCAAACCACTGAAATCAATGAAAAGGCATCTACTATTACTGCTGCAGCTCTGATTTTTCAGCGTATGCAACAATAGCAAAGCCGAGACACAAGTAAGGGGTCCGATGTTGCGAGACATGTTTAAATTTACTTTTACGAAAACAGCCGCAAATCATATGACTTGCGGCTGTTTCAGCGGAAAGACAGGGATTCGAACCCTGGGTACCCGTAAGGGTACAACGGTTTTCGAGACCGTCCCGATCGACCACTCCGGCATCTTTCCTTTGCGGTTTGCGAGGGCAAAGTTACGGATTTTTTCTCAAACCACATTGATTTATGGGGAAGTTTTTTTCGTTCCGGGGAGTTTTTTCGGAGAAAAAGCTATTGCGCTGTGACAGCAATCCGCCGTCCGGCCGACTGCACAATTCCGGTGTCGGTCGTCACAGTTGCCCGATAGATATAGATTCCACGGGCAACTCGCCGACCTCCCATATCGTTGAGATCCCATCGGATCGGAGCTGAGAGGAACATGTCGGAACGGTCTGTGACTGTCGAGGTCCACACTCTGTGACCAAGCATGTCGTAGATGTCGAGCGTCACTGTCAGACGTGAATCAGGCCGGTTGTGGGAGATGTAGAAGTTGGCTTCTGTCGATGCAGGATTGGCGTCGGTGAAGATGTCGAAAATCTTCGGAGTCGCACCCTGTTCGACAAAGAACGAGAGTTTTTTTGTCGAGGAGTTGCCGGAAGTGTCCCATACACGGAAGGTCAGAGTGTGGTTTCCTTCCGAGAGGCCTTCAAAAGGATATGCGATTGTGCCTGAGGATGATCCGTCGGGCGCCGGGGTGTAATACAATGCAACGTCGCTGAATGTTCTGGAATCGTCGAGCCGGAGGGTCATCTGATGTCCGATGCCTGCGGTCGAGAGGTTGATCGCGATGTCATCGGAAACAGAGGCTATGAACATGGGCGATTCATTGACGACACCGCCCTGAGTGAATGACTCGTGATTGAGGAAGGCATATTCGATTACCGGAGCGCTGGTGTCGGGTTCGGCAGAGTCGTCATAGCCATAGACATAGAACTGGCGGTTGCATCCGATTGCCTCCCGGCCATCGTCGGCGAGAGCATACATGTTAAGCGCGGCCGGACGGAAGTTGTCGGAGACTTCGGAGGGCATTGCGATCGTGATGTCGAAACGTCCGTTGCGGATCGAATCGCGCCCGACGTGGAGTTTTGCGCCCTGTTCCTCAAAGGTCACTGCTTCTCCTTCGGTCGGCTTTCCTCCCCCTGTCGCAGCGCCATTGGAGGTTGTCGAGTATTCGGCATCATAGAGTGCGAGGGAGAGTGTGCCGTTGAAGTCCTGCATCAGCAGACCGGCAGGATCATAGACCGAACCGCGCAGACGCACCCTCTGGCGGGCCATAATGGTGCACTGGTTGTCCTCGTTGACGTCGTCGTCGCCGATCTGTTCGAGTACGACGCGAGGCTCCGGAGTCGCAAGACGCAGTGCCGGATCGCCAAGCAGTATGTAGTAGAGTTTCTGATTATTTGCTGCGGACGTCGAGTTTTTCAGCATATAGCGTTTGGCGCGCTGCACGATCTCACCGATTGTGTGGAATCGTCCGTCGGTGTCGCGCTCAAAGGCTGTCGCCCCCACGGCTGCCGAAATCGTGCCGTTGTGGGTGATCATGCTCTCGCGCGTCGGCGCGATTGCTGCGATGACGCCTGCGTTGGGGGTCAGAAGCATTGTCTCCGAACCGCACACGTAGGGCCCGTCATGCTTGCCAAATGAGCATGTCGCAGCGAAGAGAAGCGGCCAGCGACGATTGTACATGTTGTTGATGTCGGTGTTGGTCATGACGTTCTCCTCGGCAAGTGTCGAGAGTGCACCGTGGCCGATATAGTTCCACCAGAGGGTTCCTTCGTCGAGCATTCTGTGGAGCCTCTGGCGTCCGCCGACACATTGGCCACCGACAATGTCGAAGGCATCGATATAGACTTTCGTATAGAACATGTTGGACCCTGACTCAGAGGCGTTGAAATTTGCGAACTGGCGTTCGGAATCTTTCATGAAGACACCGAGATCGCCATTGTCGGCCATCATGACCACCTGATTTTTCCAATCGGTCGGGTAGGTGTTCTGAGAGTAGGCTATCACCTTGTCGACAAAAGTTCTGGCATTTGTCAGCGAATGGATCGGCGCGCGGCCTATCGCCAGCGAGATGTCGGATGATGCGAGGTCGATGCCGGAATTGTCGTCGAGCATCGCAATCGGATCGTCGGAGGTGAATGAGTCGGTCTTTGAGAGCCCCTCTTCCGACTGCCAGGTAGGCATGACCGGTTCGCGCAGGGCTTTCATCTCAGGAGATAGAAGACGTCCGTCGAAGCTCGCGCGGCCAAACAGCAGGGCATAGCGGAGGGGATGTCCGGATGCTTTGCCACGGTCATGGAGCATCTTGAGATAGTGGCGGAAAGCGTAGACATCGGGGACACCGGAAGAGAATTCATTGAAGATATCGTCCTGGATGACCACAACGACATTGAGCGGATCGGCCGGGTTTGTGCGGTGGAACTGTGCGAGGCGCTCCGCCTCGCCGGCCCAGTCGCGCACGGTGATAATCACCATATCTGTCGCGTCGGGGGTCGCATGCAGATCCTGATTGGCAACCTCGCCCACATAGGTCGGCGACGGGAGCGACGCTCCGGGATTCCAGGCCACGTAGGACCGTCGTCCGGAATAGGTGTTGGTCCAGCTCACCCCGCTGGCTGAAGGAATTGTGCGCAGAGAGGTAATCTGCAGCGGATCGGTGACATCCCATACAATTGTCGATGCGTCGGCACCCTCGAGGCTGACCGACGGGGAGGCAACGATGAATGAGAGGCGTTTGTCACGCAGAGCGATTCGGCGGGTGTAGTTGACCGAGATTCCGTCGAGGTTGGCTGAGGTCACGACTCCCTGAGGATTAAATGTGATGCCGAAAGCGAGCGAATTGCCTGTCATGTCGACATTTGCCGCAAGCGTCGCACGCGAGCCGTAGATATAGTCATTGAGAGCCGAGAGAGCGGAGGTCTGTGTGAGCGGAGTGCCGTTGACCGAATATGAGAGTGTTGAACGGGACGACACTGCCGCGACAAACGACGAGCGAATCCAGACCTGCGTGTCTTCGACGCGGTCGGGCAGACTCAAATTGAATGTGCGCGAACGCAGACTGCGGAAATCTTCGCCGAGGAGCAGATGGCCGGTGTAGCCTGGTGACGTCTGGTCAACCTCGTGAAAGACCCGGTCGATAAACGTTGTGGCCGGAGCGGAGGTAACCGTCTCGAATCCTTCGACCGGCACATCACGGTCGGGATGATCAGCCTGACTGTCAGTCACAAAATAGCAGCCTACCGACGAAAACGGATTGAGCGAATGGTAGGAGTTGTTGCCCGCATAGGTCCAGCTGACCGGCCCTACGGCGTGGAAATAGATTCCGGCTGCAGTCCGGACCACTTGCTGGCGGGGCAGGTCATCGATATATCCGGAACGTGAAAGACGGTCGGGCAGTCTCTGGCCACCATAGCCATGAATGCTGATTTTTGACGGGTCGGAAAACCCCCAGTTGCGAAGAGTCGTGTTTGAAATAAAGTGGATTCCGGAAGAAGCCACACTGATTTTCACCCATCGCCCGGAAGCGAGGGCCGACGACGCTGCATAGGAATCGACCTCAAAAGCGGCCGCACGGGACGGCATCAACAGTCCGACGGCGCAAATCAGGATTGCGATGAGAGAGAATATATCGGAGGATAAGCGCTTCATTAAAATTATCTTACCTTTATATAACGGCACCGTCAGCGAATTATTGCCTGTTTCAGAAGAGGGTCAGCTGATTGTCGAGCAGTCTGAACGAGCGACGGTGAAACCGTGTGGCGCCAAGTCGGGCAATGGCATCACGGTGGGCTTTGGTCGGGTAGCCTTTGTTGATCTCCCATCCATAGCCCGGACACTCGTCGGCCAGTCGGCGCATTGCTTCGTCGCGGTGGGTCTTTGCAAGGATCGAGGCGGCGGCAATGTTGGCGAACCGTCCGTCGCCTTTGACAAACGTGGTCCACGGGATCTCGCCGTAGGGGGTGAATCGGTTGCCGTCGACTATTATGGCTTCCGGCCTCAGTTTGAGAGCGTCGAGCGCGCGATGCATGGCAAGAATGGATGCGCGCAGAATATTGATCCGGTCAATTTCTTCATTATCGACAACTCCGACGGCCCATGCGAGAGCCTCGTTTTCAATGACGGCGCGAAGCTCGTCGCGACGTTTCTCGCTGACCTGTTTCGAATCATTGAGCCACGGATGGCTGAATCCTCGGGGAAGGATAACCGCGGCGGCGTAGACCGGACCGGCCAGACAGCCTCGTCCGGCTTCGTCGCAACCGGCTTCAATGACGTTCGGATCAAAACAATAAGGGAGGGGGCTGGCAGCAGATTTCTGTGACATGACGTTCAACTCACCATCGTGGCGCTCCTTGCGGCGGCGCCTCTATTCAACAAATCCATAGCCGAAACCTTTGCGGTTGACCAGGTTGCGGCCATAGTCAAAGAGTTTCTTACGAAGACGCGAGATGCTTGTGTCGACGGCCCGGTCGCTGATCCCGCTGTCATTATTCCAGACAATCTCGCGGATCTGGGCGCGTTCGAAAAAGTGGTTACGCCGACGCAGGAACAAAGCCAGCAGTTTAAATTCGTTCTGAGTCAGAGAGAGCTCCATACCGTCGATGAATGCCGTACCGGCCCCGATGTCGAGGGTCATGTCCTGAAAGCGGACAACGTTGGCCAGACGACGGGCGTTGATCATGTTGCGTCGACGGATGACCGACTTGACTCTTGCGATCAGCTCGCGTGTCGAGAAGGGCTTTGCAATATAATCGTCCGCACCGGCCTCGAGTCCGTCGACAATGTCGTCTTCCGAGGCTTTTGCCGACATGATGATGACCGGCACTCCGACAGTCTCCGGATTCTGCTTGATCGCAGCTGTCACCTGCAGCCCGTCGACCGGTTCGCCCATAAGATCGACAAGCACAATCGAAAACTCACTGATGTCGAATTTCATCACGTCAGCTCCTTTCGAGACGATGACAACCCTGAACCCCTCGTTTTCCAAACGAACCTGCAGGAGTTCACACATAAGCGATTCCGTGTCTGCTATCAGGACACGTCCCGCACTTGATGCATTCAAATCTGATGAAGGATTTGCAGACATTTATTGGTTTTCGTTAGAATTGTCTACTACAAATGTACGCAAACGTTATGAAACAACGGCTCACGCAACTGGATTTGTAGCGGATTTGTGACCGAATTTTAACACCGGACACCATTCAGCCCCCGCGACCACCGAAAAGCTAACCCTGTCATGCAATCTGGCGTCTAAGCTGCTCTTTGATGGCATCGACAACGTTGATGATATAGTCGCCGGTCTTTTCGAGGTTTGAAATCATATCCATGTAATAGATGCCGGCCTGATATGGATAGGAGTGGTTGTTGATGTTCTCGATGTTGCCGGCACGCAGCTGGTTGCGATAGTTGTTGATTTCGCGTTCTTTGTTGTAGGAAACAATGATTTCCGGCTCGCGTGCATGTTCGGGATCGCGCAGAAGCTTGAGCATATCGTCCATAGCCTCCCTGACGAGATGAAACATGGCGTCGATGTTGGCATAGATCGCATCGGTAAACTCGATGTGGGCCTGATTCTTGCGTTCGAGAATCCTGCCTGCACCGAGACAGCAGTCGGCGATGCTTTCGATTTCGCTGACAATGCGCAGCATCGCGGCAATGTGGAGCTTACCTTCATTCGACAGACGTCCTTCGGAGCATCGGTTGAGATAGTGGGCGATCTCGATTTCCATACGGTCGGAGATGTCCTCATATTTCTCAAGACGCGACAGCAGGTGGGCATATTCTTCCGAATCCGTATCGGTGTGCACGAGTTTCTTTGCCATGCCGATCATCCTTGCGACGCGCTCGCCGTAGACAGCGATTTCCTTTTCCGCCTGGGCGATATTGAGTTCGGCAGCATTCATCAGACCGCCGGAGATAAACTTGAGCTGGAATTCCTCGTCCTCCTTGTGTTTGGCCGGGACAAGTCTCATGACGATCTTCACATAGAGTCCGGTCAGCCAGATCATTACCGCGAGGTTTATCAGATTGAAGACAGTGTGGAAAACAGCCAGACCGATCGACACGCTCTGCTGGAGCGTCTCGACTTTTTTCTGGGCCGCTGTTATGTCGTTGAAACGCGGATGGTCGGAGGGTAGGTTGTTGAACAGATTGTTATAGACCTCGGGGTCGGTCTGCTGAATATTGTTGACATAAGTCGAAAGAGTCTCAGGATTGCCCTGACCAAGCCGTTCGGTAATCTCGACGTTGAGCCGGACAAACGGAAAGAAGACAAACAGCACCCATGCGCATCCGAGCACATTGAAAAGCAGATGGCCCATAGCGGTCCGCTTTGCAGCGACATTTCCGCTCATCGAAGCGAGAATCGGAGTGATGGTTGTTCCGATATTGCTGCCAAGCACCAGCGCACACGACAGATCGAAGTCGATCCACCCTTTGCTGCACATGATCAGCGTGATAGCGAATGTTGCAGCCGACGACTGGATCACCATTGTCACCAGAATGCCGACAAGCATGAAGATCAGGACGGAGCCGAATCCCATGTTGGTGTATTGCTGAAGGAAGGCAAACATCTCGGGGTTGCTCTGGAGATCAGGCACATAGGTGCTGATCATATTGAGCCCCATGAAGAGGAATGCAAAACCGACAAAGAATTCGCCGATCGATTTGTTACGGCTTTTCTTGGAGAAGAGCAGCGGCACCGCGATGCCGATCATCGGCAGCACAAAGGCCGATATGTTGACTTTAAATCCGAAGAGAGAGATGATCCATGCCGTAAATGTCGTTCCGACATTCGCACCCATGATCACAGCCATTGACTGAGCGAGGGTCATCAGACCCGCATTGACGAAGCTGACTACCATTACCGTCGATGCGGATGAACTCTGAATCAGAGCGGTAATCAGAAATCCGGTAAGAGTTCCGGTGAATCGGTTACGGGTCATTGCCCCGAGGATGTTGCGAAGACGGTCGCCCGCCGCTTTCTGCAGGCCTTCGCTCATCACTTTCATGCCATAGAGGAACAGTCCGACTGATCCGAGCAGGCAAAGAAAATCTAAAAAGCTGTAACTCATTGTGGTTGGGTTATGCAAAGAATGTATTTCGGCGGAAAAATCTAAAAAAATGTTTCCGCACACAAAGATAAAACATTTTTTTTGGATTTACGGAAAGGTTCAAATACTATTTTTACACTCTGTTAACATTGCCTGCCACAATGTCATGCCTCCGGATTAACCAAATATTGAATCTGACATTCCGGAGGCCGGTCCGGACCCGTAACTTTGCATCATCAAACGAACCGGTTCATTAGAGAATGTCTGGTTTTAACACTGATAAACAAATCGAAGACAGACCCTGACATTATCATAATCTTTCCCGACTTAAACCTATGGAAACAGACCTTCACCCGAACTTACCGAACTTACCCGAATCTCCGCTTCCCGAAGCCGCGGCCTGTCCCGAACCCCCTGAAGAGCCGAAAGCCCGGATACAGCAGGAATCCCCGCTGCCGGCGACGCCTCAGTTGCCGGAGCCGCCTCAGCCCTCCGGACCTACCCCGGAAGAGATCTCACAGATGGTTGCCGACGCCGAACAGCGCGGATATCTGCGCGCCCGCAACGAAATGGCCGAGAGCTTCATGTCGCGCCCCGGGCTGTTCGAAAACCCGTTGCGCCGACGCGACAGCCCCGAGACAGCCCGTAGTCTTGCCGAAAACTTCCTGTCGGAACTCCCCCGGGGGGTCTGGGACTGACAGCCACGTCCAGCCCTGTCCGACGAAACCCTTTCCAATCATCCTTTTTTCTAACCTTTAATCAAATCTGAACATGTACAAATCCGACGAAACCACAAAAATCATCAAATCCGACGAAACCACACCAATAGTCATCGACGGACCTCTGACGACAGGCGCCACCCGCGAAGGCTCTCCCTCGCTCCTGCTCAACGAGATCGACAGCCGTGTCGTCAAGGTGCGCCCGATGGCCACCCCTGTCGACCAGATCTCGCGAATGGTCGGCGCGCGCCACGCCTCATCAATGATCGTCGACTATTATTCCGTCGACGCCAAAGCTCCGACCACCAACCTCTCGGCGGCGCTCACAAAGATTGCAGGCGGCGACTACAGCGGCTATCAGACCTACTCGCTGAAGGTCAAAAATGCCGACCTGATAGCGATGACCGAAACGGTGATGATGGAGGGCACGACCGGTGTCGACGGCCAGCCAGTCATCCTCTACGTTGTCGATATCGATAAAGGCAGCTCCAATCCGCTGACGGTGATTGCCCTCAACCTGACCGACGAGCAGAAAGCAGCCGCCTCATTCGGCCAGAACGGCCAGCGACTCGTCAGAATGGGCCGCGCGGCAGGCGAACTCGACGTCCAGACGCCTCAGTTTGAAGCGCTTCCCGTCAAATCAACTAATTTTTGCCAAATCTTCAAGGCCCAGGTTGAAAATTCAATCCTGACCAAGCTCTCCTCGAAAGAGGTCGGATGGACCCTCTCCGATCAGGAGGAAGTTGCGATCATGGACATGCGTCTCGGAATGGAGAAGAGCTTCCTTTTCGGCGTACAGGCCCGACTGACCGATCCGCGGCGTTTCGACGAGGTGCTCTTCACCAAAGGGATCTGGAACCAGGCCGGCGAGGAATTCTCCCTGACCGACGAGCCCATCTCGACGGAGACTCTCGTGGCTCTCATGCGCAAAGCGTTCACCGGCGACTGCGCCGGATCGCCCCGCAAAATCCTCATGGGAGGGTCCGGTCTGATCGAGCGCCTCAACAACATGGAGTACACGAAAGTGATCTCCGCCTCCGACACAGTGACTCGCTGGGGCATCGATTTCACTGAGCTGCGCTCGAAATTCGGGGTCCTCTGCGTTGTCCACAACGAAGTCTTCGACCAGTGCGGCCACGAGAATGACGGAATGGTCATCGATCCGCAGTATCTGACGAAGTACTCCCATATCCCCTTCCGCGTCGAACACCTCGACCTGAAGAGCTCCGGCGTGCGCAACACCGACGCGCTTGTGGCAACCGAGGCAAGCTGTCTTGTCTTGCGCCATCCGAAGGCCCACATCCGCATCGTTTCGGAATAATCGAATTCCGCTCACATCTGTTTGTTCACAACCGTCAAACTCCACCATGAACCCAATCACCCTCACGGCCGACTCCATGCTTGAGCTGTGGAAATCCGCGAAGGGGTTCGAGCCTCTGAGGACCGACTGCACCGTCAGCCGGTCCGACGGGCCCGACCTCGACCGCATCCTCACGCTCCAGATGCGCGCATGGTACGTCGGCCTGCTGAATACCGCTCCATTCTCCGATCTCCCGCTGACCGACATCGGGCCCCGGCTGACTTTCAGCGAAAGGTGTCCCGGGAGTTGTTCGGCACGAATGCCCCAAGGATGTCTGCGGGTAGCCTCCGCCGACTGCGACACCTGGGAACGTCCGGCTCTGATCGTCACCGACCCCTCAAGTCCCGACGCTACCGCCCAGAGCAACCCGTTCGCCCGGTCAGGACAGGCACGTCCGGTCGCTGTCGTCAGCGACGGACTCCTGACTGTCCAGCCTCCTCCCGACGGAGGGAAAACGCGGATAATGGCAGTCCTGCTGCCCGATTCCGACGACATCTATCATCTGACCCCGCAGATGCTCGCCAACCTGGGCGTCGCGGATCCCAACTTATCTGCCGACCCATGAAATATATCGAACTCGCAATGAAAGCGTGGCGCGAAGGAGAACCTCTGCGCGCCCGGCGCCGGCGCTATAAAAACTACACCTACGGACGCCAGTGGAACGACGCCGGCGCCGACGGGGAGAGCGAACACGACTCCGCTCTCAGAGCCGGTTTCCGCCCCCACACCAACAATCTGATCCGACAACTTGTCAAATCGGTGGTCGGCAACTTCCGCAACTCCCTGTCGTCGCCCGACCGTCAGACAGTCGCCCCCGAACCCGACGAGGCGACCGCCTCGCGCAACGCTCTGACCGAACTCGACTGCCGGATGCTCGAGGAATTTCTCATTTCGGGATGCGCGATCCAGCGCGTAGTGGCGGAGCGACGTCTCGCCGGCGACGGGATCTGGGTCGACAATATCAGCCCCGACTCGTTTTTCATCAACCGGTTCACCGATCCGCGCGGACTCGACATCGAGCTTGTCGGAATGCTCCATTCGATGAGCCTGCGCGAAGTGCTGATGCGCTTCGCCCCGCAGGGAGGTAGCCGTGCAGCGCGGATAGCCACAGCCTACAGTTCGTCGTGGCACGAAGGGCCGGCCGGTCCGCTCGGCGACAGCGTCAGCCGCTCCTTTTTCGATGCCGGTAGCCACAGATGCCGGGTCATTGAGCTGTGGACTCTCGAGAGCCGGTCGGTCCTGGAGGCTCATGAACCAAAAGGAATATTGCCTTTGTATTCAGTAAGTTATCTCAGCTTAAAAACTCATGTCCAATGAAAAGTCCAACGGACTCTGCAATCTCGGTATCAAGACCTTATGCACTGCAAAAGTATGAAAAATGCGGAAACTTCACAAATTTCCCTGCTTCAGATTTGGAATTTCCTTTGTTTTGGCAGTAACTTTGCATCAGCATTCACGGCAGGGTGAATGCCAATAGGTACATTCATTTGTATCAGCCTGTCATGATACGCGAATAAAAAAGGAGACACATGAAAAATGAAACAGTCTTTCATGGATACGCTCCTAATGCGTCTGTAATCAGCTCAGGTAGCTGCCAAGTTACAGAAAAATTAGGAAAGGACACCTCCATCCTTTATGACCTCGTTGATTTGGAGAAAATCTTCAAAGTAACCAAGAGGACACTTTTTAATTGGAGGGCAAAAGGTATAATCAGCCTTATTGACTTCGGCGGAAGGTTGTATATGACACACGCCATGCTCGTGGCGCATATAGAGGCGAGAGGGGGTATGGTATGAACGAAGCAGTTATGCCTATATCCACGATGTGTGTGCCTGCCGCATTAAAGAACGAAGTCGTTCCAACAGAGGGATTCAGTTCTGAGATTGAACAAATCCAACAGTACTTGTCATCGCATTATGCATTCAAGCACAATAAAGTGACAAACAGGGTTTTGGTAAAAAACAAAGCAGATCCCAATACGGACTTTCATTATCTGGAGGATTACGAGTTCAACTCTATTCTTCGGGAAATTAAAATGCACAATATCAAGTGCTCAAAGGATACACTGAGAATGTTGCTTTTCTCAGATTTTGTTCCGAGTTTTGATGTGTATAGGTCGTATTTTGATGCCTTACCCGAATGGGATGGAACAGATTACATCGGTGAACTTGCAAAATCCGTAACAACAACACAACCCGAACATTTTGATTTCTGTTTGAGAAAATGGCTCGTGGCACTTGCCGCATCGCTATTAGATGATAATGCGGTTAACCATACTGCCATTGTGTTGTCCGGGCCTCAAGGGATAGGTAAAACCACATGGTTTCATACCATTATCCCCGATGAGTTTCAAGAATTTATCCATGAGGGATATATCCAAACTAAAGATAAGGAGGTCTCGGTCAAGATTGCTGAATGCGTCCTGATTTTGATGGATGAGCTTGAAAATCTCTCTGATAAAAATATGGATAGTGTGAAACAACTTATGACGCAGAAGGGCACTGCGATGAGAAGAGCTTATACGACAATAACGCAATATTATTTTCGTAGGGCTTCTTTTGCAGGAACTGTCAATAAGAAACACTTCCTCAAGGACTTAACAGGGAATAGACGCTTTCTGTGTTTTGATGTGCATGAGATAAATCTGAGACACAATATCCCAATACCTCAGTTGTATGCTCAAGTGAAGTATCTGTGTCAAACCGGTTTTCAATTTTGGTTTGATGAATCTGAAATCCAAATACTGAATGAGATGAATGCGGAATTTAGGGACATATCCGTAGAGGAAGAAGCTTTTGTCAATTACTATGAAGCTAACCTTATTGATATAGAGGCAGCTCAATTTCTTACAACAACTCAAATTCACCAGTCTTTGGTACATAAAACAGGCCATAAAACGCTATCAATACAAGCGTTAGGCCGCGTACTAAGAGAGCTGAAAGTTGAGAGAGGGAAGCAAAATGGCAGATATGGTTATTATGTCAAAGAAAAATAACTGATACAAAATAGCTTACCTTGTTTACCCAATCGGGGTAAGCAGGGTAAGCTGATTTTGTATTTTGTCTATAAATCTATGGAGCATTCATAAGTATAGATAATATTCTCTCCTATGACTTCCATCTTGGGTGTATATGTTTTAGGCGCAAATTCAACTACAGCTCTTTCTTTGAAAAGTCCTTTCCAATCATTCCACCAGATACATTCTACTTCAAATTTGAAGTCAGAGACTTGGTGTACTATTGGATAGGTGTCTTTGTCCGTTAACTCAAGCTTTTGCAGGTCAGCAATCACCTTGTCAAAGTGACTGTCGGGCATAAATGTATAGAATGTGTTTAAATCCAAATCTCTCTTAGTATAGATTGGACGACACGCATCATAATTGTCGTGGTCTTCAAGTGGCATTATGCGATATGCCGAATAGAGCAGGTATGCTTGCCACGCTGCACGTTTGCTTATGGCTCCTCTCAGTTTTTTGCAAAGAGGCTCTTTCTTATCATCTTTGTAAGCATAGAAACCGTGTATATCTCCTAGTGTTATGCACAAATGCCATCCATCTTCAAGATACAGTTCATCCAAATTGAAGAAAACACGGCGTTCAAGCCATTCGTCTCCGACATAGTGACCGACATCCCACGGAATGTGATGGTACTCATTATAAAGCGCATAATACAGGTTGTTGCCTGTTACAGCTAAATTACGCCTATTTTGCCACCATTCTACTTTCCAATCTTCATATGGTTTGAGAACATCATCTCCCTGCTTATGCAAGTTATGCTTTAGTGAAAAGATATATGCAGCTTGTATTATCTTTCTGTTATCCTTATTGCAGTCCTTGAATATATCGTAGTGAAGAATAATGAAGTCAAGCTGTTCTTTGGCCTTAGATTTATTTCTCTTCAAGGGGTTATTTTCAATGTTATTTCCATAGAAATAAAGCATTGCCTCGTTCCACAGACACTTTAAATTTTTAATATCCCTAGTGTTCATGGATTGTAGCCAGCGAGCAGCCCTATTATAGCAATCCTGATTCCAAAGTACAGAAAAGCCATTTATCATGGCGTTGGTATTCCCTTTTTCTATTGCTTCGGTAAAATAGAATAAGGCGCGTTCTCCGTCATTCTCCTTATTGCTTGCCATAATACCCCATTCGTTGAGCCGTTCAACTTCATCGGAATTGTCATCTTTCCACGATGTAGTGAGCAATTCTCGGTCGCAATCAAAACTGAAAAGACCCACGAGTATATCTGATGCTTTCATAATATCTTCTAGGAATTGTTATGGTTTTGTCGTTCATTAGAGGTTTTGTCCAATAGCCAATCATAGAATAAACCCTTAGATAGGCTGATTATCCATGCTATAATCGGGAGGAAAAGCAAAAAATAACAGATACCATAATATTCATGTATATGGTGGTTCATATCGTAGTACATAGTAGATATTATTGCAGGGCAAAGCACGGATAACACTAGACCATAAAAAGATGTTGAGAACAACCGCTTTCTATCTGATATATCATCCTTATAATCTCGCAATATATTAATCTTTTGAAGAATAGGCAAAAGCAATATCTGTGTCCTTGTTATTTCTTTGCCATATTTCCATAGCAACCTTACATAATAGTAAAAGAGGAGGCAGTATAATGGGATATATACCACAATCATAAATGCCGTTATCGAATCCCCTTCATCTACACAACCTGAGCAATAAGCGAATATTCCGAAAAGCAAAACTGAAAGAATGATTTTTCGCCATTGTATTCTCTTTCGGCTGTTCGCTGATTTTCCCTTATCATGCTCTATGTTTTGCAATGGAATAGTCGGATTTTCTTCTGATTTTTTCGGTTTGCCGATTTTGTAGCCAAGCTCTCTTAGACCATACCCGATTAGAAAGGTTAGAGCAGTGCCAAAGATAGAACCTTTCATGGTGTATTCCTCAAATAGTATAGGAACACATATCCAAGCTACAAAGCTGGAAAAAGCAGCTATAATAAGTAGCCAACCTATGACTTTGAATATGATTGATATAACTTTTCTCATGGCGTTTATTTGGTGATTATTAGTTGTTTGAAGTCAAGTATCCATTCGTTTTCTATTAAGAATGGTATGCCCAAGATGCCATGTATCTGTATTCCGCTCTCTAGTTGGATTTTGGAGATAGCATTATTGGCATCTAGGACAGAGAAGATTGATTCGCTTTCATTGTCTTGAAACTCAAGGCTCATTTCAATCTGTGGAACATCGGTTGAATTTCCTTCTATTCCCATTATTGTGTTACTAGAGTCCACAAAAGAAACTGAATCTTTTATTGATTCTAGAACAAAGGAGAATATAACATTATGCGTTGCCCCTGTGTCAATCAAGAAGCATAGGTTAGGCTTGCTTGATGTAACTATCAGAGGTAATCCAACTTTTTCTAGAGGATATTGTAATTGGTACTTCATGTCATAAATCCTTACAAATCATTTTATCAATGTCATCATTGATTTTCTTAGCCATTGATGCTTGAGATTGGGATTTGGAGAATTTCCACTCACCTTTTATGTTAGAAGATGATAATAAAGAAACTCCAATCTTGTTTTGATGGATACACATAAGTGTCAAAGAGTAATCCGTATATCTCATTTTAAATGAGATACTACAATGAAGATTATCTTCTTTTACATATATAATCTCCGCAGTGGATGGTATAATGCCATGTATGAGTTCTGCATATTGCCTGGATAATTTATTCTGAGATGGCTTGTTTCTTTTCCCTAGTGCCGTTAGTGTTTCCATATCCACATTAGCCATATATGATATAGCCGCAGACTGAAACTTTGGATTAGACTGACTAAGAGCGGTTATAACTTTAACCATATCCACATCGTTAAGCCCCAATCGGTGCATGGTATATTGATAATGAGTCAAAGCATTATCAGAACAATTACCTTCAACAAGCAGCATGGACGTCATCAGATAGATGTATTTCTCCACTCTATCTTTTGAATGTGGATAGCAATCCCTTATGGCTAAAGGATTATTTGCCAATTCCATTAGCATAGATTGTGGGATATTTTCTTTAACACAAGTTATTGCGAATAAGTCATTGCGAAGATGCGAACTTTCCAGGCCATCACTTATTGCGAGAAGATAGAGATCTCTCAGTAAGCACATTTTATATGCCTTAGGAGAGAGTAGCTCATGTAATTTGCAAAGGTATTGTTCTAAAATCATATTATAGTTATTGTAGATTTGGTAATATTAAAGTTGAACAAGTTTTTTTAATTCGTCACATGAGAATACCACATCAAATGATTTATTGGTCCGATTGCCATAGAAATGATATTTAATGCCTTTCCTATTAGCCACATATAGGGCGAATGTTTTTCGGTATTCTTCATTAGCATTGTTGGAGGTAATGATATAATCGGTCATGGCGTTTTTCATAGTAGTAATTATTTTGTCTTTTTCAGCTAACATACCCGATAAATCTAAAATAGCTTCATCAATAGCGGCGTAATGAGTTACATAATTGTTTTCCTCTTGTACAATTGCAATATTTACTCCATCGTCAATACGCATAGGACAGAATTTATTTTGCTCAATTATCATGTTTCTAAGGTCAGTTTTCAGATTTCCTGTAGAGTATGTTTTCAAGTATGGATCAACATGAGATATAGTCGTATCAGGCCTCACCATTGAGTCAGGCATATTATAATAATCGTCTATGGGATAAACGTCTACAGCTCCATCTGATTTATAGTGTACTATCTCACTAATAGGAACATCATCAAGCATTACACATGAATCAACTTCTTCCTTGCCAATATTTTTTACTGAGTAGAAGTAGTGCATATAACTATCAACCCCCTTATCAATAATAAATATGATAAAGGGTAGCAATATTATAAAGATAATAATACCTCCAATCCAATATATGATACTTTTTGTCCTTTTACTCAATTTTAATAACGGCACTCTTTTTGTAAATTCAGTTTTAGGCTTTCTCGCTGCCACATCAACATGAGAGTCCGATACCTTCATAGGTACAGATGTCTTGATAAAATATCCCTGTAGAGCAAGAACAATTATCAAAAAAAATCCTTGCACTACTACCAGTGCCCAATTATCGGGCTGATCAACCGCAACGAGATAAACCACACTTGAAGACACTAGAATTATAGTTTTAAAAACATTCCTCCATGTTGTCTGGCCCTTGCGAGCCTCGTAAGTAAACCATGCCCAAGCGCCTATAAAAGCACCTATGAAATAGTGATGCTGAGTGCTATATTTAAATCCCAATAAAAATTGAGCTACAGCTACAGCGGTTAAGATATAACTCCAAGTTCGCCTAGCATTTGATATTGGAGATGTAACTCTATTTTTGTTTTGAGCAAAATATAGCGTTAAAGCAAAGAATATCAGTATAAATAAGGTCATTTTGAATTGTATTTTATTGGCGTAAATTAAAAATGATGTCAATGATGTGGATTATTTTACAAACGACTGTGAATAATATAGAAAGTCCGACAATAACAATCAGTCCATTAACCACTATTCCCTCAAAGAACAATATTCCAAGAAATAATGCAATGGGTGCCCATATGATTGCACTTATCCAAAATATCATTGGATGGTTATCTTTGAAATCTGACACAAATCCAGCCAAATGCCCGTCAGAAATGCGGTCAAGTATTAGTGTAACCCAATTATTTAGTAATTCTATTAGCATCAATGGTTTTTCTGCTATTTCGGGCACAGGTAAAGAACAGAACTTCAAGAAGAGTTCCATATGAGTTTTTGTTGTCTGTTCTATCAAGTTTTGTTTTATTCATCGTCCTTATGTATGGATACAAAAAAGGTGTAGGCTGAATCTCTATTGCTATTTGGAGGTATCGCCAAACACCTATGCCACACAATAAGAGAAGCCTACACCTGTGGGTGCAAGCATTCACTTACTTACTGCTGTGGCATTCTTCTAATTGGCGATTTTCCAAATACACGAGTAAGAAGCAAACACTTCTTTAATATGTCGGATTATATAATTTTACTTCATTGGCAAAATTGAGTAGTTTGTTAATCAGCCACAAAGTTACTAATTTTTAGGCAAACAACTCGCTTTCACCAGCGTATAAAATCATGTTCTCCGACATAAACGCACCTGTTGCAGATGTAGGCAAGGCTTATGTTAGACACTAGAGAAATAAAAATGCCTTGATGCTCCCATTACAGAAACACCAAGGCATCCAACAATAAATCACCTTTCGGGATTTATCTTCAAGAGCAATGGACTCAACGAAAGTTATATGACCGTTCGGAATATGTGTGAACCGTCATATAGAGACAGTCTTTCAGTCGGAACTCATACTTATCTTCAACAGTGGCAAGGAACTCATCAAATGATTCAAAATCTTCTGATGCCTTTAATTCATCTTCTGTCAGCTTAATCTTGATTAGTTCGCCCGTTGAGAAGTCCATTAGAATTACATAATTTGGCTCCATAGGTTTTATTTGCTTTTACGCAAAACGGATAACACGGCCGAAACTAGACCACATAATATAGCGATAGTGTAGATAACGCCGATGATTACGCCTACACAAATAGCTACTTGATGAACCATGAATATTCGCTGTCACCATAAAGAGCCTTGTTAAGGCCCTCGGCAAGCTGTGTGGCATTGAGGCTTCTGTCAAGGAAGTTGTCAATATAGGAAGACTTGTTGGCTCCTGTAAGGAGATTATAGACATTCCACATATTGATTTCCTTTGCACCCTCTGCCACGCCGAAGCTCTCATCATTGTAATAGGCTCTGGCTATCATGCCTATCTGAGTGTCAGTCATAAGCATTTGAGGGAGTCTCTTCTGTTCAGCCTTAGGAAGAAAGCCATATAGACGAGATTTGCCGAGGAACTGTGCAAATTGATGTTCCGTCATATAGCTTTCCTGCAAGCCTCCCATTTCATATAGGTGCTTTGCCATATTGTAGTCTTGGAACAGGGCTAATGCAGAGTTGAACAGACCTCTCACATCCATTACCTTTAACTCCGACTGATAGCCATCTGTACTGACACACAGATTACAGCATACCATATTCTTGAAGCCTATGAATATTTTGAACTTCTCAGGACTTTTCTTGGAATAGAGGTTCATGTGGTTGTATGCCCTTACACCGCCTATTGTGAGATTGAGCCTGTTGCCACGAATATCCTCACAGATTGAGGGTATCTCAAAGCAAAACATCATCCTCTCCCAGTAGATAGTCTTGTCCTCATCAAGCAGATCCTTGACATTCTTGTGGATTGCCTCAGGTGTTCTGCCCTTGATAACATGGCTCACTCTGATTGATGGTTTCTCCATACTCTCTCTTGGAAAGACCTTTGAGGCTGCCTCCCACACTGCCTCTATGAAAGCAGGGTGGGATATGGTAATTTCATTGTCCTTGGAGAATACTGGCACTACACAATCATCTATCAGATGGCTGATTGTAACCTCTTTCGTGTTGGCTTCTATGAAAGGAAGCCTCTTGGTGAATTGTGGAGTTATGATGTCCTCCACAACCTCGACAGCCTCAACCTCAATGGAAGGTCTAAGGCTGTCATTCAGTCTGCTCGGAAAGGTATTGAACCTACTGACAGGCTGTAGCTGCAAAGTTGATACTGCGGTCTGCATGGTTTATTCTTGTGAAGTTGGGTTGATAGTTGATTGGAGCTTTAGGCTGTGTTTCCTCTTTTGGAGCAAGTAATTCAGCCTTTCTCTTGGAGAAGTCAGCTATAAGCTGTTGATTCCATTCGGGGTACTGCTGATAGACAGAGGTCAGTTGCTCTAAGGTTTCAGCCTTTGAGATTTCACCTTTTATCATTTCAAGTGTAACTCCGTCATTACACCAGTCAAGGATAAGCTGTCCTGTTGTAGGAGTGATAGTGAATTCACTTTTACCTGTGAAGAGATTTGTTCTGTCCTTTGAGGCAATGGCTTGGTGCTTCATGTTGATGTCAAAGACTATGGTGTATTCATAGTCTATTCCATCTCTCATTACAGCCTTTAGGCCGACTTTCTCAGGCACCATTTTGCCGTTCTTTTCAGACAGTACATAGTCCTGCTTGCACCTCATTGTGGATATTACATGGCAGTTTAACCCAAGTATCATCTGAATAAGTGAGGTCATTCTCGGAGTAACCTTTTGCCAGTTTGTGAATGAATTGCCGGGCAGACAGGCATGATACTCCAAGAGGTTATCCCAGCACTGGCTCATGGAGTCAATTATGATGACCTCCATACCTGCCTTTTCACAGATTTTGATAGCATCTATGTATGTCTCAGGGTCATATTTTCCCTCAAGAGGGAGAACATTGTACTGTCCTAAGTGAGCATAAAGGTCAGCAGAGTTATTCTCGCTGTCTATTACTGCAATCTTAGTCCAATCGCCACATAGCCCATAGGCTAACAAGAGTGCAGAATAGGTCTTGCCTGACCCTGCACAGCCTTGAAGAGCAAGTTTTATCTTCGCTTGCTTCTTTGATGATTTTCTTAACTGCATAGTTTGTTGGTATAAAGAAATTTAGCTAATTTTGTATTATGAAACAGAATAAAGTTACTCTAGATAGTCTAATAAAGGAAGCCCAAGATATTGCGTTGAATCTCACGCCGAGAAGTGGACATCCTTATGGGGGTTATTATCTACATGATAATCTCCAATACGAGACATGGAAGAATTTGGCTTTGCGGTTTTTATCCGCGAATTTCCCAGGCGATCGATGTATTAAAGATTTTGAATATCATACGAATCTTTTTGAACTGGACAATCGGCAGAAATGTCATTTAGAATCTTTAATCGCGTTGCTAAATTCGTGTCATGCAATACCGATATTGCCTAAATTGAATACCGAAAATGATATAAACGACATGGATAAAACAATTAATATTAATGTAAGCCAAAACCAATCACAGACACAATCACAGACACAATCACAAGAGCAAAATCAGGTTATTGAGATTTTTCTAGAATCAATCAAGGATGAAATTACGGGTAAGCAGTTCAAAGAGCTTAAAGAGATTGCCAAAGAAGAACCAAATCCCGAAAAAGCAAAAGCTCGTATTTTAGATAAAATAAAAAGTTGGAGTGGCGACGTGCTTGCGAATGTTGTAGCAAACATTGTCACCAATCCAACTGTTTGGAGCGGTCTGTTAGGATAGACTTTATAGGGTGGCCAATAGAGGCGCACCTCCGTCGCCTTTCTCGTGGAGCATATAGAACATCTCGCCATCTTCGGGAGAGCACACATGCGAGATTACAGGATTGGAGATTTCTCCTTTGAGGAACTTCTCCGATACTGCTCCTGTCTCAAATCCATAGACAAAGAAGCATTTGCCTGTGTGAGGATTTTGTTTTACCTCGATTTTCTCAACATTGTGTTGAGCCTTGAAATCCTCAATAGAGAGGGTTTCCATGAAATGTAGTTTTTCCATACTTTGGGTGATTTATTGTTGTTTTTTGGCAGAACATTCTGCCATTGTTGACATGCGAGGATTCACTAGGCTATATAAATGAAGACATCCATACTGCCTAACGGGGGAGTAACCCCACATCCAAAGTATAGGGGGAGTGTTGTTTAGATTAGGTTATACGAGTAGGAATAAGGAAGTGCTCAAAAAATTTCAGAAAAAAATTGAAAAGCACATGACTCAAAACTTAAATGTCTATTCAGAATAAAGGCATATACTTTTGTAGAAATTTTAACAGATTTTTTCAAACGAATGGTACTCAGCTTGACTATTCGTAAGAAAATACATCATGAAAATGAACCGATTATTATTAAAATTTCTGCGAATACGCATTAAAGTTGTCTTGTTTCTGTATGATGATCTTTCAAAAGGCCATCCAATCCTTCAATTCATACTTGATATAGCCTCCTTATATCAAGATATAGTATATATAGCGACTTCGTTATTCCAGTAAAAATAGTTATCTATTATTAATTGAGGAAGAATACCAATCCACCAATAATCAAGCGAAAACAGGTGGATTGGCATACAGAATCATTCATAGAGTTTTTCAACGTTTTGCATCTCGTTAGCAATGGAGGCATCAAGAATCCTCGCGTAGTGCTGTGTCATTCTGATACTTGAATGTCCGAGCATCTTTGACACATTCTCGATTGAAACATGATTTGCAAGAGTTACGGTCGTTGCAAAAGTGTGGCGGGCAAGATGTGTCGTTAAGTCCTTATCAATCCCCACGATAGAGGCAATCTCTTTAAGATAGGCATTCATCTTTTGATTTGACAATACAGGGAGCAGCTTATCCAATCCTGCTAAAATATGCTCGTATTTGGCGAGAATATCACGGGCAGGCTTGATAAGTGGAATATGGCACATCACATTTGTTTTATGTCTGGCTTTTCTTATCCACATTGTGCCATCTTCCTCCACAATATCATCGGCTGTGAGAGAATGAACATCAACATAGGCAAGTCCTGTATAACAGCAGAACAGAAATACATCTCTCACCTGTTCAAGCCTAATCACATCAAATTCTTTCTCAGCAAGTTTGGCAAGCTCTACTTTGTTTAGGAAGCCTTTATCTACTGGCTCAATCTTCAATTTAAGTTCCTCCAAAGGTGAGGATTGAATAAGCTTTTTCACTACTGCCATATTGAGGACTTTGCCAAGATTTCTGAGATACTTGACTGTGGTGTTATTGTTGTTATGCCTTACAGTCATCAGATAGTGCTGATACTTTTTCAGCATATCCACATCTACCTCATTGACAGGAATATCTTTGGCTTTGTACTTGAACATAAGAAACTCTTGAAAAAGTTTCATTGATGTTTCATGCCTCTTGTATGTGCCGAGGGCAACAGTTATTCCTACAAGCTCTTTCTGTTCCTGATTATGCTCGGCATACAGAGCCAAAATCCCAATCTTCGGCACATTGAGATTTTTGTATCTGTTCAAAATCTCTTTTGCGCTTACCTGCTTACCCTCCCTTTGGATTTGGAGTGTCAAGTCATGGAGGGTGTATTCAATTTGGTCAAGAAAAGCATTGATTTGCTTCGTTTTAAGGGCGTTTCCTTTTGCTCGGCCTTTAGTTGCCACCCATTGGGAGGGCAGAACACTCTTACCCGTTGCAACTTCGGCTGAGAGTTTGCCGAATGTTACTCTCACAAAGATGGATGCCGAGCCATCTTTGAGGAGCTTTTTTCTTTTGATGAAGAACAATATTGATTCCATTTTACACTATGATTTTGTTGTTAAATTCAATAGTGCAAAGTTCTTGACAATTAACGGATTATCAAAGTGCAAAACAGTGAATACCAATGAAATATGCGGAAACCTGTTGGACTTATGGTGTCCGATTTTGCAAGTCCAACGTGATGTCCAACGGACATCTTTCCTGCAGGTTCATTTTAGTTTATCGTATTACATATAAGAAAATCCTGCAATTCAGCGAGTTGCAGGATTTTTCATTGTCTTTCATCAGACTTTGGTGGAGCTGCGGTGTCACGAACCCTCGTCGGGACGCTTCTTTCTTGCCTCCGCCGATAACAGAAGCAGCGATCCCGCAGACGGCAACACACCGTCTGATATCATCACACGACCCTCGACGACCCTGCGCTGGCACTGCCGCATGATGAGCCCCGACGGAATGATCCTCGACGAATTCGATTCACCCTACACCCACTCGCTCCACCCCTTCGCGGTCAAATTCTACCCCCTGATCGACGGAGAGGTCCATTCGCTTGTCGAGGACATCATCGACCAGCAGCGCACCGTCAACCGGCTCATCACACTGATCGACCACATAATGAGCGTATCGGCCAAAGGCGCACTTCTCGTCCCCTCCGACGGACTGCCTCCGGGCCTTAGTCTCGAAATGCTCGGCGAGCTGTGGGCACGCCCCAACTCGGTCATCCCCTACATCCCCGGCAAAGGGGAAATCCGGCAGACGGTCGGCAGCAGCGAGTGTGCAGGCGCCTATCAGCTGCTCAATCTCCAGATGCAGCTTTTCAACCAGATCTCAGGCGTCAGCAGCGCCATGCAGGGTCATATTACCAACAACCACACCTCCGCCGCGCTCTACGATGCCCAGCTGCGAAACTCAAGCATCGCTATCCTCGACCTCTTCGACAGCTTCAACTCATTTCGCGCCGCGAGAAACCGACTGATTGTCAACTCATAGCGCAACATCTCCAGAACAGACATCTGTTATTTAACATTTATTAGCAAGCGTGTCATCCCTGACGGCCCAACCCTCATTGTAACTTTGCCAACACTCATCGCAACAATCTTTCGCTTAATAAACCGACATCACACCCACACCATGACAGCCAACACACAGACTATTACTATGAAAAACCGTCGCGACCGCGACTTCCTCCGCATCTGCCGCCGCATTGTCAGCGAATCGACCCGACCTCTGACGGCGGCGCAGATCGCGAAGGCAGCCGCCGAATCGCCCGCACCGGAATTCTACGTCACTTTCACCTACGCGCGACGCCGGCTCTCATATCTCCGGCGCAACGGACTCGACAGAACCGCCCACGACGGTCCGGCAGCGGCATTTGATGAGCTGCGGCGCCGTGTCGACAGCCTGATGGACCGCAAAGGGATCACCGAGTCGGAAGCTCTGGCCCTGGTGCTCTGCGAAGGCAATGCCCCGCGCTTCTACATCCGTCCCGCCGCCGCGGCATTTCTCTACGGACGTCTGCGCCGCGAAGCCCGCGAAAACCGCAACCGACGCCGCCACCGCCACATTCCCCTCCCCTCCTCCGGTCCCGAATCCAGAACCCTGAAAAACTGACCCGAAAAAATGAAAACATCAATCGCAATCTCAACAGAAGCCATTGTCAGCACCCTGCTGGCCGAAACCGCCCTGCGCCATCATCTGTCAGCAGACCGTCCGCCACTGCTGACACGCGACCAGACCCCGGCACTGGCACGCCTCGCCGAAGGGGAAGCCACTGCTATTGCCGCTGCCACAGGCGCCGACATCTCCTCGCCCGGCGACGATGGCATAATCATCACACTCAGAATGGACATCCCGGCGACAACCGCAGCCTCCACGGTGCGCCTGCTGATCGAAAAGACCGTCGCGTCGCGCATCGCTGCCACCGCCTATGCCGGTATCTGCCCCCGCACAGCCTCGGCCGCAACCTCTCAGGCAGCGGAGACCCTCGCTGCTCTGCGAAGTCTCCTGTCAGCTCCGGCAACCATTGTTCCCTCCCGGATATGACTCCGCGCGTGAACCTTCAGCCAGCTGCAATGTTTTTACTCTGAATCAAATCCCACCCCCTATCAGAATCTACAATTGTGAAAAAACTATTTGCCATAATCTGCGGGGCACTGCTGCTCGTCGGCGCGTTCATCAACATGGGCGCTGCCGCCGGCACTGAACCCGCGGAAGAAAACGCTACTCCGGCTGCGACCGACTCCCTCTTCGAAGTTGCCGTCGGAATCATAAAGAAATATGAAACCCTCCATCAGCCACGCCACTGGCCCCTGGTCGGCTACGGCCATCTCATTCTGCCCGGCGAGAAATTCAGCCGGACAAAACCCCTATCCGAACCGGAAGCCGACGCACTTCTGCGCAAAGACCTATTGAAAAACTGTGCGGTTTTCCGTAACTTTGGGGCTGATTCACTGATTCTCGGAGTTCTGGCCTACAACATAGGTTCCGGAGCGACCAAATCATCGTCCGTTGCAAATAAACTTGCCGCCGGCGACCGCGACATCTATGAAAACTTCATTGCCCACTGCCGCTACAAAGGCAAGCCACACGCAGGAATCCGCCAGCGCCGCATTGAAGAGTACAACGCTCTGTTTCTGACCGACTCGATGCCGCCCGAGGTTTCCGAAACCGCCGTTCCTCCCGAGACATCCCTCTGAACCTGACTTTCAATAACCCCCACACATCCCGAAGCTATGCACACCCGTCTTCCGCTCTCATTCATCCTCCTGGCCTCCGCCGCCGGCGTCTCGCTCGCCTCATGCAGCAACCGGAAAGCGAACACCGACAACATCAGTCTGACCGCAGCCTCCGACTCCATTCCGCTGTCCGTCAAATCCGTTGTGGCAGCGATTGCCGCTGGCGACAGCGACACGTTTGCCTCACTTGTCAACTATCCCCTCGCGAGACCCTACCCGATCCACGACATCAACGGTCCGGAAGAGATGAAACGCTATTTCAGCACAATCGTCGACGATTCGCTCCGCAATTTCATTGCGCAGGCCACACCCGATGACTGGCAGGATTTCGGTTGGCGCGGCTGGAGCGTCGGCGACGGAAGCCACATCTGGATCTATGAAGATCTCACCGGAATCCCCTATGTCTCCTCGGCCGAGCGTAAGGCCCTCGACTCACTCCGACAGGCTGAGATAGGCAGCCTCGCCGCGCATCTGAGGGGCAGCTGGACTCCGGTGGCCTGTCTGCGCTCCGCATCCGACAGCCGAGTAATGCGCATCGACAAAATGCCCGACGGCGACAACAGCTCCGTCTATCGCCTCGCCGTCTATGAATCGCCCGCGACAATGCGCTCAGCGCCCACGCTGCTCATGACCGGCTCGCGGTCGATCGAGGGATCGGCCTGCATTGAAATCTTCAGCTTCTCAGCCCCCGACGGAACAACGGCACTCTATCAGTCCGACTTCATGGACGGTTCCGCCCCGACAATTGACTTCACATCCCCTTCCGGCTCCGAATCGACCGTCGAAGTCATCCCCGAATATTGGCTCGACATTCTGCCTCCCGCCTGAGAAAAAGGGATAAAAAAAAGGGATGCGCGACGCGCATCCCTTTTTTTTATTACAGGTCCGTTTCCGGGAAACGGATGATTTTTACTTGCGGATTACTTTTACAGTGCGGAGCACTTTGCCGTCCTTGGTTACCTTAATGAGATAAACTCCTGCAGTGCCGAGGCCGATCTGTGCGTTCTGACCTGCAACGATGTCTGCTGTCTTGCTGCCCACGAGCATGCCGGCCATGTTGTAGACCTCAACATTGTAAACGCCGTCAGCATCGAATTCAACGAAGAGCACGTCATCGATTGTGTAAGTCGAGAAGTCACCGTCGGCTGCGATGCCGCCGATTGCAGACGCGTCTGTCACTTTGACAACCGGATAGGTCTTCGAGTCTGTACCGTGACCGTTTTCGAGAGTAAGCTGCACTGAATAGTCACCAGCCTTGCGGAAAGTCATTGAAGCCTCGCCTTCGGTGTCGTTACCGGTAGCAGAAGTAACCGTACCGCCGCGAACCGACCAGTTCGGAGTTGTCACGATGGGATAAGCAGTACCCGAAATAAACGGACATCCGGAGAGGAACTGGGGAGAAGTCTTGAAGACCTTCTTATCGGCACCTTCGCCCGTACCTGTGTTCTGCGGCCACCATCTTGCATTGGGGGCTGATTTAGAGGCGGCAGAACCGGCTTTACCGCTGATCGCGATCGAGCCGTCGGTAAGAGTGATAGGATCAGACTCAAGATCCCAGTAGCCGACTACGTTTGCAGGCAGATTGTCAGCGTCAAATCCCTTCATTGAAGCCACTACCTCTTCGGTAGTCATCGCCTTGTTCCATACCTGGAAGTCATCGACGCAACCCTTTGTAGCGGTGATTCCGCTTGAAGAACCGCCGAACGCAATCCAGTCGAGCGACGAAAGCGGACGTTTGTTGTCGATGAATCCGGGTTCATAGGTGTCAGAACCATAAGCGTACGCACTGCCGAAACCGAGTTCGAGATCGCTCCACTTACCGGATTCGCTACCGACGATGTTTTCCATAGTGCTCTTCATGATATGAATCCAAGCACCGACTTTCTGCTGAACACCGTTGATATAGAACTTCTGGCGCATTTGGCTACCGGTAGAGTATTCGAAGACTACGGCTACGTGAGTCCATGCTCCGAGGTCGATCTTGGCGTCATCGTAGCGATAGAACAGACGCGGGCCTTCGGTTCCAGAGCCGACGCGCATACCCCATGCGGTATCGATGTTGTCGTGTACGAATTTACCTTCGCCGGTGATACGTGACCAGAAGAAGCCCCAGTTGTTGTAAGGCCATCCGCCGGTTTCACGGTTTTCGATCGTGATGAAGTTCGAGCGATCTTCGGGGAGTTCGTCATATTTCACCCATGCCGCAACAGAGAACGACTGGTTGGACTGGATGCCGACCTCGCCGACATTCACACCGAACCATCCCTCATTGAGGTCGATACCGCGCGAGATGTTACCGTCAGCCTGACGGCCTTTATAGGTGAATTTCTGGGCGTCGTTGATGTCGATTGTCACATCTTCAGATCCGGCACCTTCGCCGAAACCGAGTTCGGTGATCTGAGGCAGAGCGCCGACTTCCATAGGCGAAACGGGAACGAAACGGGGATAGGAAAGTTCCTTGCCGTTGCTTTCGACAGTGACATTGAACGAACCGGTGCGGGAAATACCGTCGCACGTAACCGATGTGCCTTCACCTGTGAAGAGAACTTCTCCGGTGTCGGGATCGCTGATTGTCCATTCTCCGCTTTCATGCATCGGATCGATAAAAGAAAGAGTGAATTCCTCGTTGGGCTTGATGACAAGCTTGCTGAGCTGAATCTTGTCGACGCCTTCATAAGCGGGGAGTTCCATGTAGTCGCTCCATGCGATTTCGCTTTCGGACTCATTGTCGATACCGAGAGCGCTGACACCGAAGCGGACCTTATTGCCGCCCTCGGGCGAATAGGGAGCCTGGAATATGATGTTGGCCCACGAGGTTGTCGCGCCGGTCATGACTGCGTCGCAGCCTTCCTGCTGAGACCATACGCGGAACATCGAAGTCTTCACATCAGCATTGTAGACAGGTTCACCGACACCCTTGGTGTGGTCCATGTCCCAGATGAGCTTGCCGTCGATACCCTTGTAGTTGTTGACAAAGACTTTCGCAAGTTTGATCTTCGGCATGGCCGGAGTCGAGAACGAAGCGTTCGAGCGGATTGCGAACTGACCGAGAAGCATCTTGAGGTTTTCGGCGTTCTTGAAGTGGAGACCGATCACGGCCGTACCGTTTTTCAGCGAGTTGAGAATTTTCGCTGTCGGCTTGATTGTCTTGGTGATCCAGCCGTCGGCACCTTCGACATAAGAAGCATCGGTGTCATCATCGGCATCGGCAACCTTCATTATCGACATTGCATCCTCTCCGACGATTTTTTCGGGGTCTGCGGTGGCCGACATAACGATGTTGACATCAGCCTGGCCTTCGAGAAGCTTATAGCTGACAGTGATAGTTGATCCGGTCTTGATGTTGAAGTCGGTCTTGAAGAGGTGGAGGTATTCATCTTCCGACGTACCGGCGATCTGCAGACATGAACCGCCGACAAAGGCGTCGTCCCATGTGAAGTCGGCGGCAAGATGCACTGTGCCTTCTTCGACATCCTTCTGGAGGAAGCTCGGGGCAAACCACCAGCGCCATGTCGGGAGGTAGTCCTGAATACCGATGTTATACCACTGGTTGGAGTTCATGCGGTCTCCCTTCCAGTTGAAGAACATACCGTTACCGAGGTTGAAATAGCTGATGAACGGCTCTTCGGAGAGATCCCAGTTATAGGTCGAGCGGGCACTCATCATTGTCGAGAAGCCGGCCCAGTCTTCGCTCGGACGGTGGTTTTTATTAACTGTGAGAGGCTGTTTGATAGCCGGGTTGCGTTTTCCGTTACCGAACCACTGCTCGATCATGTTGACATAAGTGCGCTGCATTGCAGTTGTCGACGAACCCTGTTTGTTGCGGTCCTTCCAGAGCATGTTGACATTGTGGGCACCCCACAGACCAATCGAATACTGATATTTTACCAGTTGCTCAAAATTGGCATATCCGGGATTTGCGCCCTGCATGTTATGACCTGCATAGATGAAGAAGGGGTTGCGGTTCTGGTCCTTGGCATATTTGATAGAGTTCGCGATAGTCGACGGGCTGTTCCAGTTGTAGTTCAGGAACATCGACGCATTGCGGAAGATATTCGCATAGTTCGAGTGAACGCCTGTATCGAATGTGATCGATCCGTAGTCGTTCGTACCTCCGTACCAAACGTTTTCATAGATCGGGTTTTTATCGGCCATGAAGGCTGCGATCTTGTCGTGGTTGGGAGTGATGTAGGTGCGCGGGGCAATACCGTTCCACTCGGAGTTGTAGCCGAGTCCGTCGACACCGTGATAGTAGAGGAATTTGGCGACAGCCGTACCGTCGACAGATCCGAACTGGGTCAGAGCGTTGTTCCAGCTTGCACCGGCACTGCTCCAGGGCACTGAAGCCACACCCGAAACAGCTACACCGTTTTTATGGGCAACATCGGCGAATACTCCCGGAACCCATCCCCAGGGAGAACTCCAGTTGCCATAGTGGTCCATGTAGCTCCACATCGAGAATACCTCCTGGTCCATCAGACCATTAGGAAGACCGTTGGTGTTGACGCCGTTGCGCTTTTCGTCGCTCAGAGGCACCCACCAGAGCATTCTCTTGTCATTTCCGTCGGGGTTAGTCACAGGGTCATACTGGGTGATTTCAGGATAGACCTGAGTCGCTGTGTTGTAGAAACGGATTTTGGGCTTAACACGTGAGATGAAGAAATTTTCATCCTCCCATGCCTGGTCGTTGATCGTGATCGATCCGCTACCGCCGTTCCATTGCGTCACATAGCCCGGTAAACCGGTACTTTCGGGCCATACGAGATAGCCTTCTGACAGCTCCTGAGCACGGCTCTGCATAAATGACAGAGCTGCGAATCCGGCTGCGAACAATAAAGTTTTTTTCATGAAGTAATTGATGATTATATGGATGGTATTATCGTTGAGGTCAAAAATAGCGTAAAACTTCGGAGTAGCCTCATGTCGCTCCTTGTTCTTGCTCCACAAAATTACATATTTCTTTCTATTCTGAAACTCTTTTGATTTGTTTTTTGGTTAAAATTTATTATTTAATAAACTTTTCCGATGCGGAACCGGGGGCAAACTGCATCCGGAGGCTTAAAAATGCAAAAAAACGTGGCGTGCTCCCGTTTTCAGGACAGCGCGCCACGCTTTTTGCGTTTTTCACACGTCACGTATGTCAGCCGAGACGTTTTTTGATTTCAGCGGTCTGAGCTTCGTAGCCCGGCTTTTCGAGAAGCGCGAACATGTTGCGCTTATAATTCTCGACACCCGGCTGATTGAAGGGGTTCACTCCGAGAAGATAGCCGGAAATTCCACACGCTTTCTCGAAGAAGTAGATCAGCTCACCGAGATATTTCTCACGCAATGCGGGAATAGTCACAAGGAGATTGGGCACATTGCCGTCGATATGTGCGAAGCGGGTTCCGAGTTCGGCCATCTTGTTGACATTGTCAACACTCTTTCCGGCCAGGAAGTTGAGCCCGTCGAGATTGGCATCGTCAGTCGGGATGATGACTTCGCGGTCGGGAGCTTCGACGCTCACGACGGTTTCGAAGATTGTGCGCTCGCCATCCTGGATCCACTGGCCCATCGAGTGGAGATCGGTCGAGTTGTCGACAGCCGCGGGGAATATGCCCTTGCCGTCCTTACCTTCGCTTTCTCCGTAGAGCTGTTTCCACCATTCGCCGAAGAAGTGGAGCTTGGGATTGTAGTTGACGAGAATCTCGATCTTTCTGCCGGCGCGATAAAGGGCGTTGCGTGTCGCGGCATAGCAGAGCGAGGGGTTTGAGGCATAGTCGGTTGCAGTGGTTGCAGCCTGCATGGCTCTGGCTCCGTCGACAAGTGCCTTGATGTCATAGCCGGCAACTGCGATCGGCAGAAGGCCGACGGGTGTCAGCACGGAGAAGCGTCCGCCGACATTGTCGGGGATGACGAAAGTCTTGTAGCCTTCCTCAGTTGCCATCTGGCGGAGTGCACCGCGCGATGCGTCGGTGATGGCCACGATGCGTTCGGCTGCTCCTGCCTTTCCGACACGCTTCTCAAGTTCGTTTTTGAGCAGACGGAATGCGATCGCGGGTTCGGTTGTCGTTCCGGATTTCGAGATGACAACGATGCCAAACTTCTTATCTCCAAGATAGTCGAGCAGTTCATAGAGATAGTCTTCGCCGATGTTCTGTCCGGCAAAAACGACCTTTGTCGATTTCGGTTCGTGGCGATAGGCCGCAAAAGAGTCGCCCAGCGCCTCGATGACAGCTTTTGCTCCGAGATAGGATCCGCCGATTCCGATGCAGACAACTACCTCGCATTTTTCCTGCAGCGAAGCGGCTGTCGCACGCAGGTCCTCGATATGCTCGTCCGTGATTTCCGAAGGGAGATTGACCCAACCGAGAAAGTCATTGCCGGCACCGCTTGCCTCGTCGACTGTCTTGAGCGCGTTCTGCGCTTCGGGAAGAAGTGCGTTGATTTCTTCCGCTGACACCACTAATGAGTTGGTGTTTGAGAATTGAAGTTTATCCATAGTCTGTTTAAACATTTATGATGTTGCTGATTATTATGAGCCGACGGCCGCGTCGGGCTGTCAGATGAACAGTTCCGACATTTCGGCGATCGCATCCGAGGGCGAGACATCGTGGTAGAGAATCCTGTAGATGCCCTCCATGATCGGCATCGCGACACCGTAGCGTTTGTTTATCTCGTGCATGCATCGCGCGGCATAGTATCCCTCGACGGTCTGGACCATTTCCATTCGCGCGGCTCTGACCGAGTGTCCCCGGCCGAGCATTGTCCCGAAATTGTGGTTGCGGCTGAATCTGGAGTAGGATGTCACCAGCAGATCACCCAGATAGACCGAGTCGGATATGTTGCGCTGACGGGGAGAAATCCTCATCAGGAAACGCTGCATCTCCATGACAGCGTTGCTCACCACCATTGCCTGGAAGTTGTCGCCGCCCCTGAGGCCGTGGACAATACCCGCACAGATGGCGTAGACATTCTTCAGCACGGCCGCATATTCGATGCCGACAACGTCGGACGATGTGATCGTCTTCAGCTGCGGACCGGCAAGCGCATGGGCAAATTGCTCGGCGCGGACAATGTCGTTGCAGCCGACGGTCAGATAGCTGCGGTGGCCCATAGCCACCTCCTCGGCATGACACGGTCCCGAAACGACCAGACTGCGGCCCGTATTGATCCCGAAATGGGTTTCCATATAGTCGGTGATGATCATCTGGTCCTCTGCCACGATGCCCTTGATCGCCGAGACAACGGCTTTCGAAGAGATGTCGGTCGTGATGCGGTCGATCTGCTCTTTGAAATAAGGCGACGGCATTGCAAGGAGCAATGTGTCGGCCTTCGAAGCCGCGTAGTTGATGTCGGAGGTGAATTCAATCCGCGAAGTGTCGAAGACAACGCCCGTCAGATAGGCGGGATTGCGCCGGCGGCGTTTGAATTCCTCGATGCGGTCGTCACGGTGGATATACCAGATAATGTCATCTCCATTGTCGAGGAGCAGTCGGGCCAGCGCCGTGGCCCAGCTGCCGCCTCCCATGACTGCAATTTTGCCTGGAAAGCTCATATCCTATCTTAACAACAATAATTTCCGCACGGAAGTTTACGCTTCCCCGCCTGCATTTTCGGCGGGAGCGGCTGCCGCAATCCATGCTTTCACATCTTCAATGCCCGGATTAGTCAGTTCGAGCTTGAATTTTTTGTTAAGACCGCAGAGGTCCTGCTGAAGTTTTCCGGCCGATGCGGTCGCGCCAAGCTGCTCGACTGTGAGCACCCCGAGCTTGTGGAGCGCGGGAACCCACTCTTCGCTGACACCGACTGCGGCAAAGGCGGCGGCGTTGTCGCGGCGGGCTTTCTTCTCGGGACGCATCTGGGGGAAGAAGAGGACTTCCTGGATCGTTGTCTGGCCGGTCATGAGCATCACCAGACGGTCCATGCCGATTCCCATGCCCGATGTCGGAGGCATTCCGTATTCGAGAGCGCGGATAAAGTCGTGGTCGATGATCATGGCTTCGTCGTCGCCCTTCTCGGCGAGTCGCATCTGCTCGGCAAAACGCTCATACTGATCGATCGGATCGTTGAGCTCGGAGTAGGCGTTGGCCAGCTCCTTGCCGTTGACCATCAGCTCGAAGCGTTCGGTCAGCTCGGGATTGTCGCGATGGCGTTTGGTCAGAGGCGACATCTCGATCGGATAGTCAGTGATGAAGGTCGGCTGGATATAGCTGCCTTCGCACTTCTCGCCGAAGATCTCGTCGATCAGCTTGCCTTTTCCAAACGAGGGATCGACTTCGATCTCAAGCTTGCGGCAGACTTCGCGAAGCTGTTCCTCATCCATTCCGTCGATGTCGATTCCGGTGTGTTCGAGGATCGCTTCCCGCATTGTCACCCGGCGGAAGGGGGCCTTGAAAGAGATGACATTGTCGCCGACCTGAACGTCTGTTGTGCCGTTGACATCGAGACAGATCTTTTCGAGAAGCTGCTCTGTGAATTTCATCATCCAGTTATAGTCCTTATAGGAGACGTAGATCTCCATGCAGGTAAACTCGGGGTTGTGGGTGCGGTCCATTCCCTCGTTGCGGAAGTTTTTCGAAAACTCATAGACACCTTCGAACCCGCCGACAATCAGACGCTTGAGATACAACTCATTGGCAATTCTCAAATAGAGCGGAATGTCGAGTGCGTTGTGGTGTGTGATGAACGGACGCGCGGCTGCTCCGCCGGGAATCGACTGAAGCACCGGAGTCTCTACTTCCATATATCCGTGGCCGTTGAAGAATTCGCGCATGGAGTTGTAGACCTTCGTACGCTTCACGAAGATATCCTTCACGCCGTCGTTCACAACCAGATCGACGTAGCGGCGGCGATAGCGCAGCTCGGGATCGTCGAAGGCATCATAGGTCACGCCGTCCTTTACTTTCACGATCGGCAGCGGACGAAGCGATTTGCTCAGAACCGTCAGCGACTCGGCATGGACTGTGATTTCGCCCATCTGCGTACGGAACACAAAACCTTTAATGCCGATAAAATCGCCGATATCAAGCAGTTTCTTCAAAACCACATTGTACTGGTCCTTGTCATCGCCCGGACAGAGGTCGTCGCGGCTGACATAGACCTGGATTCGGCCTTCGGAATCCTGAAGCTCAAGGAACGAGGCCTTGCCCATGATTCGGCGGCTCATGATTCGGCCGGCGATGCTCACCTCACGGCGGGGAGCCTCATCGGAAAATGTTTCTTTGATTTCTTTAGTGTGGCCCGTGACCGTAAATTCGGCTGCGGGATATGGATCGATGCCCCTGCGGCGCATCTCTTCGAGACTACTGCGGCGAACAATTTCCTGTTCGCTGAGTTCGAGAATGTTAGTTGCCATAAATATCTTACGATGTGGTTATTATCTATCTGATGTCCGAAAGGCGGAGACTGTCGTTGCGTCACGCGCACTATAAGACACGCAAATTTACATATTTTTTTCCGCTCTCCCAAATCCAATCCGAAAGGTTGCAGATCTGTTTCTTTTGAACTAACTTTGCATCATATCCGATTTTACCGTTTCTTCCTCAGCCGAACAATGAGAATCAACCTGCCGGGAATTCCCCTGAGACGCATTCAGCCGAAGCCATTCGCGCTCTTCTGGGCGCTGTGTGCGACAGTCTATGCCATAGTTTTCGTAGGATCGGAATTCGCCGGATCGCCGGTTGCCGGTGCGAAAGGTCTGATCAGTCTGCTGATGCAATGGGCCGTTGTCGGCTCGGCTGCCGCAGCTCTCATCGGGCTTATGGCAGTCAACCGACGGGTTTTTGCGGTCTGCTTCCCGATTCTGACCGGCGCTTCGACAATAGCCGCCTACTTCCGGCTGACACTCGGACTCTCACTGACTCCCACCCTCATCGACCTGACGGTCACCAACGACATGTCGACATGGGCCTCGGTCATCACTCCTCAGCTCATCATGCTGACAATCGCAGGACTGGACCTCGGACTCGCTGCCGCACTTTTCCGGCTCCGTCACGTCGCGCCACCGCGCCACCCTCTTGTCTGGACCGCCGGATTCCTGATCGCCGCGATGGCGCCGGTCTCGTTCATTCCGAGGTTCAAGGCTCCGGTTATCGCCCGCATTCCCTATTCGTTTTATTTTGCCTGCAGCGACTACCTGACCAACCGAAGGGCGATCGCCGAGACCCGCACTACATTCGACCGAATTCCGGCAACAGCCCCGTCTGACGCTCCGACAGTCGTCTTCGTCATCGGCGAATCGCTGCGGCCCGACCACCTTCAGCTCAACGGCTACGGACGCCCGACGACTCCGTCGCTATCAGCCGACTCCACAGTCGTGAGCCTTCCCAGGATGCGCACCGACCAGCTCTACACCCATGTCAGTGTCCCGCACATCGTCAGCCGGGCCGACTCCCTCAATCCCGACATTGCCTATTCGGAACAGTCATTCATATCTCTCTTCAGAAAAGCCGGCTACCGGACTGCATGGCTCTCAAACCAGGATGAAGTGGAAACTTACGCCTACTTCATGCATGAAGCCGACACTCTGGTCCGCTGCAACGGCGCCCGGTCGCTTTATGCCTACGACAAATGGCTCGACACGGATCTGCTCCCGGCATTCGATGATTTCATGCAGGGCAATGGCGGCAAAAAACTGGCCATACTCCACACGATCGGCTCCCACTGGTGGTATCGCTCCCACTATCCCGACTCCCTTGCCGTCTTCCGGCCGGAGATCAACAGCCGGATTGTCAGCGAACTGACACAGGAACAGATGGTCAACTCCTACGACAACACGATCCTCGCCACTGACATGTTTCTTGCGCGGCTAATCGGACGCCTCCGCGGCCTCAACGCCGTCATGATCTTCATCTCCGACCACGGAGAGGCTCTGGGCGAAAACGGCAACTATCTCCACGGCGACGACTACGAGGAGCTCCATCCGACGGCCTGTTTCGTCTGGTACTCATCCGAATTTGCGCGCCGCTATCCGGAAAAGACCGCGGCCCTGCGAAACAACGCCTCCCGGCCCATGCTGACCGATGTCATGTTTCACTCGGTTCTTGACGCGGCCTCTATTTCAACACCAGCCCTTGACCCCTCACAAAGCATCTTCACTTCCCGATGAAACAAACCTGCATTCCGGATGCCGACCGCCATTTCGGCTGGATCGACTACGCCAAAACCCTCTCGATCTTTTTCGTCGTACTCCTCCACACCTACTCTGTCGCGGAACTGACCGAGGCCCTCAACAGCTTTGTCATGCAGGCATTTTTCTTCTTCTCGGGATTTCTTTTTCTGAGGGAACGCAATCCCGACTACAGGCGATTTGTCGGCAAACGATTCCGACAGCTGATAGTCCCCTATCTGTGGATCAATGCTGTAGCCTATGCGGCATGGTTTTTCGTGCTGCGCCATTTCGGCTCGGATGCCGACGCCGGGATCGGATGGCATGAACCGCTGACAGCAATCGCCATCGGTCTGCCCCCGGGGCTTGTCCACGACATCCCCCTCTGGTCGCTCTTATGCTTTTTCGTGGTAGAAGTTGTCTATTATCCGTTGCAGAGCATGGCGAAATGGGGCGATCTGACAATCGCCGGTGTCTTTTTCTGTGCGGCGTCGGTTGTGAGCCTGCTCGCGCCGGAAGAGGGAATCGCCCTTCCGCTTGCCCTCGCCCCGGCTATGTCGGCCCTCGCATTCTACGCACTCGGCCACTGGGTACGCGCCCACATGACTTTTTTCAAAGCGATGTTCAGGCCCGACGTGCTTATGCTTCTGTCGGCTATAGCTCTGTTTCAGATCGGATTCGCATTCAACTCGCCGGTCTGGTTTTTCATGGGGAAGATGGGCAATCCGGTGTGGTATTTTCTGGAAGCCGCCGGAGGAATCCTGTTCACAGTCCAGACTGCCGCATGGCTCTCGCGGGTGGCAGGCGACGGAGTATTCATCCGATTCCTCTCGCGAGGCACACTGCTGATCTGCGGATTCCATCTTATGGCATTCGCACTGATCAAAGGAGTAATGCTTTTCGGATTCGGCATCGAACCCTCACGGCTGACCGACGGATTTCTGCCGGGATTTCTTTTCGCGCTGGCGGCATTCGCACTATGCCTGCCGCCCGTCTGGCTGATCGGACGCTACATGCGCTTTCTTGTCAGCAAGTAGACGGTCGCGCGTCAGCGGATAATCATGAATTTGGCCGTGCCTCCCGAGGGCGAGCCGTTGGCATTCTGGGAAGCAAACACATAGTAGACTCCCGACGGAAGACGCGCGCCTGCACTGTTCGTTCCGTTCCAGCTGAAAAGACCGCCTTCGGCCCGGCCCTGACACACGACCGAACCCGACGCATCGGTAATCTTGACAAGCGAACCCTCCATCAGGCCCTTCACATAGATCGGACCGCTGTAGTCCGGAGTCACAGGATTGGGATAGACAACGATGTCGCCGTAGCCGTCAATCGAAGGCATAGCATTGGTCACATAGCTGAAAAGCCCCTCTTCAGTTCCGACATAGATGCGGCCGGTCAGATGGTCGGCATAGACACAATAGATCTTATTGGTCGGCAGGGGCGAGTTTTCGGTCGTGAAATTCTCGATAATCTCCGTTCCGTCGGCCGACACAAGAAACAGACCGGACGCCTCAGTGGCAATCCATTTGCGGTTGGCCGCATCGACAGAGATCGAATAGACCAGATCGGATCCAAGAAGATATTCAGCCGTGTTGGTGCCGTCGTTTTTCGGGACCTTCACGCGACGCACGGTCATGTTGTCGTTCATCGCGTTGAGTGGATTGGAAATGGTCATGACTCCCTGACTTGTGCCGATCCAGACCGTCCCGTTCAGGTCTTCGCAGATCGCCGAGCAATAAGAGGGATCAAAGCTGTTTCCGTCCTGGTCGGTCAGTCGGGTCCAGAGCTTCATCCGGTCGTCGGAAAAATCGGACGGAGTTCCGTTGTTGTCATAGACAAAAAAGAAAAAGCCGGAATTATGGTCGAGAATGATCGAGATGCGGCGGTTGGAGTGATGAAGCGGCTGAATGTCGTGGCCTCCGAGATAGCTCACCGATTTTGTGTCGGGGATAATCCAGTCGGAGGGCTTGATTTCGCCGGGACTGAGCCTGCGTTTCGCAGCGGGAAGGATGAACAGAGGACTGGCATCCTCGACAAGAGTCGTCGAATGAAGCCAGAGATTTCCGGCGCGGTCGATGTTGGTGTGATAGACGATGTTTCGGTTGTCGCGGATCTCCAGCGGAGAGTTCTTTTCGTTGAAGCGTCCGGCATATTCGCCGTCAGTGAACTTATAGAGACCGTCGACAGTCGTTGAGACATAGAATGTTGACGCGTCTCCCGGATCCTCGGCGATTCCGGTTGGCGAGAAAAGATATTTTCCAAGATTCTTCTGACGGTTGACATTGTCGGGCAGTTCGGCATCGACCCCATAGGGGGTTATGTCACGGAACTCACCCGTGGACAGATCGATAATCGATGCGGTCAGAGCCTTGTCGTAGCCTGCGACGCCGGGAATGTCGAAACGATAGGCCGAGGTGCCGTTGTTGGTCACATAAAGCCTGCGCCCGTCGGGCGACGGAGTCAGATAGCAGACCTCTTTGACTGAGAACTCCTCCGGCCGGAAACGCTCTGAGAGAAGCGTCGGGGTGCCTGTGGCGGCAAAGGAATGACACGCGAGGCCGTCGCGGGTCAGTGTCCACATCTCCTCTCTTCCGGAAGCTGTCGCGCATACAGCCCTGTCGAAATCTTCGGGAAGGGTCGCGACTACGGACTCAACAAGGTTTTCACGGCTCAGAGCGAACAGCTTCCCTTCGGCAACATAGTAGTAATTGCCGTCGTCGGCTTCGCTGACCGAGATCGACGAGGGATGGCTTGAAATCTGTGAGTAGCCCAGGAGAGCCCCGGTGCCGAGATTGACAGAGACCCGATAGAGCGTCCGGCTTCCGTCGCCGTTACGGTTGAGAGCGACGAGCGTGCTTTCATCTATAGGGAGGAAACGGTCGACCATTGTCCAGAGAGCGATCGTCCGGAAATAGCTAAGCGAGGGGAAACGCTCGCCGCATGGCACGGACCTGATGCTTCCGTCGACCCAGACAACGAGATCTGATCCGACAACAGTCACCGCGCTGACCGGCGTCGAGTAGATGCCCGACTGGACAACCTCCTGACGGGAAGCGCTGAATTCGACCAGCCCAAAGGATGTGGCCACATAAATACGGTCGCCCGCAAAAGCGACATCGTTGATGGTCAGCGGCGAAGCTACAGGAGAATCGGCAATGTCCGACAGATTGACTACGCGTCCGGTGTCGGTGTGGATCATGTCGATATTGCCTGTCGAATAGGCGACAATGAGGATCTTTCCCTCCGGATCATAGAAAATGCCGGTCGCCGTCGGAGCGGAGAGCTTGTTGGAGGTCGTGAAACTGTAGCTCTCCTCTGTTTTCTTATCGTAGGAAAAAAGAGAGCCTCCGGAAAGATAATAGATTGCCGAACCGGTGTCGACGACCTGTTGCGGAGGAGCCGCAAAGACAGCATGGGTCGTCCAGTCGCCTATAGCCGAGGCGAAAGCCGCAGCGGATGCGAGGCAGAGAATCACGAGCTGAGAGAAGAGGCGTTTTGGCGTCATATGGCTCAGATCCGGTTAGAGAGTAGAGAGATAGTCGATTAATTTACGGGTGGCGCGGCCGCGGTGACTGATGGCGTTTTTCTCGCCGTCGGTCATCTCGGCAAATGTGCGATCCTCACCCTGCGGACGGAACACCGGATCGTAGCCGAATCCCGAAGCTCCGCTGCGCTCTTCGGTGATCTCTCCGTCGACCCGTCCTTCGAAAAACTTCGTTTCGCCGCCCATAACAAGACAGATCACGGTCGAGAAATGGGCCTTGCGGTTCTGCTTTCCCTTCATGTTTTCGAGCAGGAGCGCCATATTGGCTTCCGAGTCGTGGGCCTCGCCTGCATAACGGGCCGAATAGACGCCGGGGGCTCCGTCAAGTTCATCGACAAGCAGGCCCGTGTCGTCGGCAAAACAGTCATAGCCGTAGCGTTCCCTGACATAACGGGCTTTGATCTCAGCATTTCCCTGAAGTGTTGCGGCGGTTTCAGGAATATCGTCATGACAGCCGATCTCGGCTAATGACAAAACAGACCAACAATCGCCCATAATCTCACGGATTTCGTGCAGTTTATGGGGATTGTTGGTCGCGAATACTATTTCACGGGGGGTGTTTTCGTTGACTTTCATACAGAAGTAACGTAACAGACCCGCTGCTTATTGTTTCTGCGTCGTCGACGCCCGACTGTCAGCCGACAACTATGTTGACGATCTTGCCGGGAACAACAATGACCTTCCGGACTGATTTCCCTTCAATCCATTTCGAGGCGCTTTCGTGTGAGAGAGCGGCTTTTTCCACCTCTTCTTTAGATGCATCGGCGCTCATCTCGATCGTGAAACGCATTTTGCCATTGAACGAAACGGGATATCTCACAGTGTTCTCGCGGATATATTCCTCATTGTGTTCAGGCCACTGCGCATCGCAGACGGTCGTCTCGTTGGCCAGCGCCGAATGCCACAGCTCTTCGGCGATATGGGGTGCGAAGGGCGCAAGCACTGTCACGAGCAGCGAAAGAACCTCGCGCGAAACACATTTCTGGGCCGAGAGCTCATTGACACAGATCATGAACGCCGCAACCGACGTGTTGAACGAGAAATTCTCAATGTCGGAAGTGACCTTCTTTATGAGTTTATGGATCGACTTGAGAGACTCGGCCGACGGCTGGCTGTCGCTGACAAGAAGCGCGTCTCCTTTATAGAAGAGTCCCCAGAGTTTTTTCAGGAAGCGGTTGACACCGTCGATTCCGTTTGTGTCCCACGGCTTGCTCTGTTCGAGCGGCCCGAGGAACATCTCATAGAGACGAAGTGTGTCAGCGCCGTAGCGGTCCACAATGTCATCCGGATTGACCACATTGAACATCGACTTGGACATCTTTTCAACCGCGCTGCCACAGACATACTTGCCCTCTTCGAGAATAAATTCCGCATTGGCGAAATCAGGACGCCACGCACGGAATGCCTCGGTGTCGAGAATGTCGTTGTCCACGATGTTCACATCTACATGGATCGGAGTGACATCATAGTCCTTGCGCAATCCGAAGCTGACAAAGGTGTTGGTGTCCTTGATTCTGTAGACAAAATTGCTTCGTCCCTGAATCATACCCTGATTGATAAGTTTGCGGAACGGTTCCGGTTCGCAGACAACGTCCAGGTCGTAGAGGAACTTGTTCCAGAAACGGCTGTAGATAAGATGGCCCGTCGCATGCTCTGTTCCGCCGATATAGAGGTCGACATTACGCCAGTATTCATTGGCTTCCTTAGACACGATCGCCTCGCTGTTGCGCGGATCCATATAGCGCAGATAGTAGGCGGACGAACCGGCAAAACCGGGCATAGTGCATAGTTCGATGGGGAACTCGCCGGCATAGATCCAGTTTTTGGCGCGCCCCAGAGGAGGCTCACCGCTTTCAGTGGGGAGATATTTATCGACTTCCGGCAGATGAAGCGGCAGATCCTTGATCTCCATCATGCGGGGAACTCCGTCTTCGTAGTAGACCGGGAAGGGCTCGCCCCAGTAACGCTGACGGCTGAAGATAGCGTCGCGCAGACGATAGTTGACCTTGACTTTGCCAATTCCCTTCTCTTCGATGAAGCGTTTTGCGGCCGCTATCGCATCCTTGACATCCATTCCGTTGAGGTCGAGGCCTCCGCCGCATGAATTGATCATTTTTCCGCTCTTGGCATCGAAGCTGGCCTCACTTACGTCGGCTCCCTTAATCAGCGGAACAACCGGCAGATCGAAATGGCGGGCAAAAGCATAGTCACGCGAGTCGTGGGCGGGAACGGCCATGATCGCACCAGTTCCGTAGCCGGCAAGAACATAGTCGCTGATCCAGACGGGGACCTTCTTTCCCGACAGAGGATTGACCGCATAGGAACCGGAGAAGACTCCGCTGACCTTCTTGTCGATCATTCGTTCGCGCTCGGTTTTATGTTTGATGGCGGCGATGTAGTCATCGACTGCCTGACGCTGTTCGGGAGTGGTCACCGCATCGACATATTCGCTTTCAGGAGCGAGCACCATGAAGGTGACGCCGAACACAGTGTCGGCACGGGTAGTGAAAATCTCAAGCTCGACATCGCTGCCATCGATGGCAAAGCGCATTTCAGCACCTTCCGAACGGCCGATCCAGTTGCGCTGAGTCTCTTTGAGCGATTCCGACCAGTCGACATCATCAAGCCCCGAAAGCAGGCGCTCGGCATAGGCCGAAACACGCAGACACCACTGATACATGACCTTCTGCTCTACCGGAAAGCCTCCGCGGATCGAGACACCTTCGCTGACCTCATCGTTGGCAAGCACGGTTCCGAGTTCGGCACACCAGTTGACCATAGTGTTGCCGAGATAGGCGATGCGGTAGTTCATCAGAACGTCACTCTGAGCCTTGGCATCCATCGCACGCCATTGCCCGGCCGTCAGCGTCAGCTCTTCCGAGCAGGCGGCGTGAAGGCCTTCCGTTCCGTGGGTGTCGAGGTGGGCGATCAGATCCGACACAGGCATAGCTTTCTGACGTTCTGTGTCGTAATAGTGGTTGAACATTTTGATGAACGCCCATTGTGTCCATTTGTAATATTCCGGATCGCAGGTGCGGATCTCACGGTCCCAGTCGTAGCAAAAACCGATCTTGTCAAGCTGCGAGCGATAACGTGCGATGTTTGTGCGGGTTGTCACCTCAGGATGCTGTCCGGTCTGTATGGCATACTGTTCGGCTGGAAGACCATAGGCGTCGTAGCCCATCGGGTGGAGGACATTGAAGCCCGACTGACGCTTAAAGCGCGAGTAGATGTCGGACGCTATATAGCCGAGGGGATGACCGACATGAAGCCCGGCTCCGGAAGGATAGGGAAACATGTCAAGAACATAGAATTTCGGCTTGTCAACATTGATTTCAGTGTGATAGATACGCTGGTCTTTCCAATATTGCTGCCAGCGGCTTTCAATCGCTTTATGATTGTAATCCATTGTCGGTTTGGGGTTGTAGATGTGAATATCAGATGGCAAAATTAGCGAAATTTTCCCACAGCCGCAAATCGACGTCAGTCCGTCTCCACGCCCGCGGCAATCACCTGGTGCATCCGGAGACAAAGCGCTGGTCACTCTTCATGGAAACCACCGTCCCGGCCCCAGTCCCACCGGCCGCGGGCAACTGCCTGGAAATTAAATTTCGCAATTCCGAGATCGACGTCGGAAAAATCATTGCGGACTATGGTTGTGGCCCGCAGGACCCCATTGTTGTCCATCCGGAATCTGACCGGCTGTCGGTTACGGGCTGAAGGAGCAACGGCAACAGCCTTGAGCCCCTCTTCAAGCAGAGCCATCCTTTCCGCAGCTTCGGCAAGACTCAGATCGCCATGCCCGGGACAATAGAAATCTGCCGGCATATGCATTCCGGACCGGACGATCCGGCGCATCATGGCCCGCCAAAGCCCCTCTCCCCCTTTCGCCTCATAGCCAAACGAAACGACAAAAAGGACTTTTTCCCCTTCATTCAGACCGACAGCGAGTTTAGAGCAGTCGAATGTTACGCCGACAAAACATGTGCCCAGACCGCAACGTGTGGCTCTCATGACAAACTGCTCCGCTGCGAATCCTGCAATCTCGGCAGCATGCCCGACCGAACTGTCGACCGAGGCCACAAGATAATTGCTCACTCCGGAGAAGAGTCCGTAGGTCTTGCGCAGCGAAGAGAATGCCGCGGGAGAGTCATAGCAGAGGACAAAACGGATGCTGGGATATGACGCATTGATTTCCTCAATCTCCGAATCGAGAAGAGCGGCCACGCCGGGAGCGACCGGCACCGGGGAGTATTTTCTGACAGAATGACGGCTCGCAAGCTCGTCGGGATCATATCTCAGGACCATAGACTGCTGACAGTTTTAAAACAACATATCGACGGCATCAGGGAAGAGTCACACGAACCATCAGCCGCTGATAGAAATTAAATGTAGACCCAGCGAAATTAAAGTCGAGCGACGCAAGCAGATCGACATACCGGTTGCGATAGACATGGGCATAGACCTGCACGCGGTCATAGAATTTCGCCTGATAGTAGGGCTCACCCTGATAGAGAAGTGTCGAGAAGGAACCATAGGAGCGGAATTGCCGCTGTCCGAAATAAAGACTGTTTTTCAGTCCGAACCATTTCCATTCGGCGGTCGCCTCAACCCAGGCACCGACGGGAGCCTCCCAGACATTGCCCCGCGAACGGTCGCGCTCGACCGACAGAAGCGGCCCTGTGCGGACGAAAAGCGAATCTAACGCCGTGCGCCCCGACAGGTCGACACCGACATAAGGATTGACAACAAAATTATCGACCACGTACTGATCGGCAGGGCCATTTTCCTGACGGGCGAGATGGTTCATCATCGCGTGGCCGCCGACAAAAAACGGATTGCCAGCACGCGGATGCCATCGACCGTAGAAGACAATGTTGAACGCCTCCCGCTGCTTTCGGGTCTGCATACCGCGCCAGTCGACATAGACCTCGGCAAAACCACGCTCACGCTGATATTGCAGAAGGACTCCACGGATATTACGCTGAGTATAGGTCAGCGAATCGTTCCAGAGAAAACCGGGAAGCTCTTCGGTCATCTGTCTGCGCGGAAACATACCGATCGAAAAACTCCAGGGCGACCCGGTCTCAGAACCGGAGTGGCGGTAGTAGAGCGTCGGCGAAATTCTGTGTCCCTCCCATTCACATCCTATCGGCTGAACCCAGACAGCACCGCCCGCAATCCGATCGGAAGAAGAGAACCGGAGTCCGGCCTCAGGCGCAAGCGACGTAAAGAAATAAGTCTTCGAAGGAGAGAAGGTGGCGTCGCCCTCGCGGTTGTCAAAGACAGCATCGAAGTCAATGTGCCACGTCGGTTCCAGAGCGACAGCTGTCGACGCCGCAAAAACAACGGCCATGACAGCGGCAAGAATTCTGAAATATCCGGTAGACATATTTTGGAAACTGTTTTATTTGCAAATTTAAGAAAAAACATTGGAAATCCGCCAAGTTATCAGCCATTTCAACCACCGCGGAACAAAGAAAACCACTCCATACGTGACTGAAATAATTTTCACAGCTTGGTTTTGTTAAATAATATCAACACCGCAAGATAAGTTTTTGCAAGAAAAGCAACAATCTCAAAAATTATTGCTATCTTTGCGTCGGTAAATTCCATCCCGGAACCTTCACCATCACAACTACTACAGAAACAAACACTTATAACCTCAATTTATTTACAAACAATTATGACTAAAATCGGTATTAACGGCTTCGGCCGTATCGGACGCTTTGTGTTCCGCGCATCTACCAAAAGAGATGACATCGAAGTAGTTGCTATCAACGACCTTCTTCCCGTTGACTACATGGCCTACATGCTCAAATATGACACAATGCACGGTCGTTTCGACGGCACTGTTGACTATGACATGGAAAAGAGCCTTCTCATCGTCAATGGCAAAGAAATCCGCGTAACTGCTTGCAAGAACCCTGCTGAAATCGCCTGGGGCGCTGTTGGTGCTGAATACGTTGTTGAATCAACCGGTCTCTTCCTCACAAAAGAAAAAGCTCAGGCTCACATCGAAGCCGGCGCTAAATATGTGGTTATGTCTGCTCCTTCCAAGGACGACACCCCTATGTTCGTTTGCGGCGTAAACCAGGACAAATATGTCAAGGGCACTCAGTTCGTTTCGAACGCTTCTTGCACCACCAACTGTCTTGCTCCTATCACTAAGGTGCTCAACGACAAGTTCGGCGTTGTTGAAGGTCTCATGACTACAGTTCACTCTACTACCGCTACTCAGAAAACCGTTGACGGTCCTTCTATGAAAGACTGGCGTGGTGGCCGTGCCGCTTCTGGCAACATCATCCCCTCTTCAACTGGTGCTGCTAAGGCTGTAGGTAAAGTTATCCCCGAACTCAACGGCAAACTGACCGGTATGTCAATGCGTGTCCCCACTCTTGACGTTTCTGTTGTTGACCTCACTGTCAACCTCGCTAAACCGACTACCTACGAAGAAATCTGCGCTGCTATGAAAGAAGCTTCAGAAGGCGAACTCAAAGGAGTTCTCGGCTACACTGAAGATGCTGTCGTTTCAAGCGACTTCCTCGGCTGCCCCCTCACTTCGATCTTCGACGCTAAGGCTGGTATCCAGCTCACTCCGACCTTCGTTAAGGTTGTCAGCTGGTACGACAATGAAATCGGCTACTCTAACAAAGTTCTCGATCTCATCGCCCACATGAAGAAAGTTAACGGCTAATTTCAAGCCCTTAAACATAACTTCAAGTAACACGACGGCGTGTCAGAATCTGATTCTGACACGCCGTCTCTGTTTTTATCGACATCCGCTCAGTCTCTTGAACCGCCGAAGAAATTGAGAAGGAAAAGGAAGAGGTTGATGAAATCGAGATAGAGGGTAAGAGCTCCGAGAGTGGCCATTTTAGAGGTGTACTCCTGCGGCATTGTCGCTGCCATACGCTTGACCTGCTGGGTGTCCCACGCGGTCAGGCCTATAAAGATCAGCACTCCAACAGCCGAAATTATCCACTGGAGGGTCGAGGAATGGAGAAAAATATTGACCAGCGAAACTATAATGAGCCCGAACAGACACATTATAAGAATCGATCCCATACGGCTAAGGTCGCGGTTGGTAAAATAGCCGTAGACACTCATCGCACCGAAAACTCCGGCGGTTATGAAAAAAGTCTTGGCGATCGAGACTCCCGAATAAGCATAGATTATCGGAAAGAGCATCGCTCCGTTGACAATCGCAAACAGATAGAATAGCAGCGTGGCCGTTCCGGAACTCATGCGGTTGATGCCACCGGAGATCGACATGACAAGAATCAGCTCGGCCCCGAAAATGACCCAGCTCATCCATGTATGGTTGGCAAAAAAAGTCATCACAGCAACAGACGATGCCATGTACCAAGCCGTCAGACCGCTGACAATCATCGCGAGAAACATCTTGAAATAGACCCGTTTCATTATCAGAGAAACGCGCTGAGCAAGGGCATCCTGCTGACCGTAACGCCCCGTCGGAGAATCATAGTAGGTGTTCATAGTTTTTTTCGAAAAGTTAATTATCAGTATTATAACACGCTTCCCGCATTGCAGGTTTGCAGAAACGGACGGCTCTTCGTAATTTTGCCTCCCTGAAACGCTCAACAAATCCAGACTCCCCCCCAATCTATGCGACAGCTATTCGTCATCATGCTCCTGTCGGTCTCAGTCATTCTTTCCGCGAAAATGAAAGAGGAAGCCGACTCTTTTCTCAGAAACATTCCGCAGACCCAGCCTGCCGACTGGACTGACGCCATAAATCAGGCCCTTGAAGGTCAGACCGAACGGCTCGACTCCGTACGCAACAGCCGCAACAACGCTCCCCGGCTTCCCGACAGCGTCTCGACCGAAACGATCGCACCCGGAATCACCCTGTTCCGAAACCTTAGCGGGAAAAACACCCCGCGTCCGATGCTTGTCTATCTCCACGGCGGCGGATGGACCGTCGGCAGCATCAACAGCTGCACCCGCTTCTGCGCAGCAGTCGCAGCCTCGGGCGAAGCCATCGTGGCCGCACTCGACTATCCCCTCGCACCCGAACACCCTTTTCCCGCCGCCATTGAATTCATCACGGACGCGGTCAAAACACTGCGCGTCATGGCCGACGGGCTCGGAAGTTCGCCGGAACTGATTTCAATCGGAGGCGACAGCTCGGGAGGCAATCTGGCCATTTCGGCGGCATCACTGCTCCCGGACGAGATCCGGTCGATGGTGCTCTTCTATCCGGTGACACTCTCCGAAACCGACAACAGTCATTCATGGAAAGCCTTCGGAGCACTCCCCTCGCTCGACGCCACACTGATGGACACCTTCAATCGCGCCTACCGGCCAGACTCACTGAAACACAATCCGCTTGTCTCACCGCTAAAAATGACCGACGAAACCATTGCGCGACTGCCCCGAACGCTGATGATCAGCGCCGAGCGCGACATTCTCCTCGATCAGGGGAAGGCCTTCGCCTCGCGCCTGAAAGCCAACGGAGTCGCCGCCGACCACCGGATATTTCCTTCTACGGTCCACCTCTTCATAACAGTCCCCGGCCAGCCCGCAGCCTTCGACGAAGCGGTCAGACTGACCGTGGCCCATCTTTCGCAGGCAGGAAAGTCGGGAAAAGACGGCGGTTTTTAGCAGAAGTTTTGTAACTTTGTGAAATTAAACAGTTACCTTTATGACAGACAGCATAATGAACTTTCTCAAGTCCCGCAAATTCTGGTGCGTTGCCGGATCGGTCCTTCTGATGGCACTCATCTCAGTCGTTTACTTCTATCCCGACGCCGTTATGGGCAACACCCTCAGCCAGCACGATATGGAACAGGGAGCGGCTATCGGCCACGAGGCGCAGACCTATGCACAGGAAACAGGTCACACACCCCGCTGGACCAACTCGCTCTTCGGCGGCATGCCGACTTTCCAGATCTCACCCTCCTACCCGTCCAACTCGCTATTCAACTGGATCAACCGGGCAATGGGCCTCTGGCTTCCCAATCCGGCCGACTGGCTGATGATGATGATGGTCGGCCTCTTCATTCTGCTGCTGGCAATGCGCTGCCGATGGTATGTGGCACTTATCGGAGCAATAGCCTACGGATTTTCATCCTACTTCATAATCATCATCGGCGCGGGCCACATCTGGAAATTCATCACTCTGGCATATATCCCCCCGACGATTGCGGGCATTATGCTCTGTTATCGCGGCCGTTACATTGCCGGCGGCGCGCTTGCCGGACTGATGGCCATGATGCAGATCTCTGCAAATCATCCCCAGATGACCTATTATTTTCTGTTTGTCATACTCGGAATCGTCATTGCCAGCCTGATCTCTGCAATCAGAGACAAGAAGATCAGACAATGGCTCACTGCCACCGGTGTCCTCGCCGTGGCTGCCGTTCTGGCCGTCGGAGCCAATCTGCCCTCGCTCTATAACACCTACGAATATTCGAAGGAGACAATGCGCGGCGGACATTCCGAACTCAGCCCCCTCCCCGGCCAGCAGAGCAATACGACCGAAACCGGTCTCGCCCGCGACTACATAACCCAATACAGCTACGAAACCTCCGAAAGCTTCTCTCTGCTGATTCCCAACATCAAGGGTGGCGCCACATCGCGTTTTGTCGGAGGATCCGGCGAATATCTCTCGCTCAGCAAACTCCCTGAGGCCGACGAAATGATCAGCAGCGGTGCCATCACCCGCGACGAAGCAATGTATCTCGACTGGATTCCGCAATATTTCGGCGGTCCGGAAGGGACAAGCGGACCGGTCTATGTCGGAGCACTGATTGTCGCCCTGTTCTTACTTGGATGCGCCATTGTCAAAGGGCCGCTCAAGTGGGCGCTGGTCATTCTGACACTCTTCTCGATTCTGCTCGCACTCGGACGCAACTTCATGTCTCTGACAGACTTCATGATCGACTACATCCCGATGTACAGCAAATTCAGAACTGTTGAAAGCATTCTTGTCATCGCCGAGTTCACTATGCCTCTCCTCGCAGCCCTCGCACTTCAGAAATTGCTCGAGCTTCCGTCCGACGAAGCCTGGAAACGCTATAAACGTCCCGTTTTCGGAGCTTTCGGAGTGGTTCTGGTCATCTGTCTGGCCGGAATAATGATGCCCGGGGTCTTCGGAGCCGGAGTGACCGGAGCCGACAGAGAGACTGACGCCCGCATTGCCGAAGGTCTGACCGCGCAGGCTCAGCAGGGAGGATTCGACCCGACGCAGATCCTGCAGGTGCTGTCGATCGACAACCCACGCATCTACAGCGCTGTCGAACAGCTCCGCTTCTCGATGGTGCGCGCCGATTCGCTGCGCAGCTTCATCGTCGTAGCCCTCGGACTCGGATTCCTGCTGCTCTACTTCCGCCGGCGCCTGTCCACTCCCGTCATGCTCGCGGCCGTAGGCCTGATCATATGCGGCGACCTCTACATGGTCAACAAACGCTACCTCAACACCAACAGTTTCGTTCCGCGACGCTATGTCTCGACCGAACGGTTTGCCCCGTCACCCGCCGACAGGGTGATCCTCACGGATACAGCCATGAACTATCGTGTCCTGAACATTCCCCAGTTCTCTGGAGCCGCCCCATCCTATCACCACAAAACCATCGGAGGCTATCATGCCGCCAAACTCACCCGCTATCAGGATCTGATTGACCGACAGCTGATGAAAAACAACCCCGAGGTGCTCAACATGCTCAACACGCGCTATGTCATCACCAACGACAATGCCGCGCCCGAGCTGAACCCCGATGCGATGGGCAACGCATGGTTTGTCGATGCAGTCGGCTATGTCGACGGTCCCGACGCCGAAATGGCGGCTCTCGATTCTCTTCCGGTTGCAGTCCGCGCAGTGGCCGACCGCAAATTCGAACCGGTCCTCGGCCAGTCGAAACCGAAAACGCCCGGCGACACGATCTTTGAGACAACATATGCTCCCGACCGCCTGACCTACCACGCAAAAACAGCCAATGGCGGAGTGGCAGTGTTCTCCGAAATCTACTTCCCGTGGGGATGGAACGTGACCATCGACGGGAAGCCTGCCGAACTCGGACGCGTCAACTATGTGCTCCGCGCACTCGCCGTTCCCGCCGGAACCCACACAATTGAGATGGTCTTTGACCCGAAATCGCTCCACACGACCACCGGCATCGCCTACGTGAGCATCATACTCATCTATCTCGGATGCGGCGGTGCAGTAGCCTACGCCCTCTGCAAACGCAGACGAAAAGAAAAGCATAGCCGGGAAAACAAGAAATGAGAATGCGTCTGCCCCGATTGATACCCGCTCTGATCCGGGGTGTGCGCGCTCCGAAACGTGCGGCCCGGAGCCGGGGCTTCGGCATCCACTCGCCGTTTGCATTCCGCTTTGTCAGAGAAGTGCTTTCGCAGCCTTACGCCTACTATAGCTATCCGCAACTCGACAGAGCCGCGAAAGCCGAAGGATGTCAGCCCGCCGTTGTGCGCACCCTCTTCCGGCTGTCGCTCTGGTTCCGCCCCGGAACAGTCGGAGTCGTCGGATCTGCCCCGGAAGCCGTCAGACTTGCCATAAGACTCGGCAATCCGCAGACACAGACCGCCGGCATGACGCAAAAATGCATTGTGGGGCTCGGAGACGGACGCGAAAAGGTCAGCGGAATGTGGCGACAGTCAGACCACGGAATGCTGTTCAGAGCGAAAGAAATGGCCATATTCGTCACCTCCGACCATCTCCCCCATCAAATGTTCGACATTCTGCTCTCCTGATTCCTCTTCTTCATGTCCCGGACACGCTCGATCGACTCAATTCCCGATATCATCCGAAGCTACGAGGCCTACCTTCTCCTTGAACGCGGACTCAGCGACAACACCCGCTGCGCCTACATGACCGATCTCGACAAACTCCTGAGTTATCTGACAGGATCGTCAACATCGCTGCGTGATGTCACGACCGACACCCTGCGCGAATTTGTCGGCGCCCTCTATGAAATCGGCATCTCGACCCGGTCGCAGGCACGCATAATCTCCGGAATAAAAGCTTTTTTTCGCTTCCTGAAACTTGAGAATTATCTCGATTCGAATCCGGCTCTTCTCCTCGAAACTCCGAGATGCGGCAAGCGGCTTCCCGAAGTGCTGCGAATTGACGAGATCGACGCAATGATCAGCGCTGTCGACATGGAAAAACCGGAAGGCCAGCGCAACCGCGCCATAATCGAAACCCTCTACAGCTGCGGACTGCGCGTCTCCGAACTGACCAACCTTGAAATCTCCAGAATCTATGCCGCCGAGCAGTTTGTAATCGTCAACGGCAAAGGCAACAAGGAACGAATCATTCCGATCTCGCCCAACGCCCTCAGCGAAATAGAGGCATACATGGCTGACCGTCAGAAAATCGACGTCAGGTCGGGGGAAGAAAACATCCTTTTTCTCAACCGGCGCGGACATCGTCTGACACGCGTGATGATTTTCTACATCGTCCGCCAGCTCGCCGAACTCGCCGGAATCAGAAAAGAGATCTCGCCCCACACTCTGCGCCACTCTTTCGCCACCCACCTTCTCGAGGGGGGTGCCAACCTGCGTGCAATCCAGCAGATGCTTGGCCACGAAGACATTTCGACAACTGAGATCTACATCCACATCGATCGCTCACGGCTCAGAGAGGAGATAATGGCCCATCATCCCAGAAACCGGCGCTACAGATCATTTCCGGCTGAAGAAGCGACCGAGACGCCAGCCGGCGACGATGCCACAGACAGCCGCGACAGCCAGCAGAATCCATAAAAAACACCCTCTGCCTGCGGTCTGAGACGTGACCGATTCACTGCTCTCGGCACTGCGGCCGGCAACACTGACGGATGTCGAGTCGGTCCACACCTCATCCGCACGCGAAACTCCGGTCGACTTCTCACGCCGCTCCAGACCGAACAGCTCCACACGAGATGTTCGCCGGAGATTCCCCGTATCCTGCCCCACAAGGATTCTCACACTGTCGATCCTAAGCGAGCCATGCCAGTCAAGACTGTCGGCCTCGACCCTGCCGAATCTCAGACTCTGTGATGCCGTGAAGGATGAATCCGTCGCGGCACTGCTCCGGACCATCTGCTTATCCGACCGGCATGCGCCGGCGGAAAGCAAAACACCCGTAAGAAGAACTGGAAAAAGATAATAATGATGATGATTCATGACGTAATTCTGTTTTTTCGACAAAATTACATCAGCCGACAGGCCGTCAAAGGACCGGTTTCAACATTTGTCGTCAGCAATCAGAGCGAATCAAGCGACAGCACACCGTCGAGAAGCGCGACAGCTTCCTCGACCGTCGAGACATGGCTGATCGCAAAGCTACGGCGTCCGTTGCGCTCTCTGATCTGACAGCGGCGCGGATTCTCCTGCAGGAATCGAAGCAGCTTTCCGAACATAGGGCTCTGATAGTAAGCAACATTCGAATCATCAACAAAATAGACAAACATCTTGTCCTGCTTCAGCGAAACCTTCTCGATTCCCAGTCGCCGGGCAAGACGGCGCAGACGCGGAATGCGCAGAAGCTCGGCAGTCACACGGGGAATTTTTCCGAACCGGTCAACCAGCCGCTCTCGGAACTCGAGCAGATCCCTTTCGCGTTCAATCGAATCAAGTTCCTGATAAAGAGCGATGCGTTCACTCTCCTGAGGCACATAATCGGCCGGAAGCAGAAGCTCCATGTCACTCTCGATGATACAATCGGCCACATATTCCTCGTCATCACCCGGCGCAAGACCCTGTTCGGCAGGTTCGCCGAATTCCTCAGTGCGAAGTTCCGTGACAGCCTCTTTCAGAATCTTCTGGTAGGTCTCATAGCCGAGATCGGCAATGAAACCGCTCTGCTCGGCACCGAGGAGATTTCCCGCGCCACGGATATCGAGGTCCTGCATGGCGATATGGATGCCACTGCCAAGATCAGAAAAGCTCTCGATCGCCTGCAACCTCCGGCGGGAGGTCGGAGAGAGCGGCACATGGGGCGGAACAGTCAGATAGCAGAAAGCCTTTCGCGAGCTGCGCCCTACACGTCCGCGGAGCTGATGAAGCTCACTCAACCCGAAATTCTGGGCATTATTGATGATTATCGTGTTGACATTAGGCATGTCGATGCCGCTCTCAATGATGGTTGTGGAGAGGAGAATATCATAGTCGTGATTCGAGAAGTCGAGAATAGCCTTTTCGAGCTTCTCAGGCGCCATCTGCCCGTGGGCCACTATTATTCGTGCATCGGGCACAAGCCGGCCTACCATAGCCTCAAGCTCGTTGAGCCCCTCGATGCGGTTGTTGACCATGAAGACCTGACCGTTGCGCGACATCTCGAAATTGATCGCCTCGGCCAGCATATCGTCGGTCAGAGAGGTCACAGAGGTTATGATCGGATAGCGGTTGGGGGGAGGAGTGGTAATCGACGACAGGTCGCGCGCCCCCATCAGCGAGAACTGCAGCGTCCGCGGAATCGGCGTTGCACTCATTGTCAGAGTGTCGACATTGGTCTTCATCTGTTTGAGACGCTCCTTGACCGCGACGCCGAACTTCTGCTCTTCGTCGACAACAAGCAGTCCCAGATCCTTGAATTTGACGCTTTTGCCGATCAGTTTGTGGGTTCCTATCAGGATGTCGATCTTTCCTTCAGCCAGATCTCCGAGAATAGCCTTCGTCTCTTTTGCCGTGCGCGCACGGGAGAGATAGTCGACCCTGACAGGAAAATCCTTCAGCCGTCGCGAGAACGTATTGAAATGCTGATAGGCAAGCACTGTCGTCGGAACAAGAACCGCCGTCTGCTTATTGTCGGCGGCAGCCTTAAACGCCGCACGGATAGCGATTTCGGTTTTGCCGAAACCGACATCGCCGCAGACAAGGCGGTCCATCGGACGGTCGTTTTCCATATCGGCCTTGACCGCCCGGGTCGTTGTCAGCTGATCGGGGGTGTCCTCATAGATAAACGAAGCCTCAAGCTCATGCTGCAGATAGCTGTCGGGAGAGAAGGCAAAGCCTTTCTCATTCTTTCGGGCCGCATAAAGCTTTATGAGATCGCGGGCAATATCCTTGAGTTTTGTTTTCGTACGTTCCTTCAGACGATTCCATGCACCGCTGCCAAGCTTGTTGATTTTCGGAGCGACACCCTCCTTCCCACGGTATTTGGCCAGTTTGTGAAGCGAATGGATCGAAACAAAGATCGTGTCGTTATTGGCATATGTCAGTTTGATCATCTCCTGGACACGCCCCGACACATTCGTGCGCATCAGACCGGCGAAACGACCGACTCCGTGGTCGACATGGACAATGAAGTCACCCGGTTCGATCGCACTCAGCTCCTTCAGCGAGAGCGCGAGTTTGCCCGACCGCGCGCGGTCGCTTTTCAGATTATACTTGTGGAAACGGTCAAAAATCTGGTGATCAGTGAAGAAACACGTCCGGGAAATATTGTCGACAAAACCCTCATGAAGAGTCGAGTCGACCGGAGTGAAACCGATACTGTCGCCGCGGTCTGCGAAAATTGCCCGCAGACGCTCGATCTGCTTTTCGCTGTCGGAGAGAATATAGATCTTGTAGCCATCAGCCAGAAAGCGTCCGAACGACTCGGCTATCAGGTCGAAATTCTTGTGATAGAGAGCCTGCGGCGAACAGGCGAAATCAATCGAGGCGGCTGCTTCGGAAACCGGCATGGCGGCCGTCGTGAACTCGACCCGGCGGAACGAATCGAACTTTGCCTTGAATTCGTCTGCTTCGATCAGCTGACGCATGGCCGAAGCATCACCCTCGGAAGCTTCGATCGCCGAAGCCGAAAACGACTCGGAGGCCACCTCTGAGATGCGCGCAAGCGTATAGGCCGAATCCCTGACTGCCAGAAGCGTAGAGGGAGCGATAAAATCGAGCAGGGAGCTGCCTCGCCCCTGAGAGGCGACATTCGACGTAATGGAGACAGCCTCCATCCGCTGTTCGGAAAGCTGAGTCTCGATGTTGAAAGTCCTCATCGAGTCTATATCGTCACCGAAAAAGTCGATTCGGTAGGGAAGCTCGTGGCTATAGCCGAAGATATCGAGAATCGAGCCGCGCACGGCAAACTGCCCGGGCTCATAGACATAGTCGACCTCAGAAAACCCATTGTCACGCAACCATCTGACTGTTTCAGTCATATCGGCCTGCGTGTCGGTCGAGAGCCGAAGTGTGTGGCGTGTGATCGAATCGCGATCGGCGACTCTTTCGGCAAGCGCCTCCGGATAGGTGACCACAAAACGCAGCCCTCTGTCAGAGGTCCAGCGCGTCAGAGCCTCGGTCCGAAGAATCTGTGATGGAGGATCGGCCTGGCCATATTTGATGTGACGCTTATATCCCGACGGAAGCATAGCGACACATTCCTCCCCGACAATCCGGCAGAGATCGTGATAGAGATAGCCTGCATCATCAAGCGAATCGCCGATGACCACCGTCGGAGCCTTCCCCTCCGGCAGCAGCGAAAGCATCACGGCAGCAGACGAGCCGGCAAGATTATAGACAGAAATCAGCCCGTTGCCCCCCTTAAGGGCAGAGGAGAGCGCCCGGCTGCGCGCTCCGTCCCGCATGGACTCTACAATTTCCAGAAGCGTCATTTTTTAGCCGCAGTGGTTTTTGCAGGTGAGAGGATCTTTTTGTAGCGGGCAGAGTCATGGAGCACCTCCACGGCACTGTCAACCGCCGGATCATAACGCAGGAAGCTGCTTATCTCACCCGGCTGATAATAGTAGCGGTTGGCAATTTCACGTTCGAGATACGGGGCGATCGACTTGCGGTTAGTGTCGAGATCTTTGTCGAGAGGGTGTTTCAGCATCGCCTCCAGACGCGAGATCTCAGCATCTATACTGTCGGACATGTAGCCTTCGATCTTGGCCGCTTCACGGAGATTGTCGAGGATTGTCACACAGACCTTGTCGTAGTTGAATTTCTCGGGGTCAATGAATGCCTTGAAATCTTCATAGATCGAGTCGTCGACAACAAACTCGTCGGCCGGCGGGATCGATTCATGGGTAGCGGCATATCTGTTGGCGAAATCGAAAGCCCAGTTGTCGCGGACCACGTTATAGGTCAGACGGCTGACTTCGGGATACTGCACCTTCAGATCCGGGGTGATACCACCTCCGTCGCGCACGATTCGGCCCGCGGCAGTCCGGAACTCTGTCGTCAGACTGTCCGGAATGCGCGCCACAGATCCGTCGGGATTGCGATGGGAATAGTCGATAGCCTGGATCAGACGTCCGCTCGGAATATAGTAGCGGGCAACTGTCACTTTAAGCATTCCGTCGTAAGGGATCTCGCGTGTTGTCTGGACAAGTCCCTTTCCAAATGAACGGTCGCCCATGATGACAGCCCGGTCGAGATCCTGAAGCGCGCCGGCCGTGATTTCTGACGCCGATGCAGTCCCGCCGTCGGTGAGCACCACCAGAGGCAGATCAGGCGCCACAGGCTTGCCGGAAGTCTTATAGACACGCTCCTCCATCACACCTTTGCCGCGTGTGCGCAGCACTTCGGTGCCCTTCGGCAGGAAATAGCCAAGAATCCTGACAGCACTTTCAAGAAATCCGCCCCCGTTCTCGCGCAGGTCAAGAATGAGACCTTTGATGCGGTTCTCCTCCACGAGTCTGTTCAGCGCGTCGAGCACCTCATCGGCTGATTTCTCTGAGAACTGACTGAGCTGTATATAGCCGATGTCATCCCCTACAAGGCCCGAGTATGGCACTGCCGGAATCATGATCTTGTCACGGACCATCTCGACTGTGATGATAGAATCCTCGACATAAGGACGCTTGACTGTCACCCTTACAGTCGTGCCGCGCTGGCCCTTAAGGCGCGAACTGACCTGTTCGGTCGTCATACCGAGCACAGTGACCGTGTCGATGGACATGATCAGGTCGCCGCTGCGCAGACCGGCGCGATCGGCCGGAGATCCCTGATGAGGTCCGGAAATATAGACATTTCCGTTTCGCGCCATGATGTAGGACCCGATGCCGGCATATTCCCCCGAATTGAGCGAACGGAACTCCTCCTGCTCCTTGCGGGGCATATATTCAGTATAGGGATCGAGTTTGTTGAGCATCGCGTCAATAGCAGTCTTGACGGCCGACTCGATGTCGATCGTGTCGACATAATTGCTCTGCAATTCCTTTACGACCGAGTTGAATATCGTCACATTGGAATTTATATCAGCCTTAGGGCTTCGTGTCTCAGCATGTCCGATAAAGGCCATTGCGGCCAGAGCGGCTACCGCATAGAAAAGTTTCTTCATCCTTATAAATGGGGTGGAAATCGGTTATGATTCTGTTTTAACGACCAAAGTTAGTCATTTATTATAACAATTCCGCAGGAAAAGATTTCAATTTTCACAATTTTTTTCGCAAAAAACTTCCTAAACACTTGCATATATCAGAGAAACAACGTAATTTTGCAACGCTAAAGATCCAGAGGGGTCTCCGCAGAGAAATCTGCGACAAAGCAAATGCTTCAGTAGCTCAGTTGGTTAGAGCACCTGACTGTTAATCAGGGGGTCGT
>CAJUHM010000002.1 GCA_910586475.1 uncultured Muribaculaceae bacterium | reverse complement strand
ACTATTTATATTGGTAAACTGCCGTTAAGTTTATTTAAGATGCGTCTGCCCTGCCGCCAAACCAATGGCCTCCCTTCAGGCCAACGCGCACAAGTATCTCGTTAAGTCAATGAGGGCTAAGGCAAAGCAGGCCTCACTTCATGTATCGTAATATATCGCCGCCATTTCCGTATAATTCACTGTTTCCACACATACAAGCCGGTGGTCCGGCTTATGCCGACGCCCAATAATCACCACTGAGGCGACTACGGCAAGCGCCACGCATATAGGTAATTTTTCATCGGTCACTACAAGTTTTTCATGAAAACGCCGCTGAGGACCATGCAAATTTAATAATTTTGCAGCATCTTATCTTAGCGAACGAAAGCAATTCACAATGCGACACATTATATTATCAGACAAACCAGAAGTGGCGGCTTCTCTTCTGCCGCTGACATTCACGCGACCGATCAGCGAGCTTCTGCTCGGAATCATGACCCTGCGCCAGAAATGGGAAATGCTCCTCGAAGGTGACTATAGTTATTCGACTGCCGACTACCTCCGGGAGGTGTATCCGAACGCAAAAGCGGGCCCGGACTCACTGATAATCGCCTCCCACATTCTGCCGACTCCGGAACTGGCGGACGCCGTCGCCCTTCTTCTTCCGGGAGAGGCTCTGACGGCAGGCGATGGCGGAGAGGTGATCGCTTCCTGCGGAGAGAATCCCTGGCGACTGCTCCCCTACCCCGGCAAGCTGACTGAGATCACGCGCGCCTATCATCTGTTTCAATACAATGCAATGGCTATCGCCGATGACTTCGAACGCCTCGTGGAGCGGATGGAGTGGCGTCCGGTCAGCAAGACATGCACGGTCATCGGAACGTCGGCCAGAATCCTGATGGCCGAAGGTGCCAAAGCCGAGGGAGTCACCTTCAACACCGAAGGCGGTCCTATCTACATAGGCCGGGGCGCCGAAGTGATGGAGGGATCATGTCTCCGCGGCCCGATCGCCATCCTCGACCACTCGACGGTCAACATGCTCACACGCATCTATGGCGCGACTACGATCGGACGCCACTGCAAGGTCGGGGGCGAGATCAACAACGTTGTGATCCACGACTATTCAAACAAAGCTCACGACGGATTTCTCGGAAAAGCCGTGATAGGATCATGGTGCAACCTTGGAGCGGGTTGCGTCGCATCGAACCTGAAGAACGACTACACGGAGATCAAACTCTGGGATTATGCAAGCGGACGGTTTCAGCGGACCGGTCTTCAGTTCTGCGGCCTGATCATGGGCGACCATTCCAAAGCGGGAATCAACACGATGTTCAACACGGCCACGACGGTCGGGGTCGGGGTCAATATCCACGGGACAGGCTTTCCGCGCAACTTTGTCGGCTCGTTTTCCGAGGGAGGCGCCACCATGGGATTCAGCGAGGTCAGCCTCGCAAAATTCCTCGGGATAGCGCGTCGGGTGATGGCGCGCCGCGAGGTGGAACTGACTCCGGAAATGGAATCGCTTTTCACAACGCTCCACTCGATGACCGACGTCTACCGGTAGGAATGACAACTGATCGCCCGGAAATCAAAGTGAAAAAGAGAAATAATTCTACATTTTTATGTAATTTTGCAACCGAATTCAAAACAGACAGACAATGAATATAGCTATTGTAGGCGCCAGCGGCGCCGTGGGCCAGGAGTTTCTCCGTGTCCTCGACGAACAGAATTTCCCCATCGACAACCTCAAACTTTTCGGGTCGAGCCGCAGCACCGGCCGCACCTACAGTTTCCGTGGCAAAGACTACACAGTGGTCGAACTGACGGATGATCCGGAACTTTTCCGCGACATCGACATCGCCTTTACGTCGGCCGGAGCCGGCACTTCAAAGAAATATGCATCGGTCATCACAGCCCACGGCGCCCTGATGATCGACAACTCGAGCGCGTTCAGAATGGATGAGGATGTGCCTCTGGTCGTTCCGGAAGTGAACGGCGACGACGCATTCAACACTCCGCGCAACATCATTGCCAACCCGAACTGCACGACGATCCAGATGGTTGTGGCCCTCAAGCCGATCAACGACCTCAGCCGGATCAGCCGCGTGCACGTCGCCACCTATCAGGCAGCCAGCGGAGCGGGAGCGGCCGCGATGGATGAACTGATCGCCCAGTATGGCCAGCTTCAGCGCGGCGAAGAGCCGACGGTCGAGAAGTTTGCCTATCAGCTCGCCTATAACGTCATCCCGCAGATCGACATCTTCACGGACAACGGCTATACCAAAGAGGAGATGAAGATGTTCAACGAGACCCGCAAGATCATGCACGCGCCGGAGCTGAGCGTCAGCGCGATGTGTGTCCGCGTTCCTGTCATGCGCGCCCACAGCGAGGCTGTGTGGGTTGAAACAGAAGAGGCGCTCGACCTGGCAACTGTCCGCAAAGCCTTCGCGGAGGCCGAAGGTCTCGTCGTTGTCGACGATCCCGAAGCAAAATCCTATCCGATGCCTCTGGATGCCGCCGGCTGCGATCCGGTTTTCGTCGGACGTCTCCGCAAGGACCTCGCCAACGAACGCGGCATGACATTCTGGATTGTCGGCGACCAGATCAAAAAGGGAGCAGCCCTCAACGCTGTTCAGATCGCCCAGTATATCCTTGCCCACAAGAAATAAGATTCCACGATTTTTCTCCATAGCGCCATCGCCCGCATGACACCCCTATCCATCGGCATTCCGGCAATCCATCCGTTGGTTTCGTCGCCAGTACTGATCTTCCTGATCGTGCTGGCCATAATCCTTCTGGTGCCGATGCTTCTTAGCAGGCTCAAGATTCCGCATGTGATCGGAATGATCATCGCGGGAATGATCGTCGGCCCATACGGATTCAACGTACTGGCGCGCGACATGAGTTTCGAGGTTTTCGGCTCGGTCGGCATCCTCTACCTGATGTTTCTGGCCGGGGTCGAGATCGACATGTATCATCTGAAGCGTAATTTCAAACGAGGAATCGTGTTCGGCCTGTTCACGTTTGTTGTTCCGCTCATTGTCGGTGCAATCTCGGGGGCCACGTTTCTCCACTTCGACTTCCTGACCTCGATTCTGCTTGCGTCGATGTTCGCGGCCCACACGCTGCTCTCCTACCCGATCGTCTCACGATTCGGGCTTACGACAAACCGAGCGGTCGTCATAGCAGTGGCCGGCACGATTTTCACGGTCTTAGGCTCGCTGCTTGTGCTTGCCGGAACGATCAGCGTCGCGAGCGAGGGCCATCTGGGCATTCTTGCGATAGCCAGGCTGCTTGGAGGGCTGATTGTCTACTGCCTGTCGGTCGTCTACATCTATCCGCGGGTGACCCGATGGTTTTTCAAACGCTACAAGGATGCGATCCCGCAGTTTGTCTATATCCTTGCAATGGTCTTCCTCGCAGCCGAAACAGCCGCCTGGGTCGGACTGGAGGGCGTCTTCGGAGCGTTCTTCGCCGGCATTGTGTTGAACCGGTTCATACCGGCGCGCTCGTCGCTCATGGGCCGGATAGAGTTCGTCGGCAACGCGCTTTTCATCCCCTATTTCCTTATCGGAGTCGGAATGATGATCAATATCGGCGCTCTTTTTGCCGGCTGGGACTCGCTCTATGTCGCTGCCGTCATGAGCCTGACGGCTATGGCCGGAAAATGGCTCGCAGCATTCCTGACACAGAAGATATTCAGAATGCAGCCGGTCGAGAGGTCGATCATGTATCAGCTTTCCAACGCCCACACAGCCGTGGCACTGGCCGTTGTCACAATCGGTTTCAGGATCGGAATTTTCAATTCGACGGTTCTCGACGGAACGATCGTCATGATTCTGGTGACCTGCACCGTCTCATCGATCGGCACTGCCCGGGCCGCACAGAAACTAAAACTGATGACTCTTTCGGACGTTCCGGCCGTCGACGAACATGAGGCAAGGCGACAGAAAACAGTCGTCAACACGCTGATCCCGGTCGTCAATCCGAAAAGCGCGCCTGAACTCGTCGGGCTTTCGATGATGATGCACGATTTCAAGCCGGGAGGCCACAACCATTTCTTCGCCCTCCATGTCAGAAACGACAACTCGGCGTCGTCGCGCGCCGTCGGACAGGCGTCGCTCGACACAGCCGAGCAGACAGCTGCCAGTCTTGACGTGCCGATCCAGACAATCGAACGCTACGATCTCAACTTTGTCACCGGCGTGCTCAACACGATGGAGGAACGCGACATCAACGAAGTCGTCATCGGTCTCCACCGCCGCACGGCAGTGATCGACTCGTTTTTCGGCGAGAAGCTGACACAGCTGCTCAAGTCTACAAACCGCATGATCGTCATTTCGCGCTGCTACATCCCGATCAACACCATACGCAGGCTTGTCATCGCCGTTCCCGACAAGGCGGAATATGAGACAGGATTCGTCCGCTGGGTCAAATGCGTCGGCAATCTGGGACGCCAGCTCGGATGCCGCACGGTCTTCTTTACGACCGAAACGACCCGTCGGTCGATCGAGGCGGTGCTCAATTACGGAGGCTACGGCTTCCGCCGCGAATACCGGCTGATGGAGGAGTGGGACGACATTGTCCTTCTCGCCAACAAGATTATCGACGACGACCTGTTTATGGTAGTCACCGCTCGCCAGACATCGGTCTCCCACGACCCGTCAATGGCATCGCTTCCGGAATTTCTGCGGAAATATTTCTCGCAGAACAACATCATCGTTGTCTATCCGGAGCAATTCGGCGCAGAAGCAGTCGTTCCGTCGACCGGCGACGCCATCAACGCCAATGTCGAGAGTGTTCCGTCGGTCATCTGGCCGCGCCTGATGAAGCAGTTCAACCGTCTCCACGAACTGAAGCGACGGATCGTCAAAGGAAAACGCGCCCCAAAAAAAATAGACCTCTGAACCGAAGGGACGGACAGATGGAAATCCACGATAAGACAATGCGGTGTGCAGAAATTCGTAAATTCCGGCACACCGCATTATTTCTGTAAGAGATACTTTTGCCTCGCCCAAACGTCAACAAATATTGGCGAACGGGGTCTAAGTGTTCACTTTCCGGCATAGGAAAGGACTGTCGGGCTTTGCACATCGACACCGAATTGACGGGCACGCTGAAGAATCGCACGCGCAAGCTCCGGTCGGAGATCCTCCGGACAGTAGCGGAAATAGGCTTCGGCAGCCCTCACGTGGGCGGCATCCGGCATAGGATACTCTCTCCGTTCAGGAAGTCCGTAGACCGAATCGGGAAGCTCTTTTTTTTCTTCGTAAGAAAGTCGGTCATTCATAATGGATCCATCATTCAGATGAAACATCATCAGAAGCTGAGACGACCGCCGACCTGCAACAGACCCTGCGCACCGAATCCGAGCTCACCGAAGAGAGTGAACGAACGGCTCAGAGGCACGTCGGCACCGATTGGCGAAATCTGATAGGCAAAATAACCTTTGTTGATATTGTCACCGTGTTCAGGCGAGATATGGGTTATATCCGCGCCAAGGCCAAGATGGGCATAAAGAGTCACGATGCTGTTGCGGTAGTAGTCATAGCGGCCGTTGAGCATGATGACATGATAGTAGAGGTTCGTATCGGAGTGCTTGAAAGAACTGTTGGAGAACGTGTATGACGGCCCGATCCAGAAGTTGGGAAGCACCTTGAAGTTGACGCCGACATTCAACGCGCCCCAGGCAGTGTTGACCTTACCGAGCCCATCGTGATAGTCGCAGGCATCCATAGCCGTGTAACCGCCGTAGCCGAAAGTGAAGTTGGCTTTCTGCGCACTTGCGCCTGCAGTGATGCCTAACAAGGCAATCAGACAAAGGAAAAACTTTTTCATAGTTTGACGGATTTTGGGAATAGTATTATTGGTGTTTGTTGAGAATTAACCGTTATTAAATCAGAGTGCCTGTTATTTTTCAGCAACTACATATCATATAACACCGGCAATCTTTCAATTGTTGAACAAAAGCATTAACTTTGCAAAACAACCCCCTTTGCCCTCATTAGTGAATTATGGGAAATAAGATCCAGAAAACCAATGCCGCGCGTCTTCTCGACCGCGCCGGAATAAACTATCGGCTTGTCCCCTATGAAGTGGACGAGACCAACCTTGCGGCAGACCATGTCGCAGAATCGCTCGGAGAAGACATCAGGCAGGTGTTCAAGACGATCGTGCTCCACGGCGAAAGGACCGGCCATTTTGTCTGCGTTCTTCCCGGAGACCGCGAGATCGACCTGAAGAAAGCCGCCAGAGTGGCTGGCGACAAGAAAGCGGAACTGATCGCGATGAAAGAGCTTCTTCCGCTGACAGGCTACATACGGGGCGGCTGTTCGCCCATCGGAATGAAAAAAACGTTTCCGACGTTTTTCCACACGACAGCCACTGACTTTCCGGTGGTCTATGTCAGCGCGGGAGTCCGCGGTCTGCAGCTTGAGATCAATCCGCAGGATCTGATCGGCTATGTCGGGGCCACGGTCGCCGACATTGTCTCCACCCCTGACGAGGAGGAGGAAGAATCATGAACAGCTTCGGAGAGATCTTCAGGCTGACGACCTTCGGCGAGTCGCATGGGCCCGCACTCGGCGGAATCATCGACGGGATGCCTGCGGGACTCGAGGTCGACATAAAAGCGGTTCAGCAGGAACTGGATCGCCGGCGTCCCGGACAGTCGGCGATTGTCACCGGACGGCAGGAGAACGACCGTGTCACCTTCCTCTCGGGAATCTTCGAGGGTAAGACGACCGGCACGCCGATAGGTTTCACGATAGCCAACACCGACCAACACTCGAAGGACTATGAGGAGATGAGACATATCTGGCGTCCGTCGCACGCCGACATGACCTACACGATGAAATACGGAATGCGCGACCACCGCGGAGGCGGCCGCGCATCGGCACGCGAGACAGCCGCACGCGTTGTCGGCGGAGCGCTTGCGCGACAGGTCCTGTCGAGACACGGCATCACCGTCGCCGCCTATACGTCGAGTGTCGGTCCGGTCACCACTCCCCTCCCCTACTCGTCCATGTCACTCGCATCGGCCTATGACAACGACGCGAGATGCCCCGACAAAGATGTGGCCGAAGAAATGATCCGACTGATAAAAGAAGTAAAGAAAAAGGGCGACACTATTGGAGGAACCGTCACATGCGTGGTCAGCGGAGTGCCGGCCGGACTGGGCGAACCGCTCTTCGACAAACTCCAGAGCCGGCTCGCCGCAGCGATGCTCTCGATACCTGCGGCCAAAGGGTTCGACTACGGAATGGGGTTCGACGGCTGCGGATCGCTCGGAAGCGAGATGGCCGACACATTCATTCCTGACGGCAACGGAGGCATCACGACCGCCACAAACCACTCCGGAGGCATCCAGGGAGGAATATCCAACGGATCGGACATCTATTTCAGAGTCGCATTCAAGCCAGTGGCAACGCTTCTTCGTCGGGTTGACACGACAGACGACACCGGGCGGCCAACTCAGCTTCAAGCACGCGGTCGCCACGATCCATGCGTTCTTCCCCGCGCAGTCCCGATTGTCGAAGCCATGACCGCAATGGTTATTCTCGACGCATTTCTAAAAAACCGTACAACCAGACTCTGACAAATAATGAACCGACTCGGTCAACACGACGATTTCGCAACCTTCATCTCACGTTTTCTTTCGGGAAAGCACCAGAAAATTTCAGTCAATGCCGGGCTTTCATGTCCTAACCGCGACGGGAGGAAGGGAACCGGGGGATGCACCTACTGCAACAACCAGTCGTTTTCGCCGGCCTTCGCAGGCGCAACGCGTCCGGTTGCCGAACAACTGGAGGAGGGAAAACGTTTTTTTGCCGGCAAATATCCGACAATGCGCTATCTCGCCTACTTCCAAAGCTATACGGCCACAAACAGTTCGACACCCCATCTGGCCGAACTTTTCCGTCAGGCTCTTGAGGTCGACGGTGTTGACGGTCTTATCATCGGAACACGCCCCGACTGCATGGCAGATGATCTGCTCGAACATCTCCGAGAGCTGTCACGGAACAGTTTCGTCATGATCGAATACGGTGCCGAGACTTCCAACGACCGGACTCTCGAGACAGTCAACCGATGTCACACATGGGCCGACACGGTCCGGGCAGTCGAACGAACCAGTGAGGCAGGTCTTCCGGTGGGTCTCCATCTGATCATGGGGTTGCCTGGCGAAAGCGAAAAGGAGATCATGGAGACCATCGACGCCGTCAACGCTCTTCCGGTCGACATCGTCAAGTGTCATCAGCTTCAGCTCATACGCGGAACGCGCCTTGCCCGTCAGGTCAATTCGGGAGAAATAAGCGTCAGGACATTCGATGTCGACGAATATCTTTCGCTCTGCTGCCGGATCATTGACCGTCTGCGCCCCGACATAGCAATAGAACGGTTCGTCTCGCAGTCGCCCGACGAACTGCTGATCGCACCGCGGTGGGGTCTGAAAAACTATCAGTTCACCGACCGACTGAGGAAGCACTACAATTCCGGAGCCTACCGCGAAAAGAAGTGATAGCCTACCGTCGAAAAGTTTTTCGTATCTTTGCAGCAATAATTTCCACTCAAATTCACCAATGACAGAAGCAGACACCAATAAACGCCCCGCCCGAAAAGATGACGGGAAACAACCGTTGGCAAAAAAACTATTGCGCTACGGAGTTCCCATGATCATCTCGATCGGCCTCTGCTGGATTCTGTTCGCGCAGATGGATTTCGCGACCATGATCACGACAATCCGCGACAACTGCCGCTGGCAATGGATCTGGCTGACGCTGTGCATAAGCATCGTGTCGCATGTTGTCAGAGCGATGAGATGGCGCATTCAGCTTGAGGCGATCGGAATCCGAATCGGTCTCTACCCTGTTGTGCTCAGTATTTTCGGCACCTATGCCGTCAACCTTGTTTTTCCGCGGCTGGGAGAACTCTGGCGCACAAGCTACATAGCCCAGCGTCAGTCTGCCCCGTTCGACAAAGTCTTCGGATCTATGGTCGCCGACAGGCTCGCGGACACAGTGACGGTCGGGCTCCTCGCTCTGGTGACCTTCATTCTCGCAGGTCCGCAGCTGACAACCTACCTTTCACAGAACAGAGAGACATATGAAATGCTGTCGGCCCTGCTGACTTCGCCCTGGACATGGGCTGCTGCCATTCTCGGGCTATTGCTGCTATGGGCTCTTTTCAACCGGTGGCGGGACACGCGGCCGGTCAAAGCCGTCATAGGCTTCTGCCGCGGACTCTGGTCGGGCTTCGCGGTTGTCGCAACAATGAAAGGCCGCTTCCGCTGGCTCATACTGACACTGCTGCTCTGGGGATGCTACTTCACACAACTCTATTCCGCATTTTTCGCATTTCCGGAAACAGCCGAACTGGTGAAAGTCCACGGGATTATCGCCGTGCTTCTCTGCTTTGTCTTCTCAAGCCTGTCGATGGGCGTTCCGTCGAACGGCGGAATCGGCCCCTGGCAATGGGCCATTATTTTCGGAATCAGCCTTTATTCGTCCGACATATCCGGTCTCACTCCGGAATTGTCCGCCACATTCGCCAACCTCGTCATGGGCACTCAGACCCTCCTTCTCATTGCACTCGGACTTTTCACATTCATCTCAATTGCGATCGGACGCCAGCGCCATCGCCTGAAGAAACAATAATCACATATCAAGATGCTTGACGACGACAGACCAGACTACTTCCTTTCTGACGAAGAACCGGACGAAAACGTTTCCGGCAAAAATGTCATAGATTTCCAGCCGGCAACGGGAAATGGCTCCGCAAACGGCAACGCGGAAGAGAAAAACAGTCGCCACAGACTGAGAAAAGCCATGATATGGACTGGAGTGATCGGTGTGGCCATTCTCGCTGCAGCATTCTATCTTCGCTACTGTTCGGCCTACGCAGTCGACGCGATAATGCGCGTCTACATTGTCAATGTCGAAAAACGCGGACTCGTGTTCAAGACCTATGAAGCCCAGGTTGTTGCGATCGACGCGCTTGCGGATACGACCAAAGTCTACTCCCATCCCGAACAGTTCACCATTGCGGATGAATCGCTGGCCCACAGACTTCAGGAGTTTCAGGGACAGCGGATTCCGGTCACGCTTCACTATGAGAAGTTTTATGCGACCCTGCCCTGGCGCGGAGCCTCGAAATGGGTTGTCACCTCAATATCAACCAATCAATAAAACACAGAGACATGAAATTCCAGTATAAGACAGAAGGAACCTGTTCAAAACTTATAGACATTGAAATCAATCCGGCAACCGGGCTTATCGAAGATGTGAGATTCAACGGCGGATGCAACGGCAACCTTCAGGGCATCGGACGCCTTGTCAAAGGACTCAGCCCCGATGAGGTCATCGGAAAGCTTAAAGGAGTGCGATGCGGCAACCGCCCGACATCATGTCCCGACCAGCTGGCATGCGCGCTCGCCTCGATCGGAGAGATGAACGCCGACTGAATTTAAGCGCATTGCACTTTTATTTGACCCCGTCAAGAATATTGGCGAATGTGGTCTGAAAAAATTTTTAGGCCGGAATGTTGCATTTCGGCCTTTCTGTTCGTATATAAGACAGACACAGCGATTCATTATCCGACTCTCGGCACGTTCCGCCAACAGACAAAACCGAAAGAACGCTCCAATGGCAAAAGTTTCAACCGACAACTCAGTGACAGCAATCTTCGAGCGACTGCGGCCAAGGCTCTTGGCAGCGGGACGACGCCTTCTCGGCAACCACGAAGACGCCTCTGACGCCTTGCAGGAAACATTTGTCAAGCTATGGCGGAAAGGCGAAACCAACGAAGGCGTCATGATGACAGCAATGAGAAACACCTGCATCGACGCGCTGCGCCAGCGCAGGCCGACCGATCCGCTTACAGAATCCGACTTCGGAACCGCAGCCTGCGGTCAGGCAGAGTCTGTCAGCGAGCTCTACGAGGAGATCCGCCGGATCATGATTCAATCCCTGTCGGAACGCGACTTTGAAATCATGATCATGCGCGACCGCGACGGATTCGAGCTCGACGCCATTGCCGAGCGCACAGGACTGACCGAAGCCAACATCCGAGTGATCCTTAGCCGCAGCCGACGCACTGTCCGCCAGATCTATCTTCAACGAACTTCCTCAATCTCCAGATAACACCCAGAAACAATGAAACCAGACACCCCGACCACCGATCGCCTGAAACATCTGAACGAGCTCTACTTCGAAGGCCTCACCTCTTTAGAAGAGGAGGCAGAGCTCCGACGACTTGCCGACGATCCGGAACTAACCGGACCGGAAGCCGACGAAGTCCGCGCCGTCATGAGTTTCGGTGCATGGAAACCGACACCCCCGGCCCATCTGCCGGCAAGAAAACGGCCCGCCGTTCTCCGACTGCCGACAGTCGCAGCTGCAGCAGCCTCTGTCGCAATCGTGGCCACAATCGGCTACCGCCATTTCTCGGGAACTGAGGAGCAATCAGACTGCTATGCCTATGTCGACGGACATCTGATCGACAATCCCGAAAAGGTCATGTCGATCGTCAAGGCCGACCTGCAGACTCTGGGAGATGCCTCAGAGACTATCGAAGAGGAAATAGATGAGAACCTCAGCCTGTTCTCATCAGCAATGCGAACCCTATCAAGCCAAGAATCCGAATCATTATGAAACGAAAGACCATACTTCTGATCAGCGCCTTCCTGATAGCGATATCGCCGCTGGCCGCGCTAAGCCAGACCGGACTGAATATCAACCGAATTTTCACCGATTCCTTCCGTGGGAAGAAGGGAGTGACGGAAACTGTTCTCAACCATAAGAAACTGAAGTCTAAATATAACCTGTCGCTCTACCACTCGCTGACCATCACCGGCCATCCCGATCTGGCGTCAGAAATCGAGCCGCTGCTGACTGCCGATGGAGCTAAAGCAAAAAGCAAAGAGGTCAGGTACAAATCGGGGCGTCTCTACTACTGTCTCTACGGCCTCAACAGCACAAGAGCCGGACAGTCGCGCTATATCCTCTACCTCAACGGCCATCTTAACGGCGACAACAAAATCATCCTGCTCTATCTCGAAGGGATGGCAACAATCGAAGAAGTAAAAAAAATGTTGAATAAATAGCAATTCCTCCAAATCATGAAATCACTCATTATCAACATCCGACGCACCGCTCTCATTTTCGCCTCGCTACTCGGGGCAACCGCAGGAGCCTACGCTTCCGAACCGGCCGACACGGTCGCCTCGATCGACAATCCGAGCCGCATCACAATAACCGACGACGGGACGACTACAACAGTCCATGTATCCGGAGAAGAGAACAATCCCGACTATAACTTTCTCTATTCGGTCTGTGCCGACACCTCTTCTGTAAGCAACCTTTCGATCTCACTTCCGATCATCGGAGAAAAACTATCGGCTCCCGCCTCGCGATCAGTGACATTCCTCTCCGACATCCATGTGGGTATCATCAGCCCCTACGATTCTCCAGCTCAGCTGCGGACCTCATGGGAGGGCGGCGTGTCAAACCTTGTCGGGATGCGCTATAGCTTCGGACGCGGAACCGCACTCGGCTTCGGTGTCGGCATCGCCGGGCGTGAACTGAACTTCCGTCGCGGAAGAGAGGCATTCGTCGAAAACGACCGACTGATCATCGCCCCTGCGCCCGCAGGAGCAGTCGACGCCAGAACACATCTTTCGGTCAGCTCCTTTCAGATACCGGTCTACTTCCGCCAGCGTATCTACCGCTCGCTTGCCTTCAGGCTCTCGGCAGTGCTTAACTATAATTTCACCGTTCGCGGCGAGTCGAAATACACCCTCGACGGAATCGAATACACACGCAAGCTGAAAGGTCTCCACCAGAGGCTCATCACCCCTGACTTCGTTTTCACAATCGGCAGTCTCGACTTCGGAGGCCTTTATGTCAGATGGTCGCCTGTCTCGCTATTCAAATCTGCCTATGGTCCGGAAATCCACACACTCTCATTCGGTCTGTCAATATCATTTTGAACTAACCCAAATCCCACTCCGTAATTTATGAAAACGTCCATCATATCTTCACTGCTCTTATTCGCGGCTGTCAACGTTTCCGGCCAGACTCCTGCCGATACGATCGCCGACATAACCGACTCCTCCCGTCTGGTAATCCTTGAGAACGCCTCGACTGTGAGCGTCAACATTGCCAACGACGCTCAGGGCGACAGCCTGACAGAAATTCTGACCCGCGATATCGACAACACAGTCATTAAACAGCGCTACTGGAATTCGCCATTCAAAATCCTCAAAGACAACGGCAAGTCAAAATTCGACCTCTGCATCGGAGGGCCAGGTATCGGATGGGTAAACGCCTCAGGCCAACCCGACTATCTCGGAATCGAGATGGGAAAATCGCTCGAAATCTCATGGATCAACATGCTCTCGGTCAAATATACACCCTGGCAATGGGGAACCCTCTCTTTCGGAATCGGTCTTGACTGGCGCAACTACCGGATCTCGACCTCTGACCACCGGATGATCTCGACCGAAGGCAATGGGATCGGCACTGACAGCTATCCGGAAGGATCAACGCCTCAGGGCTCGCGGCTGAAAGTGTTCAGCCTCGGCTTTCCGGTCATGTGGACCCAGGGCATGCCGCTTCGATGGCTCGACGGCTCCTACTTCAATTTCACCGTCGGAGCGATCCTAAACTATAATGCTCATGGCAGCCTTCAGACAAAATGGACCGAAGCCGACGGCCGGGAAGCCGTCATGAAGACCAACCATATCGGCCAGCGTCTTTTCTCGGTCGACTTCATCGGAATGGTCAAAATCGGCTGGGGACTGCAAGCCTACGTCCGCTACTCTCCGCAGACTGTGCTACGCGGAAAGAACCGACCGCAGTTCAAACCGCTCTCGACTGGCTTAGTCTTTCTCTTCTGACAGACTTGCTCCGCCGGCCGGAATGCGGCAGGCGGAGCAAAACCAAAATTACATTGAATTTTATTTGCATTTTCAGACAAAAAATGATTATCTTTGCCAAAAACCGCACAGAGCGGCAGCATAGTGTCATCCATGAAGACTAATAATAATTAAAATTCAATACCATACCAAAATGACATCCGCAAAAAAACCGAACTACACGCTTCCTATAATCGTGATGTTCTTCCTGTTCGCGATGATCTCTTTCGTGACCGGATTCCAAAACCCGTTCGGGGTTATTCTTAAATCACAACTCGGACTTTCCAACCTCCAGAGCCAGCTCGGAAATGCCGCCAACTTTATCGCTTATGCCTTCATGGGACTTCCCGCAGGTATGATCCTCCAGAAGAAAGGCTACAAGTTCTCTGCCGTGGCAGCTGTGCTCGTCGGAATGATCGGCGTGGCGCTGATGTTTGTCAGCAGTCTGTTCGAAGACAAAAACTCGATTATCTCAATTTATCTTTGCGGAGCATTTGTCGGAGGATTCTCCATGTGTATGCTCAACACCGTTGTCAACCCGATGCTCAACACACTCGGCGGCGGCGGCAAGACCGGCAACCAGCTTCTTCAGTTCGGCGGCTCGCTCAACTCGCTTGCAGCAACAATCTGTCCGGTACTCGTCGGCTATCTGATGGGCAACAACCTTCAGGAAGTTTCGCTTGTCGATGCCCGTCCGGCTCTCTATATCGCATTCGGCGTATTTGCTATCGCACTGGTTGTCCTCTTCCTCTCCAAACTTCCCGAACCGATCCTCGAAGACCTCAAGCGCGGAGGCAAAAAAGCTGATGCCCCGACTCTCAGCGGCGCTCTCAAATTCCGCCACTATGTCGGCGGTGTTGTCGCCATCTTCCTCTATGTCGGTATCGAAGTCGGCATTCCCAACATGGCCAACCTCTACATGACAGCGCCCGAAAGCGCAGGCGGTCTCGCAATGGACGCAGCTGTTGCCGGTTCGATCGTAGGAGCCTACTGGTTCCTGATGCTCATAGGCCGTCTGATCGGCGGATCGATCGGCGGTGTGATCTCAAGCAAGACCATGCTCACCGCAGTTTCGGCTATCGCCCTCTGCCTCATCACCGGCGCCATCCTTATGGAACCGACCATGATCAACGCTCCGATACTCGGCGAAGTTCCCCTCAACATCCTTCTGCTCGTTCTCTGCGGTCTCTGCACCTCAGTCATGTGGGGCGGCATCTTCAACCTCGCGGCTGAAGGCCTCGGCAAATACACAGCCGTTGCATCGGGCTTCTTCATGGTGATGGTTTGCGGTGGCGGTATCCTTCCGATCATCCAGGGTGCTGTCGCAGACGCTTCGAACTACCTCGCAAGCTACTGGGTGCTGTTCATCGCCGTTGCATATCTTCTCTACTATGCCCTGATCGGCTCCAAGGTTCTCCGCCGCGACGCTTCGGCTGAAGTTATCAAGGAAGAGGTCAAAGAAGGCATCTCGATCAACGACTGATACAGATAAGCTAACTATAAAATAAAGCCGGGGGAGCGAACGCCCTCCGGCTTTTTATTCATATTATGATATTTTCGGACCATGTCTGATTTCCAACTCAACATTCTCGGTTGCGGATCGGCGACACCAAGCCCGAAACGCAACCCTTCGTCACAGGTAATCGACTACCGCCGTCGGCTGATGATGATCGACTGCGGCGAGGGCGCACAGGCGACAATGCGACGCATGGGCCTCGCTTTCAACAGGCTGACCCACATTTTCATCTCCCACATGCATGGCGACCACTGCCTGGGACTTCCGGGACTCCTTTCAACGCTTGCCCTGCATGGGAAAGAAGGCTCGGTCACTGTGGTTCTTCCCGAGTCGGGAGTCAGGATCATGAAAGAGATTACCGACTATTTCTGTCGCGAACCTCAACTCGAAATCATATTCCAGCCGGTCAGCGGCGAAGGCGGAACCGTTCTGGAGCTGCCGTCACTGACGGTCGAGGCTTTTCCGCTCTACCACCGCATTGAATCCTACGGTTATCTGTTCAGAGAAAAGCCAAAACAGCGTCATCTCAAAGGGGATATGGTCGAATTCTACAACGTCCCGGTCGCGATGCGCCCGCTTCTGAAAGATGGAGCCGACTTTGTGACAGACGACGGACGAACAATCGAAAACCGGCTGCTCACACGCGATCCCGATCCCTCCAGAAGCTATGCCTATTGCTCCGACACGATGTTTGACGAACGTGTGGCCAACGCTGTCAGCGGTGTTGATCTGCTTTATCATGAGGCAACCTACGACAAATCGCTGGCTGCTGAGGCTCGGAAACGCGGCCACTCGACAGCTCTCGAAGCCGGGAAAATCGCATCGCTGGCAAAAGCTGGCAAACTTGTCATCGGACACTACTCGAAACGCTACAACGACATCGAACCGCTCATCTCGGAAGCGGCTTCCGTATTTCCAAACGTAATAGCGGCCAGCGACGGCCTGAAAATAGATCTCGATAAATTATGAACACCTTCAGTCAAACCGACGAGCAATTCATGAGAATGGCTCTCGACGAGGCCCGCGCAGCCGGAGCCGAGGGAGAAATTCCGATCGGAGCAATCATTGTCAGCAAAGGCAGAGTGATCGGACGCGGCCACAATCTGACCGAAGCCCTGACCGACGTGACAGCCCACGCAGAGATGCAGGCCATCACCGCCGCCGCACAGTTTTTAGGCGGAAAATATCTCAAAGACTGCACCATTTATGTAACCGTCGAGCCATGCCTGATGTGTGCGGGTGCATTGGGATGGAGTCAGATCAGCAGGATTGTCTACGGAGCTGACGACCCCAAACGCGGCTACAACGTCTATACCCCGCGCCCTTTTCATCCACGGGCCAAAATCGAGGGAGGCCTCCTTGCTGAGGAATGCGGCGAACTGATGACCTCTTTTTTCGTCAGGCGAAGGTGATTGTCAGTAATTTTTCGTAATTTTGAGGAATGAATCTTCGAATGACGAAATATTCATTTCTGAGATGGCTGCGGATCTGCATCAGCATAGCCGCTACAGGAATTCTCACATTCAGCCTGAGCGTGGCAGCATCATGCATGCCGGGCATAGGTAAAATGCTTGAAACGGTCCAGATCGGCCATGCTGTGATTGCGTTTTCGATGTCCATAATCATAGGGTGGCTGCTGCTGACCCTCGCCTTCGGACGCATCTACTGTTCGAGCGTATGTCCGATCGGCACGCTTCAGGATCTCGGGTCTCGTTCGGTCAGGCCGTTTCCGCTTGACCGCTTCGGCGAATCGCGTCGCCGATTCCGCTACGCAACGCCTCAGAACCGGCTTAGATATTCCGCATTAGCCATTCTTGTGATCGCAATAATATGCGGACTGACAGTAATCCCGTCGGTTCTCGAACCGCTTTCAGCCTACAACCGGATCTGCACTGCTCTGATCGCGCCGCTAATCAGCAAGATAGCTCCGCTGCTGCCGGGCGTCTCCCATCATTCTCTGACAACACTGGCCGCATCATCCATCTCGGCAACCATTCTGGCAATCCTTATCCTCGGGTCAGTCATAGCCGTTTCAGCCCAGTCGGGCAGAAGAATATGCAACACGGTCTGTCCGGTCGGCACAGCTCTCGGGTTCGTTAGCCGCTTTGCGATCTTCCAGATGGAAATCGACACCGACCTGTGTGTCAACTGCGGCAAGTGCGAGAATGTCTGCAAAGGAGAATGCATCAATCTGAAAGACCATGTTGTCGACGGATCACGGTGTGTAGTCTGCTTTGACTGTACCAATGTCTGCCCCAACTCCGCCATAAATTTCACCAGTAATCGCAAACAACTCTCGACTCCTCTGATGCAAAAAATCATAGGGCCGGAAAGAGCGCCACAGGCCACAATGGACTGCAACGGCGAATGTAACCAGATAAAAAAGACTCTGAAATGAAACAATATCAAGCCCTGCTTCGCGAGATCCTTGAAAACGGCACTGACAAAAGCGACCGCACCGGAACCGGCACGCGCTCGATTTTCGGCTATCAGATGAGATTCAATCTCGCCGACGGATTTCCGATGGTGACCACCAAGAAGCTCCATCTGAAATCGATCATCCATGAACTTCTATGGTTTCTCAAAGGAGACACCAACGTCAGATACCTTCAGGAAAACGGAGTCAGAATCTGGAACGAGTGGGCCGACGAAAACGGCGATCTCGGACACATCTACGGATATCAGTGGCGCTCATGGCCCGACTATTCCGGCGGATTCATAGACCAGATCTCAGAGGCGATCGAAACAATCCGCAATAATCCCGACTCGCGTAGAATCATTGTCAGCGCATGGAATGTCGCGGATCTGCCAAACATGAATCTGCCCCCGTGCCACGCGTTTTTCCAGTTCTATGTAGCCGACGGACGGCTGAGTCTCCAGCTCTATCAGCGTAGTGCCGACTGCTTTCTGGGAGTACCGTTCAACATAGCCTCCTATGCGCTCTTGCTGCTGATGGTAGCGCAGGTAACCGGACTTGAGCCGGGTGAATTCGTCCACACATTAGGCGATGCCCACATCTACAACAACCATTTCGAACAGGTCAGACTGCAGCTTGAGCGCACCCCGCTCCGGTTGCCGAAAATGATTCTCAACCCGCAGATCAGAAATATCTTCGATTTCAAATATGAGGATTTCAGTCTTGAAGACTATGATCCCTACCCCGTAATTCCTGGAAAAGTATCCGTATGACGACACAGACGCCCCCTCCCCTATCGGAAGTCTCGATCATTGCTATTGTTGCCGCCGACGGAGCGATCGGACGCAACGGTGACCAGCCGTTTCACATCTCCGCAGATTTCAAACGCTTCAGACAGCTCACGCTCGGACATCCGGTCATCATGGGACGCCGCACTTTCGAAGCACTGCCGAAAGGCGCATTGCCCGGCCGGAAAAACATCGTGATCACACGCAACAGCAGTTTCAAGGCCGAAAACATCACGACGGCCCCCTCCGTCGAGGATGCTCTTGCAATCTGCCGCGAAGAGGGAGCCGATCCTTTCATTATCGGAGGCGGAGAAATCTACCGTCAGAGCATGTCGTCCGCGACCACGCTCCATCTCACCGAAGTGGAGGCCACGGTCGACGACGCAGACACATTCTTCCCGGAAGTAGATCCCGCGAAATGGATCCTGACCGAACGCTCCGAGGAGCAGACCGATCCGCATTCCGGGGTGAAATACCGATTCTCGAACTATCGTTCAGACACCAAGTAGATCCCGCATCAGATCGAGCGCGGCAGTGATCGTCTTCGTATCCACGATGCAGTCTATCTCGACTGCGCCTGGACGTCTCAGTAACGTAAAATTGATGTGATCGGAAGATGTGTTCTTCTTGTCGTGGCGCATGAAGGAGATCAGGGTCTCATAGTCGCTGCAGTCGAACTCAGGCGCAGGATAGTGCTCCCTGACAAAGGTCGAAACACAATGGAGCGTTTCCGAGGGAAAATCCTTAAGGAGTTTAGAGAGAACCATATCAACAATAATACCGTGGGCCACAGCGACTCCATGAGCTACACGCTTTCCCCGGCTCATTGCGAGCGATTCGAAAGCATGAGCCGCCGTATGGCCCAGATTGAGAGCGCGCCTGAAGCCCTGCTCAAACGGATCAGCAGCCACTATCTCCTGCTTGATGCGGACGGATTTTTCAAGGACCGGAGCGAGCTCGGACGGAAGAGCTCCGGCCGGATCGACCGTCAGTGCCGCAGCCAGAGCTTCAGGAGAATCGATCAGCGCATGCTTGAGCACCTCTCCGTAGCCGGACAGCAGCTCTTCTGGAGGCAGAGTCGAATAGAATTCAGATGAAACAATCACAGTTTCAGCCGGAGCAAAGACCCCGATTTCATTTTTAAGACCGTCGAAATTAATTCCGGTCTTGCCCCCCACAGCCGCATCGACAGCGCCGAGCAGAGTGGTCGGAATGTTAATGCACCGGATTCCCCGCTTGAATGTGGCCGCGGCAAAACCTCCGAGATCCGTAACCATCCCGCCGCCAAGATTGATCAGCAGAGAGCGACGGGTTGCCCCACGGCCCGAAAGAGAGCTCCAGACAGCCGCCAGCGAGTCGAGATCCTTGTTTGCATCGCCCTCTGAAACGACAATTATCTCCGGTTCACAGGATTTCAGTCCGGCTTCAATAACGGGCAGACAGAGAGTGGCGGTGTTAGAGTCGGCAAGTATAAAGATTCTGCCTTCGGGAGCCATTTCGGCAAGAACTTCAGAAAGTGCGGCAGCGGGGTCGGAGGTGAAAAAGAGTCGTTGCATCGGAGAGGGATTCAGTTGAGATTTCTTGAGTTTGTTATAAAGCCATAGATCAGATACGGCAGAGCCTCGGAAAAGGCCGTCATGGAGGGGAACACTATGTCAGCCCCCGCTTCCGACAACTCTTCCTGACGGAGAGGACCGGTATTGACCCCGACTGTAAACAATTTGGCCGCATGGCCCGCCTCTACACCCAGAGGCGCATTTTCGATCACGAAACATTCATTCTGCCGGACTCCCGCAAGCTCCATCGCTTTCAGATAGGGTTCCGGAGATGGTTTCCCGATCTTAACATCACGCGAGGTTATACGCAAATCCTTCTGAAAAGCGCCGGGAAAATCTTCGTCGAGACGGTTGAGCAATGTCGACTGGCCGGAACCGGTCACCAGAACACGCTTGATACCGACAGCATCCAGAAACTCAAGCATCTGACGCGCACCCGGCATAGGCGACACCGGAGGCATTTCAGCAAAAATCTCGGTTTTGCGCCTGTAGAGTTCTTTTTTCTCCTCCTCGGTTGCTCCGCGGCCAAAAGCCTCACGGAAAATAATGTCGATCGTCGAAGCACCGGTCCGCCCCTCATAGCGGAAGAAATCAGCTTCGGGAAGATCGATTCCGATTTCGGCGGCCATCTGACGCCATGCTCTTGCATGGTTAGGCATGGAGTCGTAAAGCGTTCCGTCCATGTCAATGAGAGCGGCACGCGGATGGAGGTTTATGTAGTCAAAATCCGACAGAAATTTCAGGATTGTCTGGGTGTACATATAATGATACGTTGATAAGATTGTCTTGCTTTCGCTATTTTTTCTTCTTATTTGTCTTTTTGCCGGGCACTGCCGCCGGAACGACGGCTGCAGAATCGCCGGGCATCACGAATCCGGCGGGCCGCTCGATTAGCCCCTGCTCTATGAGCTGCACGGAATCCGCATGGGTAAAGATGTCGGCAGATGCGTCGTGACTACCGGCTCCAGCTCCGGACCGGCGACCATCCTGCAACCTCAGTCCGCGCGAACCGGTCGCCCGCACACCGCGACGGAACACTTCGGTTATCTCCTTGATCAGATTGACACGGACAGTGTCGGTGATCTGACGGCTTTCGGCCACGGTTTTCTCGTTTATACGTGCCTTTCCGAGTCTTATTTTCATTTTTTCTGGAGTTCCCTTTATATTGATTCCGAACTTGAACGGAATGGGCGATTTGATGACTGCGACGTGATAGTCGAGATTGAAAGCAGCATCCGTGCTGCCTCTGACACCGAGACGGTAACGGTCCATGTCGAAAATAAACGGATAGAGGTCGATAAATCCGTCATGGATTGCGATTTCGACATCCATATGGTCAATCATGTTCTTCTGTTTCTGCTTGAAAAGCATCCATTTGGCAATAGTCCGGAATGTCTCGTTGTCCATCAGCTGCAGGCTGTCGCCTGAGATTTTCAGCGCCAGATTGAGAGACTCGAGTTTCAGATCCATGACTGAATCGAGATCGGCTGTAAGAGCAAGGTCCGTATTGACAATTCCCCGGACCTCCGTCAGAAGGGGCAGGATCGAGTCGATGCCCGGCATCATGTCGAGTACCGAACGGAGATTCAGCCGCCGCACCTGCACTGCCGCCGCAACGGAAAGATCGTTGATGGTCGGAGCGGTATAGAGTGCCGAAAAGTTGACAGCTCCGACCGAAGTCGTTGCGCGCAAACGGTCCATGTTGATTGCGCCGTCGTAGACCTCGATCAGACCGTCGAGTCCGTTGAGCCACAGATCAGCATATAAAACCTTCTTTGCATTGAGCGAGAAGGTCCCTTGGAGATTTGACGGCACCAGCACAGCAGTACGCGCCGAATCGGGAACTTCATTGTCGAGTTCCGACTGCAAGGCGTCGTCGCTCTTCCCGTCGGAATCCGCTATCATCTTCATCGTTCCGGCAGAGATCCGGTCGGCAAATACAGCTCCGCGGAGCATCGTCGCCGTCAGATCGTTGACATCAATCGTATCCGAACGTACACTGAAATCAAACCTGATCGGCTGACCGTGGCCAAAAACCAGCGCACGTCGAAGATTGTGGAGCGAACCATTCAGGAGGAAGTCGCTCCGGTTCATTTTCAGTTTCGTATCTTTCAGCACCACGGAATCCGTCGAAAACGTCAGATCGAGATTGGAGAGTGTGTTACGCGACGGAAAATAAGGAGTGAACAGCCGCGCGCGGCGTGCCCTCAGGCCTCCGGTCGCATTCCATCGGCGCATGAGTCTGATGAGCGAATTGTCCAGCTCGACGTCAAGATCCTCACGTCCAGATCGCCGGGAGTCTAATGCTTTAAGTCGTCTGCTGAAATCGGCACGCATCAATCCCATAACCGAATCTGAAGAAAGTTCGGGATGGGCGGCGGCGATCGAATCGAAAAGGCGGCGACGTCTTTCCGACATGACCGGAGCCGCTTTGGGATACATCATCATATCTATCTCGGACTCACGGACTGAGAAACGGTTGAACCGGTCTCCGTAGCGCAACGAAGCGGCTTTCACAAGCGCCTTCATCAGCGGGCTGCGTCCGTTTCCCTCATAGCGCTGCAGCGATCCGGTAATCTCGGCACCTTTGAGACGTATCCTTATTGAATCGGAGTCGGAAGTGACCACTACGAGGCCAGCCTTGATCGACGCCCCGATCGGATTAATCTGTGAAGTATCTGCTGAGGAGGCCGTGTTTCTCGAACCGACACCGACACTGAGCGCCGATCCGCTGACACGGGCATCCGGCGTCAGAAGAGAAATCGTGTCGATCTTGAGCGATGCCGTCAGAAGCGAGTCGACAATATGGTCCCTGACTGTCAGAGAGGAACTGGAACCGAGTTTCAGTTCTGCATTGCGGAGATAGGACTCCATCGATCCGTCAGTCATGGCCATACGGAATTCATGAAGCGAAAGATCTCCGTCGATTCTTGCCTTATGGAATTTGCCCGGAGCAAAATAGCTCAGTCGCGACACAACCCTTGCACGACCGTGGAGGACACCCCGGACAACGCATGGAAGACGGTCGAGAAGCACCGAAGGAAGATTCTGGATTGTCAGCTGACCGTCGAACATAGCCTCGACAAGAGGGTCTGTCACAGGATTTGAGATTGTTCCGTCGAGCGTAAACTCCATTGCTTTTCCCTTGACCGACAACTCGTTGACATTAATGACCGAAGCATCTGGATTTGAAGCATCGACACGTGCGTCGACATCGGCCACCAGTCGGGAAAGATCAAGACGGTCATATCTGAACCGCTGACCGGCAAGACGGACCGAAACATCCGCCCTGGGCAGCTGTTTGCCGCCAAGGACATAAGGACTAAGCATTTTGATTCCGACACGCAGCTTAAGATCGGTCTCAAATGCCGGTATCTGCCGGGCAATAGTTTCAGGAGCAAGCTTCAGAATTTCAGTCACCTCCACATCCGGAAGCTCAAACGTGAATTCCCTGACCCGAGCCGAGTCTGCGAAATCGAGGCTGGCAGAGAAAGCCGTCCGTACCTTCCCGACACTAAAACTGAAATCACTCAGATCGGCCTCCAGCGGACGTCGGCTGCTCCAGGCGATTTTCCCGTCGAGCGCAAACAGTGTCGACGGGATTGTCAGCGGTAGCAGAGCGGCGGAAACATCACCATTGAGAGAAAGCGCATAGAGCGGACCGTCTGCGACCGTATCGGCAAGCATTACGCGATCCATGCGAAGAGAGGCATCAATCGAGTCGGGAAGCGACCGGTAGCGGACAGTCAGGCCGTTGTCGATCAGGAAGCGGTCTATTGAAATATCGGGCAGCGAAAGAGGGCCTTCAGGCTCTTCAGTCGGCGCCGACTGCGGAACGATCGCATAGTTGGCGGTCAGAGAGTCAATCTGGACGAGATTGGCGCGGATCTCGCGGAATCCGACATCATATAGCCCTATATTACCCTTGGCCAGTTCGATCAGATTGATTCCCCCGGAGAAATGCCCGACAAAAAGAAGAGAATCCGTCCCCTGGGGAAGAGAAGCCCTGACACTGTCAGGAAGCGAGTCTGTCACCCGGCTTCTCAGTGATAGCGAATCGACATCGACCGAAAAGCGCGGGAATGTCGACCAGAAAGTAAGTTCGACCTTTCCGGCCTCGACATCGGCAATCAGATATTCGCTCGCATACTTATTGACAAGCGGAGTAAGGCGATCCGGATTCAGCAGCCAGACAATACCTGTCAGAACCAGAGCAACGATCAGCAGCAACGACACGAAAGCCACTGAGAACCATTTCAGCAGTCGGAACAGCAACGACCGTTTCTGTGGTTCTTTCTGCGGATCTTTTTCTGTAACAGAAGAAGTGTCGGTTTCGACGGAAGATTGAGAGGTTACTGGCCGGTTTGACATAACTTCGGACGTTAAGGTTGCACACTCAGTTAGATTTATAGATCGTTTTTTTACAAACGGCCTGATTTATTCGGATGCGCCGCTAAGCGCTCGTGCAGTGATATGGAAACATGGCTGCTTGATCTCATATTTCACCCAGCATTTGCCCTCTTCGCGCATCGCATAGAGCACCTCGGCCAGAAGAGCCTTCAGTTCTTCCGCCGAATGGGCGATCTTCGAATCGTCGGCAACAAAACGTGAATAGGAAATATCGACAGTTGTTCCGAGCTGATGGACCGACGAATCGACCGCATTACGGTTTGTCCGGCGAAGACGGCGGACGCTCTCCGGTGTCCGCAGCACACTTGTCACCTTGATACGGTATCTGGCTCCGGAACGCTTGGCGAGCGAATCGTTGAAGCGGCGACCGATCTCATGGAGCATAGCCGAGCCTTCCGGAATCATATACGGACGCGAATAGGTCAGATCTTCGACAAAAAAATCGGGACAGGAGGTCACCTTCACAAGCGGACGCGATGTCGCGAGATGCGAACGGGAATCGGAAAGCGGCCCTATGCCGATGCGCTCTGCCTCGGCCCAGTGGACATAATTGCTATCGTTGAAGATTTCGTCAAGCCGTCCAAGCCGTCTGACGCTTAGCTTTGTATTCGGATCGGGCATTTCCTCGAGAGGATGATTGTAGGCGCTGACCGAATCAAAATCGAGTTCGGCAATATTCTCCGGTTCGACGCGAGAGATTCTGACCACATCGCCTTCGGTATTGCTACCGCAGGCAACCGACAGAAACAGGAAGAAGCATAGTATAGCAGACGGGAGGAATCGCATTTGTTAAGGTGGATTGGATTATATCCGTAAAATTACAAATTTTCCATGTGACGGCAAAAAACAATTCTCTGACAGACGGCTGACAGAGATCGACTGACAGACTGACTGATCAGCGTCCGGACCGGCACAATGGTCAGTCGTCGGATTTTTCCGCTACCACCCGGGAAAGCCTGATCAGCTCCAGACGCGACGCCGTCCGGCGCACAATCTCCATTTTAAAATCGCCGATCACGATCGTCTCCTCCTCCGACGGAATGAGACCGGTCGAAGTCAGAATATATCCTGCAAGGGTCTGATAATCGTCATCTTCAGGAATATCGAGATGATATTCCTGACGGAGCGTCTCGATTTCGACACGTCCCGAGCACTCGAAGACTCCCGGTTCGACCTCGCGGACCAGATCGGTGGCTGAGTCATGCTCGTCGCGGATGTCGCCGAAAATCTCTTCAACAAGGTCTTCGAGAGTGACCAGTCCGGCTGTTCCGCCGAATTCGTCGACCACTATCGCCATTGACCGTTTCTCTTGCAGCAGACGGCGCATAAGTTTATTGGCCAGAAGAGCCTCCGGAGCGAAGATTATCGGCTTTATGTGTTCTTTCCAGTCACTTTCCGGATTGAAGAGTTCACTGACATGGATATATCCGAGAACATTGTCGATATCTTCAGAAAAGACAATAATTTTACTTCGACCCGAGCGGATAAACAGATCGCAAAGCTCCTGGCGCGACGTCGTCGCAATGTTGACGGCAACAATCTCATTGCGCGGAAGCATACAGTCCCGTAGATGCGTCGTCGAAAAATCGAGCGCATTATGGAAAATCTTCACTTCATTTTCGACCTGAGCCGACTCAGGGTTTATTTCGTCGATGTTCGTGTCAAGATAGCGGTTCAGATCACCGACCGACAGCATTCCGAACTTCTGCGAATCGGTGCTGATCCCGCAGAGATGCATCAGCGAACGGGAGAGCCAGGTGGTGAAGACCGAGATCGGCCAGAGTATGAAGTAAATGATTGCCAGCGGCAACGCAATCACCTTAAGTGATGCATAGGGATTTATGCGGAAGATTGTCTTCGGGAAGAATTCGCCGGTCACAAGGATCACGCCCGTCGAGATCAGAGTGGAGATCACCAGCACGAGCGCTTCGGGAAGATTGTACTTGTCAAGCCAGCAGTTCTCAATGAGGAACGCCGCCCCCATACCGTAGACGACCAGCACAATATTGTTGCCGACAAGAATTGTCGAGATAAAAAGATCCTCATCCTTGTAGAACAGATTTATGACCTTGCCCAGCAGGCCTCCGCGCTTCACATCGAGTTCGACACGCACACGGTCGGAAGTGATATAGGCTATTTCGGTGCCGGAAAAAAAGGCCGAGAAAATCAGAGAGACAACGGCCAGAAGTATCCAGGTCGTGATTGTCATGGCAAGAATGGGTTTTTAGGAGTGAACGTACGGGAGTCATCCCTGTTTGAGGGAGCGACGATTTTTAGCCTGCCGGGGTTACGATAGTCGGTAGTATCCTTCTTCGGAGCGGCTGAACCGTTCGCAGCCGGCCTGGTGCCGGAAGTCTGCGTCGAGTCCTGACGGCCACCCGGAGTGAAATCGGCGGCAGGGAACATGCCCATGACCTTCAACACCTCATAGTTGGTCATGCGCTCGTTGGAAGTAAATCCGTATCCCTCGATAATGCGCCCCTGACGCTCGATGTGGATAAACGAGTCGGAATAGAGCTTCTGATGGCGCTGATCCCAGTAGAGCTGAGGGGTCAGGAATTTCTCGCCGGCGATATTGACAATCTCGACATAACCGTCGAGACGCCACAGCTGCTCATCCTTGAAATAGACCGCCGAATCGCACTTCACCTCCGCCTCTACACGAAACATATCGTTATATTTCTCGAGATGAAGTCCCTTGGGAAAATTCCAGCGGGGCCGCTTGGCCTGATCGTAGACATACCAGACCGGAGATTCGATTTTATACCGGACCACCCCCGAATCCGAAATCAGAGTCGAGACGTCGGTTGTTGTCATCGTCGCAAACTTTTCGGGATCGAAATTGCCCTTGAGCAGTGTCTGCTCTTTCTCCTCACAGGAGATAAGCCCCATAGCCATAAGCAGTCCGAAAACCACCATCGGAAGAATCCGCAGCGAGATTTCCGGACAACGTCGGTCAGATATTATGACAGTATGCTTCATTCCGTGACAATTCGGAGTGCCGGATTACGGCCCTTCACGAACAGACTGATTGTCTGTTATTTAATCTTATTCTGGAAGAACCAGAGTTCGTTGAAGTTGATGCCGAGCCGGACGTTGATGTAATTCTCTTTCAGCAGATGAGAATCCGTTGCGGCACGGTGACGGTACTCGACGCCGAGGCTGATCAGTGTCTTCGACTGGAGAGCAGGAAATCCGAAGCCGAAACCGACACCGAATTCCTTCACATTATGGTCACCGACCATGATGTAGTCGCGGTTATAGAATCCGCCAAGACGATAGGTCACACGGCTGAAATAGTTTCCACGCTGAGAGGGCGTAAATGATCCGCCAAGCGCGATCTTATAGCGGTCGGCAAAATTTGTTCCCTGAAACTCTTTGAGCTGAAGCGTCTTCACCTTACTCCAGGGCTGATACGTAAAGTCAGCCTCGACGAGAAGTTTTTTCTGCCATTCGTAGCTCAGACCGGCTCCCCAGGACTCTGCGAGTTCCGCATTGCGACGCAGACGCGCAGAAGCGACAGTGTCCGGCTTTTCATCGGCATTGATGTCATATTTGGTCACCCACGCCTTTCCAAGCAGATCCTTGCCGGGCGTATATACAAGACCTGCACCGATTCTGTGATCGCGGCCAATATCGAACTTATACTGCGCACCGAGCTGGATGCGGAAGTCGCGCACCTGAATCACCTGTTCGAACAGCGACTGCGAGCCGGCATCGGTCGTGACCGTCACATCATTGATGATATTGCCGAACATGTAGCTGGCGTTGAAACCGAGACTGAACCCCTTGAATATGCGGCCGGCAAAACCTAAATAGAGCTGATTGATGCCGCCTTCGCCCTGGCGTTCATTGAGTCCGTTTTCGATTTCGGAGCCAAAAGAGTAGCCGACAGAACTGTATGGAACAAAGCCGAGGCTGGCCCCCATGCGCTTGCCGATAGGCACCTGAAGCGTAATATAGTCAAGTCCGCCTCCAAGACGTGTATCCGAACTTTTGACGCCGGAAGCGCTCAGCTCGGACGAATGGTTTGAGGAAAAGTTAACCCCCATATCAAAGAGAAATGTCAGAGAGTCAGCGGACGCATATGACGCAGGATTCATCACATTGATCTGACGGCCGGAGCTCATGGCATAGCCGACACCGCCCATCTGCGTCTGGGCGGATGTTGCATTATTGTCAAGCAGTCCGTAGCCAAACTTTGAATATGGAGAACTGATCTGTCCGAAAGCTGTTGCGGCCGACAGGAAGATTGTGAATGCAACGAGAATTTTTCTATTTATTTTCATTGTAAAGTAATATACGGTTTAAGCCTATGCTGACAAGATCAGGCTCGACGCGGACGTCGAAGTCGCAGAGTCTGGAGAGTTCGTTGGCCCAGCCTCCGGTCATGACCACCAGCGAATCAGCCGACAGTTTGGATTGATAATATGTTATGGCTCCTATAATGCCGTAGACCGACCCTAGAATCATTGCCTTTGCGGTGTCTGTCCCGAAAATGGCATCGACCGGAAGTTCACGAGGAACGGTGACGCGCGGCAACCGGGCCGTGAAGCGGTGCAAAGCCTCGAGTCGCATGTTCATTCCCGGGGCTATGTTCCCCCCGATGAATCTTCCGTCAGGGGTGACTGCATCATAAGTGACAGCCGTTCCTGCGTCAACAACCAGAAGCATCCTCCCAGAGAAAATCGAGGAGGCACCTACAGCGGCAGCAATCCGGTCGGCTCCGAGCGAGGCTCCGTAGTCGATCCGGATCGGAAGCGGAGTGTCACTCTGAAGGCGGAGAGTCCGCGATGCGATTTGCGAGAGAGCTGCAATCACTGCCGTCCCGCGGGTCACGACTGAACAATAGATCGCACAGTCGACATGGCCTCCGTAGGGAGCAATGAAACCCGCGATCCCATCGGGCGTCAGCGACGTCACGATAAGACTGTCAACCATCTTCTGACCGTCCCACAAAGCAAGCTTGGCGGCCGAATTTCCTTGATCGATTGTTAAATTAAGCGACATTTGGGGGCAAAATTACGAAATCCGAATCAATATCGCGACTTATAGGACGTCTTTTTTGTTTTTTTGTCACTTTTTCTTGACCGGCCGCGACTTTTCTGCGTCTTTTTCGCTGGCAAGTGCTTTAGGAACAGCCATCGATACGTAGACCTGGACAGCAGCTCCGGCAAGTGTGAAAGCCATCCAGTCCATGCGCTGCGGGGTGTACCACATGAAAAACGCACCTGCACAGAAAATTATGCCGACCCATATCTCGAGGCGACAAAGGCGTCTGACTCTGAGAGACTCACCCTTGACCGAAGGCGCAAACAGCCTTCCGACAAACACTGTCAGCGCACCGAGAGAATAGATGACCTTGACCGGAACTCCAAGAACATGGAAGAGAGGCAATGCTGTACCTATGACTATCAGCAAAAGACCTATATTGACTGCGATAAGCCATGCCTGACGAGGCATGAAGGGGGCTTTGCGCGATGTTTTGTCTGCCATATATTTTTTCGTTTTGACTTATTTGAGTTCTGATTAGCTTACTGAACGACATAGACATCCTCATCTGGACGCTGCATGTGGTAGTTCTCGCGGACAACCTTCTCCATCGCTGCCGGATCGGTATTGAGACGACGCTCAAGATCCTGATAATATTTCAAAGAGTCAGCCGCACGACTGATCGCATCGTTGAGAGAGTCGATCTGACGGTCATAGAAATAAGTCTCCGAAACCGAGTTGGCAGAGAAGAAAAGAATATAGGATATGATAGCCACAGTCACAATAAGACTTGGCGAGATATATCGACGGCACCATTGGGCGAATGTGCGGCGTTGCGGAGAATTCATGGATGCAAATTTAATCATTTTCCCAACGCCACAATCCGGACCGGCGCCGGCTTAACTAATATTAACTCCACGAACGACTTGAGACCGCTCATACAGACAACGCCCTGCCGGAGCGGGGAGCTACCGGCAGGGCGCAGATTGCAGAGAGTGAGGCCTCTCACTGCTCAGGAGACATTTCAAGCTGCATGCGGCGAGCCGGAAGGAGTATCTCACGGACAAAACCGGCCACATCCTGAGGAGTCACATCGCGAAGTGTCTTCTCATAGTCCGAAACCATGTCAACCCCATAGGTGTGATAGATTCTCATGACCGATTCCCAGAAGCCGTTGTCGTTGAGGGCGGCTGAATAGTTTTTCAGCATATACTCCCTGATTCTGTCAACTTCAGCTGCATCGATAGCGGAAACATCTGCAAGCGAGCGCATTGTCGAATAGACAATTCCGAATGTGGCAGCGGCATTTTCGGGGGCGACACGAATGTAGACAGGCATGATCGCAAGTGAGGGATCATCGCCGTTATAACATGCATTCAGCCCGATATGGGTCTTGACCCCATAGGTCCAGCCGCGCTTCTCGCGCAGGTCTTCGCGCAGTTTGTTCTGAAGAACAGTTCCTGCGATCTGGGCGAGAATCCGGTTCTTAAGATTGAATTCACACGGAGAATGATAGAAACTGTAGACGATCGACTGTGGTGTCTGCATCGGCATCGTGAAGCGGGCCGATTCGGGTGTCAGCCCATAGCGGTAATTGATATCCTTAGGTTTTTCCATGCGCCCGGCCCCCGGGAGTGAGGCGATGTAGCGGCAGACATAGTCTCTGAGAGAATCTGCATCGAAGTCGCCCGATACGAAGAATGCAAAATCAGACATATCTCCGAAACGGTCGCGATAGATCTCGAAAATCTTATCATAATCGACTCCGGCAACCGCTTCCGGCGAGAGTTTCACCCCGAGAGGGTGACGCCCGTAGACATATGCGTGGATCGAATCTCCCATAGCAAAGGTCGGATTCGAGCGGTTGTCGGCGATATGTGATTTCTGGCGGTCGATCAGACGGTCGAAGGCTGCGTGATCCGGACGTAGTCCGGTTGATTTCAGATAGATCAGACGGAATGCGTCACAAAGATCGCGGCGGGAGGAGGTGGCCGTTATAGCCTCATCCATATTGTCTACGGCGATGCGGGCTTTCACCTGTTTTCCGACAAGCAGACGGCGCAGATCATCGGCGGAATAGTCGCCGGCAGCGCTGATCGAGAGGGCATCGTTGAGAGTCTTGTATTCGGGTGCAAGCGCCGGGTCATAGTTCTGAGAGAAGCCTCCCTGGCTGTAGCCGGTGATCGTGACGCGGTCGGCCTGATGATCCGACGGACGCAAATAGACAGTGATCCCGTTCGACAAAGTCCATTTCTTAGCTCCGAACCGGGGCAGATCCGACTCGTCGACAACAGAACCGGCAACCGGTTCCTCCTTGAGAATCTCGCCCGACACAGACTTGTCGGCATAGGCTTCCAGATCGGCTGCAGAAACTGAAGTATAGGCCGATACGAGGTCGGAAGCTGTTGTCGCATCGGTCTGCGGCAGATAGGCAACCATCACGACATCGGCATCATTCTCCCTGACAAGCGAGCGTATGTAGGCGTTGCAGTCAGACATTTTCACCTGTGCGACAACGCCTTTCATCATTTTGTAGCGCTGTTCGGCCGAAAGAAGCGGACCGCCGTCGAGATAATGGCGCACATAGCCGCGCGCATAGTCGGTGTTGGTTGTGGTGGTCCGCTCCGCATAGGCTTTCTCCATCTCCGCCTTCTCATCGATCGTGGCTCGCTCGAACTCGGTCGGGAGGAATCCGTGGACAGCCGCACGCTTGATCTCGGCCGACAATGCCGTAACAGCATCTCTGACTCGTCCTTTTTTGACGGGAGTGCGGAGAATCATAGCCTGCTGTCCGCGCGAAAGAAGAAACTTCATGTCGCCGATGGCTGTGGAGAGAATCGGCGACTCCGAAGCGTTCTCAACTTCAGTCAGGCGCTCGGCAAGCATACGGCAGACCATAGATCTGACAACTTCGTCGCGAAGCGACGCGATCGTATTGTCAAGCGAGTCGGCAATCGAGGGGTGTTTGATATAGAGACTGAGTGTCGAGGCCGACTGCTCGGGGTCGGTCTGCACGGAAGCGATCGGGCTTGCATTTGCCGGAATGGCGGGAGGATCGAACGCGACCGCACCTTTCGGCGATTTCACATCGGACCATAGCGACCGGATCTGCGCCTCCATGTGGTCGAGGTCGATGTCTCCGACAACGATGACACACTGGTTGTGAGGATGATACCACTTCTTATAGTAATCCTTCAGCTGGCGGGGTTTGAAGTTCTCGACAATCTCCATGCTTCCGATCGGCATGCGATGGCCATACGGCGAGCCGGGATATATTTCCGGCAGAGCTTTTTCGAGAAGTCGAGAAGATGCCTGAGCGGTGCGCTGACGCCATTCACCTTTTATGACACCGCGTTCGGCGTCGATCTCTTTCGGCTCGAGAAGAAGATCATTGCTCCAGTCGCGCAGAATGAGAAGACATGAGTCGAGGGCCGAGACTCTCCCGGAGGGAACCTCACAGATATTATAGACCGTCTCGTCGGTTGAGGTGTAGGCATTCAGGTTCGCTCCGAACTTAACTCCGAGCGACTCGAGATATGAAATGAGCGAATTGCCCGGAAAATGACGCGTTCCGTTGAAACACATATGTTCCAGAAAATGAGCGAGTCCGCGCTGATTGTCGTTTTCGTTGACCGAGCCGACGCGCATAGCGATATAGAAATCAGCCTGGCGCGAGGGCCGGTCGTTGTGGCGCAGATAATATGTCAGCCCGTTGGGCAGCACACCCCTGCGGACTTCCGGATCGGGCGGCAGCGGATTAAGAGCCGACGAAGTCAGAGCGCTCGCCATTGCGGCGGCGGAAATGAAGATTTTTGTCAGTTTATTCATCTGTTATTTTAGGATTGAAATAATTATCAAAAAACTATGGACAGTGAGGATGAGAGGGTGTTTGAACGGATCGACGCTACATAGGATTCATGATCCCAGCGGACTGACAAAGCCAGTTCAAGCTTAGAGCTGAGACGCCGCTGCGCTCCGAACCGGAGATTGAAATCGGTGGCAGCGGAAGAAAGAGTGACATAACGATGGTGTTCGACCGCTATCAGTCCGGACGGGTTCTGGAACTCAGCCTCATCAAGACGCAACGAACATCCGAACGGCCGGTACATGGCCGCTCCGGCTGCAGCGGTCATTCTCCACCGGCTGCCGACAGGCCATGAGACAAGAGTCTCGGCCTGAAGGTTGAACCGGTTGGTCAGCATCCGGCGACGCGGAGTGGAATAGACCTCGGAGCGATGCAGCCAGCGTCCGGTGACCTGGGCGGACATAAAGAATCCCGGTCCGGAGGGATGGAACTGCCACAATGCTGTCAGCGAAGGAGTCCACGCATTATCGGCATACATCTCGAGGGAGGCGATCATCGGATAGACATTCGAAGAGGCATCCCCGAACACATTCTCGCTCCCGTGGCGCCGATAGACCTCCAGCCCGGCCCCGATCGACCAGTCATGGACGCGACCGGGCATCATCCAGACGCCCTGAAGCGTCATAGTGTTGTGCCACACGCTGGCAAGCGGCAGTTTATTGAGAGCCGTCAGCACCTTATCGAATGTGAACCGTGAGAAGTCGGCTGTCAGCGCAAGCCCTCGCCCCGACGAGGGATAGAGATTGGCCGTCAGCCCATAGCGGTCGCCATTGTAGTAGGATTCAGCTCCGACTCCGGCAAAACGGTTATAGTGGTTGCCAAGGCCTGTCAGATGATAAATCTTCTCGACCCCAAGCTGACTGACGAAATCGATATCGCTCGTCTGCTTGTATTTGGCATAATTGAGCGACAATGCTCCGAAATAGCTTCCGGCTATACGGCGTCCGGCTCCGGCAGACACGGCAAGCAGTCCGGTAACATTGCGCGGACGCGGGTCAACATTCCGGTAATAAAGTCCTGCATCATAGGCAATCGAAGCCCCCCAGGCCCAGTCACCGCGACAATCGGCATATCCTCCGGCAAAACGATAACGCTCCGAATTGAGATCGCCGCCGACCGAATCGGCTGTCAGATAGGGATAGAGGAGATCTGCGTCCGCAGTCTCATTCCAGACAACTGAACGCTGATGTCCATTTCGGTATGAAGCATCACCCCAGATTGTCGAGGTCCCATGCTTAAGATAAGTTTCCGCACCGATCGCCCAGTAGTCGTCACCGGTTCCCTGCTGATAATCGACTGCTCGGTTCAGACGCCTGTTGTGGTAGCCGACACCGATAGAGCTTTGACTTTCAGACAGCATCCACTGGCACACGACGGGATTCTCGTAGGCCGGCGCAGCAATCGAAACCATCGCACTGTCGGCAGGCAATAATGAAACGGAAAGAAGAATTGCGGAAATAAGGTCCATCGTAAAGAGATTTCAGAATCAGGATTTTCGGGAAGTTCGCGGCCATCGGGGAGAACGCGACCGGTCAACCGGGACAACGCCGTCATAAGTCAGAGTAGTACATGGAGTTCCGTCGGCATCCACCGCCGTACCCTGAAGCTCGATTTCCGACGCAATACAATCGGAGTTGAAATCTACGGATGAATTGTTCGTATCCTTCAGAACAGGGTTGCCGTCGTCATCAAGGCGAAGCATCTTGCGGCGCACGGAATGGAAATATCGGGTCTTGTCCTTATCGATTGTGCCGCAGGATGTCCAGCCGCAGTCAAGCGACGGAGCGCAGAGATTCCATGCATACTCTGAAGCCACACTGCAGTTGACCACATCGACAATCCATTCGTTAGGAATCCTGTAGGAATCGGCCGTCATCGGGAATGTTCCAGCCGCCGAAACTATTATCCAGTCGTAATGATAGGTATAATCTTTCAGATAGGTATCTCGGTCAACGGGAATTCGAGCGATTCCGTAGGCCTTGAACCCACGATTGTGAAGCACCCAGTAAGAAAGCGTATAGCAATACCATTTGTCCATATTCGGCACAAGAGGCGAATCGATATCCATAGTATTGGGAGAAGTCGAGACGTCATACCACTCGTAGTCAGCACCCGTCAGGTCAAACGAATTGGGATTCGCAACCCGATGGTCGATTCCGGTATCACAGATAAGAAAATACTCCCCAGGAGCGACAGGATGATCTGAGCCGCTGCCCGGAACCGTATACAGAGCCTGCACATTCATCGCCTCATTCATGATGTCGGGCGTGTGTTCATACTTTTCGGTCGTCGTAAACTTGGATTCGAAGATCGTCAGACCGTCGGCATAGATGACATGGTCAGTATTGTTATAGAGTTTGATGTAATCGTCGCCCTGATACTGATTGCCCGAACTGCGGATCGTACCGGCAAAAAAGACCTCGGCGATGATCAGATCATCGGATTCGATATTGTAGTATCCTTCAAGACATATGGTGACCGACGTCTCGGTGATCCGAACCGACGTCGCCGCTGCGCGCAATGTCGACTCCGCCCCTGAAGGCAGAACCATCGCAGCCTCATAAGTCAGGTCATAAAGTCCCGGAAGCAGTGAGATGCCCGATGTCGACGAATAAATCTCCACTCGCCCTGTCGCGACATTACGCACCGTCAGAGACTCATCTGTCAGCGTCGATCCGGAAGCCTCGTCGGGCAATGATACGGTAAGAAGCAGTTCCGTCGAGGCAACGGAGCTGTCGCCGAACGAATCGTCGCATCCCGACAGACCGGTAGCCAGCAGAACAAGCGACAGAACGGCCATCATATTCCCCACAATCGCCTTGCAGTTTTCCCTCATCTTTATCCGGGTTAAATTCAAAGTTTCTCTAAGCATTTCTATTATCTTTTTTGATTGTTATGACTATAGTGTGAAATTGAGTTCCATTCCGAAATAGGCTTCTGAGTTGCGGCGCACTGTCAGCCCGTTGCTGACATACTCCGGCAGATAGTCGATTATACGGTTGACGAAAGCCGAGATGCGAAGCCAGCGGCCAATCTTCTTTGTCGCCTTCAGATTTAGATACATGGCCATCGGCACTTCCTGAGTCTTATAAGACGCTTCGTTGTAGTGTCTCACGAGATATTGCAACATGACGTCGGAAGCGGAATCCTCAGTAAACGGATGCAGCTCTCCGTCGGCCGCTGAGAGATAGAAGTCGGGAGTCATCTTGTCGCGCAGACGGGTTGTGCGCATCCACCACATGCACTGGATCGAGGTCGTGAACACCAGCCCCCAACGGGGTATCTGAGTGTCGAAAGTGAAATTTATGTTTAACTGCTCGTTTATGCGGCCATCGTTCGTATCATACAGCCCGACATAGAGCTCACTGACAGGCTGATTGCCGACAACATCGCTGACTGCCGAAAAAAGCATCTGCGAATTCGAATAGCGCGATCGGAACCACGCTCCGCTGACGATAAGCGACGTCATCAGCGGACGCCAACGCGCCGTGTTGAGCTGAAACTCAATGCCCCGTTTGTCGATGCGCGTGCCGTTGGTGACGCGGCTCATCCCGTTGAGCACAATCAGATCCTCATAAGGGAGCATCTCGGGATCGGGCGGAGCGGTCATTGTTGTCGCGTCGAGTCCCGACGCATCATAGCGGCGGAATTCATAGGGACGGTAGACGCGCGAATATCTGAATCCGGAGGTCATACGCTCCTCAAAATATGTAGCGCTCAATCGGTTGCCGCCCCAGTCAAAACCGACCCGCGCTTCCCATTTCCGGTTTCTGGCGGCACGAAGACCATAGTTGGTCGGATCTTCGATATAAGTGCGCAGACTGACGCGCGAGAGATTCATCGGGTCGGTGATATGGTAGAAGTTAAGCTGAACGAGGTCATTATAGTGGAGCTGAGGATAGAGATAGTCGACCGTCGGCATTTTTGTGGTCACTCCCCAACCTCCGCCGACAAAAAAACTGAACTTCTGGCCCGCAGCCTCAAACGAAGGCAACGTAACGACAAGATTCAGACGCGGATCAAGATAAATCCTGTTGCGCAGAGAATAGGCTTTCGAAAGCGACGGCAACTGCGACGAGCGCACTCCCGCCTGTAGCTCGAGGCGGCTACCTCCTAAAAGAGCCGTCAGATTCTCTTCTGCAAAAAACGACAGAACGTGAAGAGCCGGAATCGCGGAGAAGTCGCGGGGACGGGTGGTCCATGATGCGGAAAGCGGACGCGTAAGATCGTAGATCTGTCCTTTGCCATAGTTTCTGGCAATCGACCACTCGGCGCCGACCTTGTAATCGTTTGCAAAAACACCGAGACTCCTCTCCCCCTGCGCTCGGAGCTTCATAAAGAATGAGAGTGGACGACCGTCGCTGACAAAGTCAGCAATATACTCGCTCAGAAGGTAGTGGCCGTCGTGGACACCCTCGTCCATTGTTGTCGGAGCTATGGCCGCCCTCTGCGGAGCAACCTGCTTCTGACGCTCGAGGCGATCGCGCTGATATGACACCGAACTATTCAGCAACAGCGAGGAAAACAAAGACCGGCCGTTGAAATCAAACGATAGATTCGATGTCAGCGCAAAACGGTTGTAGGTGCTTTTATAGCGGTCGATCTTATTGAAATTCAGGTCAGGATCGACTTTCGAATTGTCAAAAGAGCCGGTATAGTCAGCTCCGATGCTCCAGCGCACATTGACAGGAGCCGTTGACCACACGAAATTACCACGCACCGATCCGGTCAGTCTCTTGTAGTTCTCGAGGCTGTTTCGGGGATCAATTTTCGAATCGAGCCAGCCTCCGTCGAAATTGACCACGTGCGAGCCAATCGCCAGCCCTTTTCCCAGCGAGAAGAGCTTGCTGTATTCGTCGGCCTTGAAGCGGCCGGTCAGAGGAGTAGCTTTGTGAATCCGCTTTATATTGACCAGACCCGACGTAAGATTTCCGTATTCTGCCGAGGGAATTCCGCGGACAATCTCAACGCTTTCAATGTTGTCGGTCGAGATCGCGCGCATGTCGACACCGCGGTTGACCGTCGATCGGATTGCCGAAGGATCCGACGAATCGCTCAGCGGCACCCCTTGCAGATTGGCATCTCCGTCAATCGGCGCTCCGTCGACCATAAACCTCGTTCCGAGCGAGCTGATCGCATAGTCATCAGATACCGATGTCTTTGCTCCGGTAGCAGTCATTGCTCCGGTTTCACGGAGAGTGATCGTGTTAGCGGCTCCCATCGAAGGATTCTGCGCCACATTGCCGGGCAGCAGTTCAAGCAGATCTGTGAATGAAGTCGGCTGAAGATGCTCCATCGCATCCCGGTCGATCCGGGAAGAACTTGTCAGACCATTGCTTTCTCGCGCTGTGACCACGACCTCACCCAATACGGCCGACGGAGTGAGACGGAAATCCGATGCACGGCCCTGGCGGAGATTCTGCGACACCGCCCCGTAACCGATATAAGAAGCCGTCGCCTTATAAACTCCGGCAGGAAGCTTAAGCGACCAGCGTCCCTCCGCATCGGCGTGGGTCATATGATTGCCGGGCATCACCTTTACTGTTGCAAACGGCAGCGGCTCTCCGGATTCTCTGTCGGAGATTCTTCCGCTAAAAATAATGTCGGCCGCAACTACACTCAGCGAGAGCAGCCACGCCAACAAAAGGGTTATAATGATTCTCATCAGTTACTGTCTCTTTTACTAATGCAAAATTACCTTAGAAAATAGAGGTCCGAAATCCCTAAAAGTGGGTAAAAAATATCGGCAAAACGCAGCACTCTTCACTATTTTCGGGTAATCACAGGCAAAAGCTGCCGTGGTTTTTCACCAAAAATAGGTATTTCCAACGGTTGGGAAACAGAGTAATTTTGCATCGTTATTTAGATCAAGTCTTAGAGCCTGTTTGGTTTTGACACGGATGACAAATCCCTCTAAGTCCCTCTTTGAGCAAATAAAAGTCAAACCCAGCCACTCTCTTGATCTCAGACACTCTCATAGAAAAACTCCTAACCAAACATTATCTGTATGAAAAAAATCCTACTCTCAATCATCACAATCGGCTACGCAGCTGCCGCAAGCGGAGCGACTCCCGAACATGCCTGGAATGTACTCGTCGACGGGCCTCAGGGCGCGGGCGACAATATGTATGGCATCACCGTCACCAACGACGGCAATATCGTGACTGTCGGCAACTTCGGTTCGCGCTCGGCAAGCGACGTCATGACATTCGCCGGACAGGAAATCGCAATCGGAGCCAAGACCGACGGCGCCTCAGACAACTATAATCTCCTCGTAACCAAACACGATGCAACGGACGGCTCTCTCATCTGGGCTCTTTCGACGAAGAATGGCGACGTTACCTCGTCGGGAATGAATTCTGTGTCAGCGACTGCCGATGGAGGTGTCGTCCTGCTGGTCGACATGCGTTCTTCGAATGTCACTCCTTATGAATCGCCCGTCATTGTCGATGCCGCAAAAACCGAAATAGACTTCCCCGACTGGAACACGTCATGCTGGATCAAAAATCAAGTTGTCATCAAAGTATCTAAAGATGGCTACGTTCAGTGGACACGCCGAATCGCTGCAGACCAGCTGCCGGTTCCCAACGCATCATCCGGCACATCTGTCACCGCTACAACCAACGGCGCATTCCCCTACGCCATTGCCGAAGACAGCGAAGGCAACATCTATATTGCCGGCAACCACAGGGCATCGCTGATTTTCTCCGGCGAACAGAACTCAACATACGTCCTGACCCCACGCAACATCTCCGCCTACAACGGCGATGTACAGACCTATGCCGGTGGCCTCTATCTTGTCAAACTCGACAAAGACGGAAACTATCTCACCCACCTTCAGGGTTCGACTACCGAAGGAATCGCAACCGACTACATCAACTCAATGGTCATCGAAGACGACATGATCTATTTCGCCGGCTATTTCCAAGGAAAAGAAGGCTCAACGCTCACCCTCGGAAAAGGTTCCAATGCCCGAAAAGTCACCAAACTCAACGGAAACAATGCCGTTCTGCTCGGAGCCGTGAAAGCGACTGTTTCCGGCTCGACCCATTCACTTGTGCCGCAGTTCCTCACATGCTACAATGAAGCCAACCGCGCAGGAAACACATCCCACCGAATCCAGCTCCTCTCCCTGAAGAAAGCCGCATCCTCACTCTACCTGACAGGCTCATTCCAGGGTGCCGTTTCAACCAACGAAACCGACACTCCTCTCATCTCTTCCGCAAGCACAATGCTCGAAGGATTCATCATCAAGACCGACGCCGCCGACGGCTCCTGTCAGGCCGCCGTAGCCAACAACATCTCGATCGGCGGCTACCGCAGCATCTTCATCCATGATGGTGTGACCTACGCCCTGGGCTACCGCCTCAACGCGACCACAGGAGCCTTCATCGACCGCATCGACCCGGAAACCCTCGCTATCGAGGAAACGACTACGCTCGCTAAAGGTGGCGGCGCTCCGACTCTTATGGCTGGAGCGTTTGATCCGGCAACAACACGTATCTTCTCCGCCGTCCGCGGCAACAACACCTTCACCATGACCGACGAAAGCTCTTCGGAAAAACCGGTCAGCTGGGGCGTTCTGCTCAGCTGTCACTTCCTTGACAAGAGCCTGGCCGGACTCTCCACAACAGATAGTGATCAGACCTCACTCCGCATTGCAGGCCTTGAAGGCTGCATCGAAATCAATGCCGCAGAGCCCGCTGATATCCGGATCGCCGACACAAAAGGCACCATCATTGACTCCCGGAGGGTTGACGAAGGATCGACAACCATTCCTCTACCCGCCGGCATCTACATCGTCAACAGCACAAAAGTGGCCGTGCGATAACCAAGACCCCGTTTCCCCACCTTAGATTTGTCAACGCCGGGAAACGGGGTCTGAATTCTCCCTCTCTGCCCCATGACGGGAAGGTTCGAGCCAAAGTCCGGTGCGAACCTTCCCGTCTGTCTTATGGAATAAATATTATCTTTTTTGTCTTATTTTTGGACAAAACAACGCATAATTAGCGAACATTGGACGAATAGACTGAAATAAACCATATCTTTGCGCATAGCTCCATTCTCATAATCGAAACTACCAGCAATGACCGACAATAAACTTTTCACCCCCGACCCCTCGCAAATCGAGCGTTATTCGACTCAATTCAGCAGCTTCGAGAACGATTATGTTTTTTCGCGTGTGTCAAAAACCGAGAACTTCAACGAGTTCACATCCCATTCGATGAAAATGGGAGGTCTGACGATTGTGCTCTGCCTCGACGGAGAATTCGAGTTAGACATCAACCTCGAGACCTACTGCATCGGAGCCAACAATCTGGTCATAGCAGGTCCCGACAGCGTGCTGAGCGTCAAAAACGTCGACTGGGACAAACTCGACACCTACGTCTTCGTGATCTCTCCGGAATTCATTCGCGACATCAACTTCGAACTCAACCTTGTCGCGACAATGAGCCTCACTTCAAGCAGGCCCCCACTCATCAAACTGACGCCCGAAGAGGTCCGGCTGATGATCCGCTACTTCGAACTGATTCACTATAACACAGTAGAAAACAGCGACGCGCGCTATGTCCGGTCGATTTCGAGATCCCTGATCGCAGCATCGGTCTATCAGCTGATGCAGTTTTTCTCTATGAGAATGGAAGAAAACGATGCGCCGAAACTCTCGAGACGCGCAAACTATGTCAAAGAATTTCTCCACCTCGTCAACCAGCACCACCGCCGCGAGCGCGGAGTGGCCTTCTATGCCTCCCAGCTCTGCATATCCGCAAAATATCTCTCGCTCATCATAAAGGAGAGCACTGGCCGCTCAGCCGCCGAATGGATCGACGACTATGTCATTCTCGAAGCAAAGAATCTGCTACGCTTCTCCGGAAAGAATGTTCAGCAGATCGCCTATGAGCTTAACTTCAGCAACCAGTCGTCGTTCGGAAAATATTTCAAACACCTGACCGGAATGTCACCTACAAAATTCCAGCGCAGCTGAAGGCAGGAACCGCAGCCGCCCCACACGCAAAACCCGCCGGCAAGCGAAGAAATGGAAGAAAATACGGACTATATTTTGTCCGTTCATCCATTATTCTTAACTTAGCTGACCAATTAATCAGGAAACATAAAAATCAGTAAATAAATAATGGCTAAAGTTATCATTATCGGAGCGGGCGGCGTCGGCACAGTCGTTGCCCACAAATGTGCGCAGAACCCTGAAGTGTTCACCGAAATCGTGCTTGCATCCCGCACACGAAGCAAGTGCGAGGCGATCGCACGCAAAATCGGAGGCGGACGCATTAAGACTGATTCAGTCGATGCCGACAGCGTCGAACAGCTCGTCGAACTCTTCAACCGCCATCGTCCCGACATTGTCATCAACGTTGCCCTTCCTTATCAGGACCTGACAATCATGGATGCATGTCTGGAATGCGGCGTCAACTACCTTGACACGGCAAACTACGAGCCTCGCGACGAAGCCCATTTCGAATACTCCTGGCAGTGGGCCTACAAAGAAAAATTCGAGAAAGCCGGTCTGACGGCCATCCTCGGATGCGGGTTCGACCCGGGAGTTTCAGGTGTGTTCACCGCATATGCCGCAAAGCATCATTTTTCCGAAATGCAGTATCTCGACATCGTCGACTGCAACGCCGGAGACCACGGCAAAGCTTTCGCCACAAACTTCAACCCTGAAATCAACATCCGCGAGATCACCCAGAACGGACGCTACTATCAGGACGGCGAATGGGTCACGACTGGCCCGCTTGAATTCCACAAGCCCCTGACATACCCCAACATCGGCCCGCGTGAATCTTATCTTCTCTACCACGAAGAGCTCGAAAGCCTCGTGAAAAACTATCCGTCGATCAAACGCGCACGCTTCTGGATGACCTTCGGACAGGAATATCTGACCCACCTGCGCGTGATCCAGAACATCGGAATGGCCCGCATCGACGAAATCGACTATAACGGAGTTAAGATCGTGCCCCTGCAATTCCTCAAAGCAGTGCTTCCCAACCCGCAGGATCTCGGCGAAAACTATCAGGGCGAGACTTCGATCGGATGTCGCATCGAAGGACTTGACAAAGAGAAAAACCATCTGACCTACTACATCTACAACAACTGCTCGCACGAAGCCGCCTACCACGAAACCGGAATGCAGGCCGTCAGCTACACCACTGGCGTTCCTGCCATGATCGGTGCCATGATGTTCCTCACCGGAAAATGGGTGAAGCCCGGAGTCCACAACGTCGAGGAATTCGATCCGGACCCATTCATGGAGCAGCTCAACATCCAGGGTCTCCCCTGGCATGAGGAGAAAAACATCGACCTTGAGGTCTGATTCGGTCAGCCACCCCTTTAACTAAACTCCTCATGGCCTCAGACATGACCTCGCGCTACACCGACAGTCAGGTGGTGGGCATCGCCCGCCACGTGACTTGGGTCGGGTTCGGAGTCAACGCCATTCTGGCAGCTCTGAAGATCATTGCCGGAATTGTCGGACGATCGAGTGCGATGATTGCCGACGGCATTCACTCTCTAACCGATTTCATCACCGATCTGATTGTCATTGTGATGATAGGTGTGTCGCGATGGAAGGCCAACAAAGTCTATCAGTACGGTTATGGAAAATATGAAACCTTTGCCACTCTTTTAATAGGAGTGGCATTGGGTTTTGTTGCCATTGCCCTCTTCTGGGACGGCCTTAAGACCGTCCTGGATGCCCTTAAAGGCAACGCCCCCCCACAGCCTCGCATGATAGCCCTCTGGATGGCGATAATCTCAATCGCTTCAAAGGAATGGCTATTCCGCTACACTCGCCGCTGGGGACAGCGCATCGGTTCGACTGCCGTGATAGCCAACGCATGGCACCACCGCAGCGACGCCATCTCTTCTGTCGCGACTCTTGTCGGCGTCGGAGGCGCGATCTTTTTCGGACCCGACTGGAGAATCCTTGATCCGGTCGCGGCTATGCTTGTCAGCATATTCATTGCCGTCTCGTCGGTTGACATCGCCCGTCCGGCTGTCCGCGAGCTTCTTGAGGTCGCGCTCCCGCCGGATGTAACAGAACCGCTTCACCGGGCAATCATTAACACCCCTGGAGTTGTAACATACCACCATTTCCGCTCACGGCGCAACGGCCCGAGGCTGATCATCGACGTCCACATCAAAGTCAATCCCGACATATCGGTCAGCGAGGGACACGCAATTGCATCCGAAGTCGAACGTCAGCTCAAAAACGGATTCGGTCACTACATGATCACCAACATACATGTCGAACCCTACCGCAACCAGCCGATTTTCGACGACGGGTCATGTGCGGACTGAACGACGACCCAATCAATCCTGAACAACAATCTCTATGCGCTCCGTTATTTTCAGACTTATAGCCGCACTGACCATCGTGCTCGCCTCGGCCTCACTCACAGGTTGCGGCCAGAGCGAAGGCCCGTCGCTGAAACTGGTCCCGGCAACAGCCGAATGGGCCGTCGTCATTGACCTGCAGCTGATCGAACAGAACTCCGATTCGAGCGGAACCGGCAACTCGACCTCGATCCTCACGGCCCTCGTGCCCGAAGAATTCAGCCATATCTTCCTGACCCTGACGCCATTTGTCGACAAAAAGCAGATGATCATTTTCAAACCGGCCGAGACGCGGGGTCCCATTGCGGTTGCCGCCGCATCGGACCAGTCAGCATTTGTCGCGGCTCTGCAGACCAACAATTGGGAAAAGATCAGAGTCAGCGATGAAACCGTCTACGTCCCCGAAGGAGCGAGAGAGTTCTCGCCCTGCATCTTCATTGACGGAAACAACATCTTTCTGCTTTCGACACGCTCCGACCTCCGGAATCTACAGGCAAGCACCAAATCGGCCGACAACGCCGACTTCCTGTCAAAAATCCCCGAACCGCTCCTGCCGACAGACTCCGAACTCGCATTCTTCTGTCTCCTTCCGGACAACAGCGACGAACTCCTGTGTGTCCGCTCAAAAAGCGACATCCCCAACAACTCAGCGACCGTCAGGGCAATCATAACCGAAGCTGGCAGTGACAAATCAGGCGAACCCGTCGAAATGTCTTTTCTGAAACCTCTCGGATCCGATTCAATTCCCGGCCTGTCTAACCTGCCCGGAGGCTACTCGCTGCGCGCAATCTTCGGAATCCCCGCCGGAATCAACTGGAACGCGCTCGCCGACTTGGCAACCGGATCGCTCGACACCCAGAGTCAGGGCCTCTTGCAATCGCTGCTCCCCTACATGTCTAAACTCGACGGACCGCTTGCGATCGGACTCGGACCGTTTGGATTCTCCAACATGACAGCCGACAGACTTGAAGCACAGACAATCTACATCTCCGCCACCTTTCAGCCCGGGAAAGCTCTTGATATTGTCGAGGAAATCAACGGCAACCTGCGCGAAAAGGGAATCACACCTCGCCCCGGAGCAAACGGAATCTACGCCTTCAACCTCAACGGCACGAAATATCGCTACACTGTCCGCGGCAACGAATTCCTATTCGCCCAGAACCGCGAAATCGAAGAGAGCTGGAACTCCGAATTGAACATTGATCCGCAGATGACCGGAGCGGTCTGTCTGATGCTTCCGCCACTACGCGACATTGTCCCCGACGCTCCGTCGGACAATTCGATCTCGGCAACACTGAAAATGACAGCAACCGCAATCGAAATGACAGTAACCTGCACCTCCGGATCTCCGCTGACAGCCTTTGCGACCTATTTCGACACACTCGCCGCTGCCTTGAGAAATCTCGAGCAATCCAACGGAGACTACTTCGACACATATTGACCTAACCGACTACGAATTCCCATTTAACACCTCACCGTTTACAGACTATGAAATCTTACCGAATCAACCTTCTCTGCACCCTCTGCGCGCTTGTAATGTTGCTGAGTTCGTGTTCTTCAAAAGACTCTCTTCTCGAATCCGTACCGTTCGACGCCGAAGCCGTCGCTACCGTCAACTTCATCGAACTTGCAGCAAAATCCGGAATCACACTCGAACAGGGACGACTGACGCTTCCGGCCGAATATGCCGCTTTCAAAGATGAAATTCCGGCCGACTTCATGAAAAACGCCGGACTTCTCGCCGAAGCTGTCAACCTCGAAAATGTGGTTTTCTTCGGCTATATCAACCGCGGAGAAATTTTCGCCACCGCGACAATAACCGACATCGACGCGCTGCACTCACTCCTGCGCTCGCTCGAACTCGAACGCGACACCGACAACGGCTACGAAGTCTACGACAACCGCATCATAATCAGCCCCGACGACAACCAGATATGGCTGTGCGACTCGAAAAAACCGGTTGATCGCATCGAAGACTTCCAGCTTGCAAGGAAGAAAAACAACATCATGCGCTACTCCGGGCTCGCCGATGTCCTGACTTCGGGCGACATTGCCAGCTTCGTCATCGACCAGTCGGCTTTAGGATCAGGCTTCGATCAGTACTGGACAACCGGCCACCTCTCCGTCGACAACAACGCCATCGTAATGACTTCCACCTCGATGAAAACAGACGGAACTACGCTTGAACCCGACGACTTCCTCCAGCCCGTAAGCACCGACTTCCTCCGCTACGTTCCCTCCAACTTCATCTTTGCTTCAGCTGCCGGAATCAAATCGGGAAGCCAGCTGATCGCAGCAATTACCGATGCGGCAGGCAGCAGCGACGCCCTGAAAGAAATCCCCGGCGACATCTTGGCCAGCCTCAAACAGATCAACGGCACGGTGGCCTTCGGATTCGGCCCGAAATCTAAACAGAGCCTTCTCAACCCCCTCTCCCCCGACCAGTGGCAGGCCCTACTTATGGTCCACTTGCCCCAGGCGAAAATCAATGAAATAACCGAGGATCTCCACAATTCGCTCGGCGACGCCGGCAAAACCGACAACGGCCTCTACCGCTTCAACTCCCGGGACTTCAACCTCGTCTACGGTTCGGTCGACGGCTATCTAACCTTCGCTGCCGGAATGGATGTCGCTCCCGACAAATCCAACTCATTCATCAACGACTTCGACGGAAAGAAATACGCGACCGTCTTTCAGACTCCCGTTCTCAGCTCGATCGTTGACGATCAATCAATGGAATTCAGCATAAAGGCCTATCTCGAGCTTAACGGTCCGACAGCACGCATGCAGATCAACCTCGTAGGTACCGAAAAACCGATCATCCCGACCCTCGTGGCGACAGTTCCGGCATTCGTCAGACGCTACCAGGAGATGGTCCGATAAACCCTCCCCAACAACACATCCTCTGAAATGATCAACGAAATAAGCCTGTCGGCCACACTGCCGCATGTCTTCTCAGGCATGGAAAAGCAGGCACCGGTCTGCAACTCTCAGATATGGCTGGCCGACGTCAGATTCACCCGGCCTGCATTCTACATGATCGAAGCCGAATCTGGCACCGGCAAATCCTCGCTCTGCAGCTTCATCTACGGAAGCCGCGGCGACTACCACGGCAAAATTGCATTCGACGGGCGCGACGTGCGCTCGCTGACGATCGACGAATGGTGCCGCATACGAACCCACGCACTCGCATACCTCCCCCAGGAAATGCACCTCTTTCCCGAACTGACAGTCGAAGAGAACATTCTGATAAAAAACCGGCTGACCGACTGCCGCAGCGGACAATGGATCCGTCAGGCGCTCGAACGCCTCGAGATCCCCGAAAAAATCAACTCGCCCGCCGGACTTCTGTCGGTCGGACAGCAACAGCGTGTGGCGATCATACGCGCCCTCTGCCAGCCGTTTGACTTCATTCTTATCGACGAACCCGTAAGCCATCTCGACGCGCGCAACAACTCGATCGTGGCCTCACTGATCGAAGAAGAGGCGCGGGCCAACAGCGCCGGCGTTCTGGCAACCTCCGTAGGCAACAAAATCAATCTTCCAATCGAAACAACCCTCCTTCTATGAAACACTCCGTTGTCAGCCGGCTGCTGCGCCACAACATCTCGCGCGGACAGCTTGCCGGCTATGCGCTTGCGAATCTAATCGGGCTCTGCATCGTCATCTCTGCCGTCCAGCTCTACCGCGACATCTCCTCGGTGTGGGATTCGGAAGATTCGTTCATCTCCCGCGACTATCTGATCCTATCGAAAGAGGTCAGCGGTCTGGGATCTGTTCTGACAGGACGCCAGGCCTCATTTTCCAAAGAAGAGATCAGCGAGCTGGAATCGCAGCCGTGGGTGCGCCGCGTCGGCAAGTTCACAGCATCCAGCTTCGGCGTCGCAGCCTCGGTCGAACTTGGCGGGCGCGGCGTCAACACCGCACTATTCCTCGAATCGATTCCCGACGAATTCTTCGACGTCACCCCGAAAGAATGGTCGTTTACGCCTGGTGAGAATTCAACCGTGCCTGTCATTATCAGCAAAGAATATCTCTCGCTCTACAACTTCGGATTCGCCGCCTCGCGAGGTCTCCCGCAGATCTCCGAATCGATGATCGGGATGGTTCCCCTCCGACTGTCAGTCAGTGGCAACGGACGTCAGATCTGGCTTCCGGCCAGAATCGTCGGCTTCTCATCGCGACTCAACACAATCGCAGTGCCCGACGAATTCATGCGATGGGCCAACTCAAACTTCGCCGACCGCACTCTGCCCGAAGCCTCGAGAATAATCGTCGAGACCAACTCACCGGGCGACCCGGCCATCGGGCAATATATGCGCGAACACCGCTACGAAATCGCCGGCGACAAAGTCGACAACGGGCGCGCAGCCTATTTCCTCGCTATAATAACGGCCGTGGTCGTCGCAGTAGGCGTCATAATCTCGCTTCTCGCCTTCTTCATCCTGCTGCTGAGCATCTACCTGCTCCTGCAGAAAAACCGGGAGAAACTCCATCGGCTGATGATGCTCGGCTATTCTCCCCGAGCCGTCGCAGACTACTACTACCGCCTCGTCATCATGATCAACTCGGCAGTGCTCGTCGGCGACATCCTTCTGATGCTCACAGCCAAACACTTCTGGAGCTCACCGCTTGAAAACATCGGCGTGACGCCCGGCAGCCCCTGGGTAGCCATCGCCCTCGCAGTTGTCATTATGGCTGCAATCACAGCCGGCAACATCGTCGCGATCTCCCGCAACGTCCGACGCAACTTCCCACGTCCATAGACCGGACGCGCAGACATAAACGAAACAGCGGCGCCATGTCCGGATCGGACGTGGCGCCGCTGTTTGGCATAGAGTTATATCAGTGCAGCCTCCGGGGATTATTTGAACACGTAGGCTGTTGAAATCGATTCGTTATTGTGAACCCGACGGATAGTGTCGGCAATCAGGTGGGCGACAGAAAGCACATGAGCCTTCTTGCAGTCCTTCGTCAGAGGAATCGAGTTAGTGAAGACAATTTCGGTCATTCCCGAATTATCCACGCGTTCCGACGCCGGATCACTCATGATAGCATGCGAAGCGATCGCGCGGACCGACTTTGCGCCATTCTCGATCATAAGGTCCGCAGCCTTGGTGATAGTGCCGGCAGTGTCGACCATATCGTCGATCAGAATGACATTCTTGTCCTTCACATCGCCGATGACAGTCATCGATGCGACAACATTGGCTTTCGCACGCTGTTTGTGGCAGAGCACCAGAGGTACATCGAGATATTTTGCATAGGAATTCGCACGTTTCGCGCCGCCGACATCAGGAGTGGCAATCACGAGATTCTCGAGATTGAGGCTCTTGATATAGGGTATAAAGACAGTCGACGCATAGAGATGGTCGACAGGAACGTTGAAGAATCCCTGGATCTGATCGGCGTGGAGATCCATAGTGATCACGCGGTTGACTCCGGCTGCCATCAGCAGGTCGGCCACAAGCTTGGCCGCGATTGAGACACGCGGTTTGTCCTTGCGGTCCTGACGGGCCCATCCGAAATAAGGAATAACTGCGATAACCGAATGAGCCGAAGCACGCTTGGCGGCATCGATCATAAGGAGCAGCTCCATCAGATTGTCTGTGGAAGGAAATGTTGACTGGACGAGATAGACTTCGCAACCGCGCACGGTCTCCTCAAACGAAACTTCAAACTCGCCGTCGGCAAAATGCTGGATGTTCATTTCGCCGAGTTCGACTCCGAGATCTTTACAGATTTCTTCGCCCATATAGCGCGACTTCGTGCCGGCGAAAATTTTGATTGGATGGACTGATGACTTCATTGTGAATAATGGAAGTTGATTGTTGGTTGGTTTTGACGGTGCAAAATTACTTATTTTTATTTAAAGTTTCTTACTCGCCGCGAAATAAAATGCGCGTCCCCGCTTTTTTAACAGAGACGCGCAGTTTTAGTATCAGTCAGAATCAAGCTTAACGCACCATGATCTTTTCAGACCCGCGGTAGGTCGGTCCTGACACAGAAATCACATAAACGCCCGCATTAAGCCCTTCAGTCGCAACCGATGCGGTTCCATCGGCTCCTGAAGCGGAGGCAATCCGGCGTCCCTGAAGGTCGATCAGCTCGACCTCAAACGACTTCTCGCCTGCGACAGTCACATCATATCCATTGCCGTTCGGGCTGACAATCAGACGCTCAGAATCATCGGCCCAGACCTGACCGATCGACGCATACTTCTGAAGAATGTATTTCAGACCGGCTGCCGCATCAATCTTGCCGTAGCCCCACCGGCCACCTTTCATGCTTATGGCCGAATAGGTCGACGAATTCTTCAACACATCGACAACCTCCTCATACGTAAGCGTCGGACACGCCTGAAGCCACAGGCCGACAACGCCGCTCACATACGGACAAGCCATCGACGTTCCCTGCATAGGTCCCCAATAGTCGTTGGCAATACCCGAACGGGTGTTTGCACTCATTGCGAGAGTCTGGTTCTGTGAAGTTACATAATAACGGTTATAGCTTGAAACTATGTTTGCTCCGGGAGCGCATACCATGGGAAGCTGAACACCTTGAAACGAGGCCCCGTAGCTCGAGAAGGGCGATATTCCGTTCAGGGTGAAACCGGCCGCAGCCGTGTACTGATAGACAGTGACTCCGGTTGCCGGCAGTATGCCCCACGTGGTGCGGGTCGTATACGAACCTACAGATATTATATTCTCGGCACAAGCCGCGTCATTGATCGAATTGTCAGAAGTGCCGGCAGTCCAGCCCACAAGCGAATTCGACTCGAATGAAGTTGAAGAATTGCCATAGACCCATACTTTCTGGCCGTCCGTTCCCTCAACGATCAGCGCAAGCCTGGAAGTGCGGTTTGTGGCAAGGGGGGAGACACTGACGTTACTATAGACATTATAGCGGTTGTTTAGAGGATTGACCGACGAGCTGCTCTGGATAGTTCCGGTGAAACCGGCTCCGAAAGCCGCGTTGTTCGAAGAGCTTACAGACTGGCTCTGCCCTGCTCCGGTTATGGAAACAAGCGGAGTGAATGTGCGGGTGGCGGTATTGTATATCGCCCATTGGACTGAAAAGACAGAATTATCCTGACCCCAGATGTCTACTGCGCCTTCACAGCTGTTTCCGGCAATCATTGTCTGGATGCGCGGATCTGATGCGGTTAAGGATTTGACTATCGACATGTTGACATCGCCGTCATTTCCGGCTGCCATGCAGATGATGGCCTCTTTACCCAGTCGCGACAGGATCTGCGAGTATGCATCCGAGCCGTCGTGCGGTCCGCTTGTACTTCCGAGCGAGAGATTGACAACACATGGCTGACCGCTTTCCTTTGCATAAGCCACAATTCGCTCGACCCCACCCGTGATATTGGCCGTATATAGCTGACCGACAGCAAACGCCAGATCCGCACCTGCAGCGATTCCATAATAAGGGATGTTTCCTGTCAGTCGGGTTGCTCCGCCGCCGCTGGCAGACGACACCGAAGCGTAGGTTCCGCTGCCGTTGTAGCTTCCGCCCATGATTCCGGCAACGTGTGTTGCATGTGACTGACCTTGATCATCTGTCGAGAACGTTGCGATATTCGCCGGGGTATAGGTTGTCGGTGTTCCGCCGTTGCCTCTGAACCAGAAAAGTCTCTGGATGCGGCAATCGCCCTGTCCGTTGTTCGTTTTGAAATTAACATGGCTTGCCTGCAGGCCGGTATCCATCATTCCGGCAACAACGCCAGTTCCGTCGAACGAGAGTGTCTGTCCGTCATAGCTGAAACCTTCCTGTGCCAACGTCACTCCCGAAGCGGGGCGCGCGTAGTCCATGCTGACCTCGATCTTCTGGCCGAAATCGACATATCTGACTTCGGGCATTCCGGCAATTTCCTCCGCCAATTCAACAGGGAGTTCCACGGTTACGATATCGTCCATATCGGAGATTATCTCCAATCCTTTTTCAAGCAATGCCCTGCGCCCTTTCTCAGCATCATTGAACATGACGATAGCTGGATACGAAGGCTTGGAATCACCGGACTCCGACATCAGCCTGCGGTTTTCCGCTTTCAGAGTCTTGTAGTCATTGATGATAAGATTGCCCGCGGGATTGATCTTTGACTGAGCCGACACCGATAACGCAGAGACAAGGCCGGCAGTAAAAATTAGATTTCGAAAGATTGACATTATCTGTTATATTATATTGAAGGAGAGCAAAAAAGCGCACGTCAGTCGGTAAATTGACCGGCGTGCGCTTTTGAGAAGCTAATTTATCACTTGGTTACAACCGGGGCCGATCAATGAGCCTTTGTCATAGTCACGGAGAGGAAACCGAACCAGATGCTGCCGCTGAACGAACCGTTCTGCATAATTGCGCCGCATACACCGCTGTTCCATGTGTACATGTTCTGTTCGGGATTTGACCGTGCGACAACTGCTCCCGAAAGACTCAGGCTCTGGCCGTTGAAGCTTGCAAGAACAACATCGCAGACTCCTATAGCAGGTCCGAAGTTGACATTTTCGGCAACGGTCTGATTGTATTGCATCGTGATCGAGCATTCCATAGTCGAAGCGTCAAGCGAGAAGTCGCCTTCTATCTGACACCAGGAAACTCCGTTGAATCCTGTGATGACTACTTTCTTGAGATAGTTCGGATCACCTTCCGGATAACCGGTGATATTGACTGTAAAGTTACCGTCGTCGGTAGTGACGTCCCATGCGCCCATCAGATCGGCATAGGCCGGGGGAAGGAACTTCTCATTGTCAATGAATGTCACCAGGCAGGTCTTTTCCGTGCCGATCGAGGCTCCCGACGCCGATGTGATTGTGAAAAGCATCTCGCGGTCGTCGTTGATCTCCTCGTCACCGACAGGATAGAACTGGATATAACCGGTCTGCTCGCCTGCCGGAATGGTGATTGTCTTCTGAGTGATCACAATGTCGCGTCCCTCCTGGGCCGGTTCGTTTCCGACACCTTCGACTTCCACGGTCACGGTTACAGGACCATTGGGAGCTTCCGAGAGAATGACAGGGACATTGTAATAGACACCCGCAGCCACATCCTCGCCTACCGACATTGTACTCTGCTGCATGCTGACGGTAACAGGAATGTTGACATCGTCGTCATCGTTACAAGCCGTCAGAGTGAGGGCTGCAAGAGCCACGGCAAATATTTTGTTGAATTTCATAATGTTTTTTCTTTTATGTTTCACACATTTGTTTTAACCGGATCAATAGCCGGGATTCTGCTGGCCTGCAAGCTGATGGTTCACCTCAAACTCGTCGTTGGGAATGGGCCAGGTGTAGCGGTAGTCGTTTGCCTGATAGCGCACCGCCAGATCGCCTGAAAGGAACAGATCCTGAACGGGAGTATATTGCGGCCCGAAATTCATATATTCGGAACTGCGGGAGAATCCGAGACCCCAGCGGCGGAGGTCGCTGATGCGGAATCCTTCACCGATAAGCTCTTTGGCGCGTTCGCTGCGGATCTCGTCGCGAAGGCGTGTTCCTGAGAAGGACTGGGCTGTGTATCCCGAAATACGAGCCTGACGCAGTGTGTTGAGCGCTTCGTTGGCAACGGTCTCATCATTTGAAGCCTGTGCGGCCTCGGCAAGAATAAGATACTGTTCCGACAGACGGAATGGCTTCGGTTTGTTCTTGTAATTGTTAGTAGTACCGGTTATAAGCGCCTGGTTGCCCGGATACTTGTAGAAGACGAACGCAGCCGTGGGCTGTGCGTCGACAACCATTTCCACTCCTGCAAAGAACGCTTCGAAACGGATGTCTTCATCGGCATAGGAATTGACCACGTCGAAGGTCGGGATATAGTCGACGCGGGTCGGCCAGTTCGAGATGTAGTTGTAGGCATCAAAGAATGAACCTACATATGCCGACTCGTTGGCGTCAACGAATGGAACGAAGATCAGTTCGGAGCCCTGGTCGTTCGACCACATGTTGATATAAGCCTGACCGGTGGTGAGCGCATAGTTCGGCGACCCGATCACAAATTGCGATTTTGACACCGCGGTAGAATAGTCATGTGTCACAAGAGCCACACGGGCCTGAAGGGCTGCTACCGCATACGAGCTTACATAGGGAGCGTTGGGCACACAGTCGGTAGCGTCGGCGGTTTCCCATTCCTGAAGCCCGTTGAATGCGTCTTCAAGGTCTTTGTTTATCAGCTCAACGGCTTCTGCCATTGTGCTGCGGCCGGGATACTCGGCAGGTGTCATGTTCGGGTTGTAGACTGTGACAAGCTGCAGACCGAGACCGACAGTGTTTGCCTTGTCGGGAGTATAGTCCTGGCAGTAGTGGTCAAAGAGCCAGAAGTAGATATAGGCACGCATGAATTTGGTTTCGGCAATGTAACGGTTCACTTCTGCCACCTCGTCGGCTGTAAGCGTTCCGCTGTCAATAAGTCTTGTTGCCTCAGCAAGAAGGAAGTTGACAGTTTTCATGACCGAATAACATCCCGAATAGTTGTCGGAAATTGTCGCGGTCGACGGGTTGAAAGTGCTTTGTGACATTGTGCTTCCGCGACCGCCGTTGCCACGCAGACCAATGAAGAAATCACTCTGGAGTTCCGAGTCCGTTATGTAAGCACCGCCGCAGAGCGCGCGGAGCGAGCTGTAAAGGTTGTTGCGGAATCCGCGGACATCATCTGCAGTCTGCACCGATTCGCCGACGGTGATCGACCCCGGCTGCTCAAGATTCATGTCGCAGGAAGAAAGCACAAGCGCTCCGGCTGCCAATATTGATAATAATGTTTTTTTCATTTTCTATATATTGTGTTGCTAAAGGAGATTAGAAAGATACTTCTACACCGATTTCATACTGACGGGTGTTGGGGTACATGAAGTGTACGACATTTGCCTCGTATTCGGGGTCGATACCGGTGAAGTCTGTGATTGTAAACAGATTTCGTCCGGTGAAGTGGAACTGTATATTCTGCATTCTGATAGCGTTGAGCCATGCCTTTGGCAGAGAATAGCTCAAAGTAAGGTTCTTCAGACGGAGGAACGACGCGTTTTCAACCATTCGGCTGTCGGGCTGAACCTCCTGAGGATTGCCATAAAGGTCAAGTATATTGGGGATGTCGGTGACATCGCCGGGTTTGGTCCATACATTGAGCATGTTGGTGCTACCGTTCATGTTACGCGAAACGGAGTTGGCGACTGTGTTGACATACCAGTAGGTAGCATTGAAGATATACTTTTGTGCCGACCAGTTGAAGTCTGCACGGAGGCTGAGGCCTTTCCAGCGGGCCTGGAGGTTAAAACCGCCGTTCCAGGGTGCGATGTAGCTCTTGCCGAGGTCCACTTCGTCGCGCGCTTCATTGTACTGTTTGGTGAGGTTGCCGTCTTTAGTGTACCACATCTGCTGACCGTCGCGGGGGTCGACGCCTGCATAACGCACGTTGTGGAGCGAGAACGGATTCTTGCCTACTTCGTAGGTCACTCCCGTTCCGGGAATGGTAAATCTGTCGAGGCCGTTGAAGAGTTCGGTAATGGTGTTTTTGTTGTAGCCGAAGTTTACGCCTGCTCCGACATACCAGTCTTTGTCAGCGTAAATGTCGGCATTGAAATCCACATCGACACCTATGTTACGCATCGAACCGACGTTTGACATGCCCGTAGTGTAGCCGGTTGTCACACTCAGAGGAACACTCATGAGCATGTCCTTGGTGTTTTTCACATAGAAATCGGCCGAAAGATTCAAACGGTTGAGGAAACCGAGGTCGACACCGACATCGAATGACTTGACTGTTTCCCATTTCAGATTAAGGTTTTCACGAGTGCCAAGCGCAAGCGAGTTTTCGCCATTGTAGATTCGGCCTGTGCCTACCGTACCGAAATACTGATAGTTGTCGATGCCCGAGTTACCGGTAGTTCCATAATTGAGTCGCAGTTTTGCGGCTGAGAGCCATGTAAGGTCCTTCAGGAAGTTTTCCTGATGAACATCCCACATCGCACCGACAGCATAAAATGTCGACCAGCGGTGGCCGGGAGCGAATTTGGAGCTGCCGTCGCGACGGATCGAGGCGTCAACGAAATATTTATTGTCGAAATCATACGAAAGGTTGAAGAAATATGAGTTCATCACCATTTCATAGATGCTTTGCGAAACATTGTTCATTGTCACGGATGTTCCTTGTGTCAGAAGCCACTGTTTGAGCGATGGCTGTCCGGTAGTGCTTACGCCGAACTGATTGCTGCGGTTTATGATTGATTCCTGACCGGCAAGGAGTGTGAAATGGTTTTTATCGGCCAACGAGAATTTATATTCGGCCGTATTGGTGTATGTAAACTGATACCAGCGCTGGAACGACTGGCTGTTGGTTGTGGTCACGCTGGAGTTGTCGACGAGGTCGCCCATAGGTGTATAGAACGGTTCGCCGGCAAAACGGAACATCGAAGAACGGTAGTCGAAGGCATTGACAGCCTGCTGCGCGCGGATTGTCAGACCTTTCAGCGGATTGATCTGCTCATAGAGAGTCATCATGGCCGTCACGGTCGTTCTGTCGGGATTCATATAGTTACGGTTGAAGTAGTTCGCATCCTGTTGTCCCGAATAGTGATAGTAGATAGCCTTGTCACCGTAGACAATATCGCCGTTTTCGTTGAACGAGTAGTAGCGGGGCGAATCATACGGCAGCAGATTATAGGCTTGAACGAAGGGGTTGTTGGAGTAGTAACCGCCATTGTCGCTGTCGCCTGCGGCTGCACTGCTGCTTGTCGATTTTTCATAACCGAAGTTCGTCGACAGGCCGACCGAGAACCAGTCGTTGACCTTGGCGTCGATATTGGCTCGCATAGTCTCGCGACGGATTTTTGAAGCATCGATCAGACCGTCCTGATCATAATAGCCGAGCGAGAGATAATAGCGGATGCGTTCGGAACCGCCGGTTACGCGGCCTTCCATCGAATACATCGGAGCGCTTGCCTTGATCACCTCCTTGCGCCAGTCGGTGTTGATGCCGTAGTTGGCGACGAGATCGCGCACATCCTGGCTGACAGGGTTGCCGGTGAGATCACGGAAACGGATATACTGTTCGGAGTTCATGATGTCGATCTTGTTGTCGGCACGCTGACTCCAGCCCATGTTGGCACGTACGGTAACTGTTCCGGACTCGCCGTATTTACCTTTTTTGGTTGTGATGACGATAACACCGTTGGCCGCGCGGCTACCGTAGATGGCAGTTGATGACGCGTCCTTCAAGACTGTCACACTCTCGATATCGCTGGGGCTCAGAGTGGTGAATACCGCCGATGTAGTCGGCGCGCCGTCGAGAATGAAGAGGGGGGTGTTGCTTGCGCTCAGCGAGTTGACACCGCGTACGCGGATAGACGACGGGATAGAGCTTGGTTCGCCGGAGTTAGAGAATATAGCCAGACCCGGAACCTGCCCTTGAAGAGCGTCGACAAAGTTTGACGAGGGTGTATTTTCAAGAACCTGATCACTGACAACATTGAGAGAGCCGACAACAGATCCGAGTTTCTTTCCCGTACCGTAGCCGGTCACAATGACATCATTGAGCATTGTGGATGATACTTCGAGTTTGACAACCATGCCGTTGGACAAAGCCACCGTCAAGGGGTTGTGGCCGACATAAGTCACCTTTGCTTCTTTCACAGAAGCGGGGACCGTTATCGTGAAGTGACCGTCTACGTCGGTTGCTACCGGTTGGCCGCCGCCGAGAGGCGTCACTGCCGCGCCGATGAGCGGTTCGCCATCGGCCGCGCTCAGCACTGTGCCGTGAAACGTGCGGTTCTGCGCTGCCGCGCTGATCGCAATAGCCACGAGTGCTGTGAGTAATAGAAACAGCTTTTTCATACTAATAATTTAATTAAACATATATGATTGATTATTGTAAGCCTGAAAATCAACGTCTTTACCTTTCAGAATCGCCGCTACAGAACGTCTAAGGCGGCAAAGTATCTCTTACGAAGAGATAGTCTCGATAGCTATATGCTTTGTTTTCTGCGTTTTACACTTTTGCCAGCTAAACATTCCGCCTTGGGTTTTAACTCCCCCTCTCCTTCGGGTCGACTCATTGTAGTGGTTTCAGCCCTGTTTTTCCCCAGTCGCGGCGGGACTTTTTCGAAGTTCGCCGCTTTCAATTCGATTTAAATTAATAGGGATTTCTTATAATTTATTATTAAAACAGACGTAAGACTTTGTTTTTGATTTTTGTAATATATGATGCAAAAAAATACGGATTGTGTCAATTTGCTCACAAAACACGCCGATTCTGCAACATTAAGTCACTTTTTCTATTGAAAAAAACACAAAGGAATATGTTAAAAGCCGAAAATAAATGCTATGAAGTGTTGGTTTATTATAAATAATTGCTAATTTTGCAGGATGAAAATCTCTTCGTAAGAGACACTTTCATTTTTTTCTCGCGCCCGGCAAGCGCCCTTTCTAAGGTAAATATCAGATTATCTGATTTATATCTATCAATCATATATGTTTAATTAAATTATTAGTATGAAAAAGCTGTTTCTATTACTCACAGCACTCGTGGCTATTGCGATCAGCGCGGCAGCGCAAAACCGCACGTTCCACGGAACTGTGCTGAGCGCAGCCGATGACGAACCCCTCATCGGCGCGACAGTGACGCCTCTCGGCGGCGGCCATCCGGTAGCAACCGACGTAGACGGACACTTTGCGATAACGGTCCCCGCTTCTGTGAAAGAAATAAAGGTGACCTACGTCGGCATGCAGCCCAAGACCGTCACCCTTACTGAAGGTCTGAAAATTTTCCTCGAATATTCAACTAACGTCCTCGATCAGGTAGTCGTGACTGGCTACGGTTCCGGTAAGAAACTCGGATCTGTCGTCGGTTCGGTTTCGGTCGTTGGCGACAAGGTGTTTGAAAACACCCCCTCCGCCAACTTCGTCGACGCTCTCCAGGGACAGGTTCCCGGCCTCGCGATCAACTCTTCGTCGGGCGACCCCTCTTCCAACAGCAACTCTATCGTTCTCCGCGGACGCAACGGTCTCAACACCGACTCGTCGCCGCTCTTCATCTGCGACGGCGCTCCGATCGACCAGAGCCTCTTCATGTCGATGAACCCCGCCGACATCGAAAGCGTGACTGTCCTCAAAGACGCCGCTTCGATCGCAATCTACGGTAGCCGTGGTGCAAACGGTATCATCGTCATCACCACCAAACGTGGCAAATACGGCGCACAGGCCAAAGCAACCTTCCGCGCAAGCTACGGATGGTCCTCGATGGTAAAGGACAATGTCGACATGATGGACTCCAAGCAGTACATGCAGTTCCGCGACATGATCGGCCAGCCTCTCTCTGGCTCTGTCAAGAACCTCATCAACACCTATAATATCAACACCGACTGGCGTAGCGAGCTCTTCAGCAACTCAGCGCCGACCTACAACGTCGAAGGACAGGTCTCCGGCGGTTCTGAAAACCTCAGCTACTACCTTTCACTCAACCACTACTCGCAGGAAGGTATCATCGAAAACTCTTCCTTGCGCCGTACCACAATGTCGTTCAACATCGACAGCAAGGTCAACAGCTGGTTCCGCGTCGGCTTGAACGGTAACCTCAGCTTCCGTCGTTCTAAAGCCAACCTCGAAGACAAAGCGGAATCCGGCGAACTCTACACCGAGAACCCGATGCTGCTCGCCCGCATGGGACTCCCCTTCGACTCCCCCTACAGCTACACATTCAATGACAACGGCGATATCGTCTACGGCAACAGAGTCGAAAAGCTCCACTACTCCGGCATCACTCTCCCCTGGTACAGATACACCTACGACCACTTCCACCGCGACCGCCTCGCCGGTAGCATGCGCATCTACGAACAGATCACCCCGATCCCCGGACTCGTAATCAAGGCCCAGCAGGCTCTCGAAGGCTACGACGCAACTGCTTCCGAGACAATCGACCCCCGCAAGACTTTCTACACTGCTATGGGCGACAAGATCGGACAGAATGACCCCGGCTACATCAACCCCGGTAGCAACTCCGAATCCTTCTCGCGCTACTATCAGTTCACCTACACCAACACTGCCGAATACACATTCGACTTCCTCAAGAACCACCACGCACGCGTGCTCATCGGACAGGAATCTATCATCCGCAAATCAAACGGTTTCGGCGTTGCCACTTCCGGTACTGTCGACAAACGTATGAACCTGCTCAATCAGGGTACAACAGTCTCAATGGGCGGCGTTGACTACAGCAAATCCGAAATCGTCATCAACTCATACTTCGCTAACGCGAACTACGACTATGACAACCGCTACTTCATCGACGCTTCGTTCCGTCGCGACGGCTCTTCGCAGCTCGCTTCCGGCCACCGCTGGGGCAACTTCTGGGCCTTCGGTCTGATGTGGAACCTCCGCAACGAATCCTGGCTCAACCTTCAGGAGAAAACCTGGCTCAATGACCTCCGCCTCCACTACAGCTACGGTGGTTCGGGTAACTCAAACATCGGCAACTTCGCCTGGATGGGCGCTATCGGAACTTATGAGTACGGATATGGCGGAAACTCTGCAACCGGAACAAGCGGCGCAAGCAACTACGACCTCTCTTGGGAAACCGTTTGGAGCCACGACCTCGGTGTTAACGTACGATTCTTTGACCGCATCGGCATCACTGCCGACTGGTACAAGAAGACCACATCCAACATGCTCTACAACATCCCCTACGCTATCTCGACTGGCGTCGAAAGCGGAGCAGCTAACGTCTGCAAGATGACCAACACCGGTATCGAAGCCGAAATCACCGGCGACATCTTCAAGTCAAAAGACTGGTATATCGGTGCACGCGTCAGCTTCAACTACAACCGCAACCGAATCACCGAACTCTGGGACGGAACCGACATCTATCCAATCTCTGCAACCGGTCTCGTGCTGAAAGTGGGCGACGTTTCAAACCAGTACTACATGGTACGCTACGTCGGTGTTGACCCTGCCGACGGTAAGCAGATGTGGCTCGACAAAAACGACAACGTAACCAAGACATTCCCCTCTGACGCTCAGGTTTGCACCGGCAAATCCTCGTTCGCTCCCTGGACCGGAGGTTTCGGCGCGACAGCTCGCTGGAAAGGTCTTTCGGCTTCTGTCAACTTCGCTTGGCAGTCCGGCAAATGGATGATCAACAATGACCGGTACTTCACTTCAAACCCGGGTGAATTCGGTCTCTCCTACAACCAGACAGCCGACATGCTCAACATGTGGACAACTCCCGGTCAGGTCACTGACGTCCCCGCCTTCGGAGAAAAACTGACCTACGCAGGCGACGACACCCGCTGGCTCGAAGACGCTTCTTTCTGCCGCCTGAAAAACCTGACTGTAGCCTACGACTTCCCGACCACTCTGGTCAACAAATGGGGCCTCTCCGGTCTGCAGCTCCACTTCACCGGACGCAACCTCTGGACTATCACAAACTTCTCCGGCTACGACCCCGAACCTCTCAGCAACATGGTACAATTCCAGTTCCCGAACACTCGTCAGTTTGAGTTCGGTCTTGAAGTTTCATTCTGATCTAACTATGTTGAACCTCTAATTTAAGACAACACAGAAAATGAAAAAAATAATATTAGGACTGACACTAATCGCTTCCGCCGCTTTCACCTCCTGCGACATGGACACAACCCGCTACGGTTCGATCGGCCAGGAGAACGCGATTGAAAGCCGTGATGACGCATTCAACTTCCTCAACGGTATCTACATCCAGATCCGCAGCATGTCGGCCGGAGCTAAATACTCTGCCGGTGACATACAGATGGACAAGTTTGTCGGTACTATCGACAACGCCAACCGCATGGGTCCTTTTTCCAACGGAAATATAACCGTCAGCGACCAGGACATCACCTCTTACTATCAATCAGCCTACAACGCGATCAACGAAGCAAACTACTTCATCCCCAAATGCGAGGCTCTGCTCGACCGTGAAGATGTCACCGACACCGAAAAAGCCGAAATCAGAAGCATGATCGCCGTCGGCCACTTCTGCCGCGCGATGGCCTACGTCTACCTCTTCGACAAATTCGTCGACTATAAGGAAGCCGAACTCGAAACTGAAGGAAAAGGTCTCCAGATCGTGACCGAATACAAACCCTCTGGCGACCGTGGCTCTTACGTCGGACGAAGCTCGATCCGCAAGACTGTCGAATACATCAACAACGAACTGACTCTCGCCTTCGACGGAATGGTCGAATGGGATCTCAGCGGCAATAACGACGGCAACATGGGCCCCGAGACCGCATACCTCAACGAATATGTCGTTGCCGCGCTCCAGTCGCGTTTCGCTCTCCTGACCAACGACTATTCGACTGCCCTCAGCAAAGCTGAACACGTCATCAACAGCGGACTCTATGATCTCGTAGGAACCGACAGCTATGCCGACATGTGGGTCAACGACTCCGGCTCCGAGCTCATCTTCGTTCCCTATGCGGAAAAAGCCAAAGGCGGCGGTTTCGCAATCGGTCAGACATGGCTCACCAACGCCAATAAAACAACCTCTGACTACATCCCGACTGCAGCGACCCTTCTCGCCTACGAAGACAATGACATCCGCTTCGAAAGCTTCTTCGAAGTCTATCAGATCAACTCTTCGGGCGTAAACTGCCAGGCATTTGTGTTCAGCAAATTCCCCGGCAACCCCGCTCTCTGGACAACTACTTCCAACAACCTCCAGAACAAGGCCAAGCCCTTCCGTCTCTCTGAGCTCTATCTGATTGCAGCCGAAGTTTGCGCGACAGACGGTCCCGTCAAGAACGAATCGAAAGCCAACGAATATCTCAACGCAATCCGTGAGGCTCGTATCGACGGCTATCAGTCAACGACTTCGACCGGCAAAGCCCTCGTCAACGCTATCCGCGAAGAACGCGCCAAAGAACTCATCGGCGAAGGCTTCCGCCAGAGCGACCTCCGTCGCTGGGGACTCGGATTCACTCGCAACGCTAATCTCGCAAGCCTCGGAACTCCGCTCGACAAAGGCATGGAATTCATTCTGGTCAGCACCGACAACATCTCCTACGAGCCCGGCGACTACCGCCTCGTTTGGCCTATCCCCTACCGCGAAATGTCGGTTAACCCCCAGCTCAAGGGACAGCAGAACCCTGGCTATTGATCCGAGAAATCGTTTCTATTAACTTTTAAGACTTAACGAAAATGAAACTATACAAATATTTTGCCTTCGCTCTCGCCCTGCTCTCGCTGTCGGCCTGCGACGACAATAAAGTCGAAGACTATCCCGGATTCCTCGGAGCGGTCAACACCGCTTCCGGTGTCACGGTAGACCTCGATCAGACTTTCAGCTTCAATGAAAACCAGAAAATGGTCTACGTCCCGGTAAACGTCAGCGGTACGACCAACGGCAAGATCGTCGTAACGGTTGAAGTGAAAGAAGCGGTTGAAAACCCCGCAAAAGAAGTTGAAAACTACAACATCACTTCGAAGACTATCAACATCCCCGAAGGCGAAACGACCGGCTATGTTGAAATCTCTCCCGTCTGGGAACAGGGCGTCATCAACGAGGACCGCAAGTTCTCGATGACCATCACAAAAGTCCAGGGCGCTACTGTCGGAAACGCAAACTGCGATCTGACTATCTACAATGTCGACGACGCCTACACTATGATGGCCGGCTCCTGGACTCTGACTGCGACAGACGTAAATTCCGGCAGTGAAGTCTCGATGGTTCTCAACATGCAGACCCTCGATGCGGACAGCGAGTACTATGGAACCGAACTCGACGCATTCAACCTGAAGGGCTACTCCTACCTCTACATTCCCTTTGCGTTCGACTACGACGAAGCTTCTCATAAAATCAACCTCGAACTGATGGCAGCTTCGTTTGCAACAACATCGCCCATCAACTTCACCGGTATCGGACAATGTGTCGTAGTATCATCCACCGCATATCCGAATTTAGGTGAAAACATCCCGCTCGAAGTCATCGGCTATGATGAAATCGTCTTCCCCGAAGACGCGACGCTGACTCTCGCAGTGATGCCCTACCCCGCACTCAACCAGATCGCCGGACAGTGGGGCAAATGGACCAAGATGCACATGACAAGAAACTAAGAATCGCTTAGTATCGTAAATCCACTGAATCTTTTGGCGCGGACGACCGTCGGTTATCCGCGCCAATTTTCAACTTCTCCTTAACCGTATTATGAACAGATTTCTACTTCTAACCGTTGCCTCGGCCATCGCACTCAGCGCCGCCGGACAATCGAAAATCAACCCGGCCGGACGACTGCTTCTCGACGCCGCCCTCCGGTCAGACGCTTCCGATGGACAGCGCAACCACCTCGCCACCGACAATGCCGACAGCCGCATAAAGGCTGTTGTTATCCTTGAAAAAGGAATTCAGGCCGACGAGGTCTTCAGTTCCGAAGAGATTGAGGTCGTTTCGGAAATCTGCGGGGTCGCTGTCGTTTTATGCCAGCCGCAACAGATCTCCCGCCTGGCCGAAGACCCCCGCGTTCTCCAGATCGGATTCGGCGACCTCAAGGAACCGACTCTCGACTTCGCCCGTGTGGCCTGCGGAGTCAACACAGTCCAAAGCGGATTCTCACATGACGGAGCCACACTATCGTTCGACGGCACAGGCGTCGTCGCCGGCATCATGGACACCGGACTTGAAGCAAACCACCTCAACTTCAAGAACTCCGACGGATCAAGCCGCATCCAGCGGCTCTGGCACATGAACGGCTCAAACGGCTCCTTCACAACCTACACCCCCGCAAACATCTCCGGCTTCGAAACTGACACCTACACTCAGAGCCACGCAACACACGTTGCCGGCATCATGGCCGGTTCATATAAAGGAAACGGTCGCTTCATCAAACTCTCTTCCGCTTCCGGGACCTCCGGATCGATAGCCAACTCTCAGCCGATACCTTTCTACGGCGTCGCAACCGGAGCCGACCTCGCCCTCAGCTGCGGAACGCTCCACACCCCGAACATCATCCAGGGCGTAACCAACATAATCGAATATGCCGAATCGACCGGACAGCCTTGCGTTGTCAACCTCTCGCTCGGAAGCAATATCGGCCCTCACGACGGAACTGACTACTACTCTCAGGCTCTCTCGCGGCTTGGAGAGCGCGGAATCATCTGCATCTCCGCCGGAAACGAAGGCGCCGACAACCTCTCGATCACAAAAACTCTCACCTCGACAGGCAACAACCGGTTCCTGCGCACATATCCGATGAGCCAGAATCTCGAAAACGCCATTGTCGACATGTGGACCGGCAGCAACAGACCGATGCCCGCCGGTTGGTACATACGCAAAGCCGGACAGGACGTTCCGCTCGTTGTCGTGACAGATGCCGGACAGACTGTAAGCTCATCCGGAGTCGCTCAGTTCAACGAACTATTCAACGGCTCCATTACAGTCACTTCGAGCATCGACGAAGCCAACGGACGCTACAACGTCTATTCGACCATCTCCAATCTCTCGCAGAAATCGACCAACACCTCCTCCTATATCTACTTCCAGGCCGGCGGCGACGGTTTCAGCGGTGAAAAGATCTATCTCTTCGGAAAAGACGTCACTTTCAACAACCGCACCGTCATTGGTGGTGCGGCTGCCGCAGGTTTCACTGCCGGAACGCCCAACAACTCGATCAACGACGCCGCTTGCGCCGAAAACCTCATCTCTGTCGGCGCATTCACGACCCGCACGACCTGGGGAGTACTCTCCGGTTCCGTTATGGGCTACCAGGCCACTGCCGGCTTCTCCGTCGGAGAAATAGCCCCATTCTCAAGCTGGGGTGAATCGTTCAGCGGCAAGGCGCTCCCTCTCGTCTGCGCCCCGGGAGCAGGCATGATCTCAAGCTTCAGCCGCTACTACGTCAGCGCTGCCAACCTCGCAAACTCAATGACCGGTTCGGCCGCAAACGGAGCTGCCACAGACTACTGGGGACAGATGCAAGGAACCTCAATGTCGTGCCCCTATGTCAGCGGCGTTGTCGCAATGTGGCTCCAGGCATGCCCGACACTGACATTCGAACAGGTCATGGACGTAATCGACAACACATCGACATATAACGCCCTGACAATGCGTGGTGGCCGATGGGGAGCCGGTAAAATCGACGCCCTCGAAGGCATCCGCTATATCCTGAAAAACTATTCTTCGATCGGAACAGTCTCCGGCGACGACTCCCGGCGCCTCCTCTTCACCCCCGCCGACGGCGGCTATGAAGTGACTGTTGCCGGCGAAAAGCGGTTCAACGTCGAACTCGTCGACATGCAGGGACGCAGAGTTGCATCCGCCGAAGGACACGACGGAAGCGCCTCGCTCTCGACCTCCGGGCTCAGAGCCGGTGTCTATATTGCGACCGTAAAAGGCGCAACGATCTCCGGTTCTGAAAAAATAATCGTCCGGTAACCTTCAGGAAACATCCCCCGCCAACTATCAGGCGGTGTGTCGAAATCTGCGGATTTCTGACACACCGCCTCTGTTTTCGCAGAGACTTTCCGCATTTTACCACTTACTTTCCGATATTTTTAATAACTTTGCAAGCATAATCCCAAAAACAGCGTCACTTTGCCAGCACAACGACTCGCAATGCCGCTTTACAATTTTATCCGACAACAAACCAAATGAACCGTTATTTTATCACATCCCTTATCGCAGCGGCCTCACTCCCCCTCCTTGCTCAAAGTAAAATATCAGGAGAAGGTCTCGCCTTCATCGAAAACTACCGGCAGGAACGACTGATCAGCCAGCGACTCAACTCCACTGCTCCCGAAGAGATCCCGACCATATCGGTCCTTGCAATGTATGCCCCGGGCTATTCAGCCGACGATCTGACTGCAGCCGGCTACGAAGTTGTGACCGACTACGGCATCTCCGCCTCCGTAAGCCTGAAAATCGACGAAATCGAAGAATTCGCATCGCTCGAAGCTGTCGGTTCGCTCACTCTCGGCGGAGAGAAAAAACTCAAACTCGACTTCACACGCTCCGACAGCGGCGTCGACGAAGCCCACAACGGCATCCGGATCTCAGGCGTCACCCACAAATTCACCGGCAAAGGCGTCGTCACCGGAATCATGGACACCGGACTCGAACCCAACCACGTCAACTTCATTGACTCCGACGGACGAAGCCGGATCGAACGACTGTGGGTCTACACCGGATCACTCCCCTCCAACAAGAAATCCTACGAAGCATCGACAATAGCCAACTGCGAATGTGACACCGAATCGGAAAGCCACGCAACCCACGTCACAGGCATCATGGCCGGATCCTACAAAGGAAACGGAAGATACGCCTACACGACAAAACCCGACGAAACCGCAAACCTGATCAAACGCAACAACAATCCGATTCCCTACTACGGAATCGCAACCGACGCGACACTCGCGCTTTCAGTCGGTCAGCTCTATGACAACAACATCCTCGACGGAGTGCAGAACATCATAAACTACGCCGAAAGCATGGGAATGCCGGCCGTCATCAACCTCAGCCTCGGAACAAACGACGGCCCCCACGACGGATCCGACCAATTCACCTCCACCCTCAACTCACTCGGCAAAAACGCGATAATATGCGTCTCCTCCGGCAACGAAGGCGAATTCAACATGTCGCTCTCACGCACACTCTCCGACAACGAAACAGAATTCAAGACTTTCATTCTCCCCGCAACCGAATATAACATCCAGAATATCAGCGGACCGATCGACATCTGGGCATCCGACGACAGGCCTTTCACCGTCACTCTGTCGACCTACAGAATTATGGACGGCGCCGTCAGCTCCATTGTGACAGGCTCAACAAGCGGAAGCACTGCATTCACCGCCAAAGGTGGTCTGAAATCGGGCCGAGGCACTCTGACGATGGGTGTCAACTCCCGCAACAGACGTTTCAACGGACGCATAGCCCTCTCCCAGGCAATCGAGACCCTCTCGAGCGGCTACCGGGTGATGATAAGCGTCAAAGGAAAGCCCGGACAGAAAATCAACATGTACTACGCCGGCTACGGCAACTTCTCGGCCGCGAACACCGAAGGCTTCATCGACGGCAACCCCGACGAATCAATCAACTCCAACTCCATCGGCGATAACCTGATCTCCGTCGGATCATACAACACCCGTAAATATTTCGGTCGTCTCGACAGCGACTACGCCTACGCCCTCTCCGGCGGAACACCCGGAGAGATTTCCGAATTCTCCAGCTACGGCACCGCACCCGACGGATCGGTCCTCCCCCACATCCTCGCCCCCGGAGCGACAATCATCTCCAGCTTCAACCGCTACTATGTCGAAGGGGTCTACGGATCATTATACGGTCAGTCACCAACAGCAATGACAGGTAGCGCCGCCAACGGATCAGCCACCGACTACTGGGGCACAATGGACGGAACCTCGATGGCCGCACCGTGCGTAAGCGGAATCGTTGCCCTCTGGCTTGAAGCCGACCCGACACTGACCGTCAGCGACATCAAAAACATAATGGCCGAAACATCCCGCAACGACTCCTGGACCGCGGCTCGCCCCGAAACCTCCCTCTACGGAAAAATCGACGCTGCCGCCGGCCTAAAATACATCCTCCAGCAAAACGCCTCGATCGGCTCAATCAACGATGACGCCGAAAACATGATGGTCATCGAAGCAGTCGCAGACGGATATGAGGTGACATTCGGCAATGAAACCGGCTTCCGGCTCAACCTCGTCGACCTCCAGGGACGCAACGTAGCCTCGACCGTCGCCGAAGGCGCGACCGCACGCATCTCGACCGAAGGCCTTCTCCCCGGAGTCTACCTGATGAACATCCAGGGCGACAGAGCGAAGGCAACCCGCAAGATCGCCATACGCTGATCCCCGACAACCGAACTTACAAAGCGGCCGAAAACGACGCCTGTTTGTTGCAATTTATTGCACAAACAGGCGTTTTTGTGTGTAATTGTTTGCAAAAACCACATTTTCGTAATAATTTCGCACTACGACTCCCCGCCGGGAAGGCAACTGCGACCGCTTTTGCCTGCGGCGAACATTTGACGCCAGACAATAGTTAATCATTCATCTGCCCCCGCCATGGACTGACCGGTGTAGGGCAGATTATTTATCACACCTTTTTTTCATTGAGAGAGCATAGATGAAAACCCCTGACTACAAAATTCAGCTGCGAAGCGACCGCTCACGCAAAGGACGGCGGATGGCCGGCGCACGTGCGCTCTGGCGTGCCAACGGAATGACTTCCAGACAGATGGACCGGCCCGTCATCGCCATTGTCAACTCCTTCACCCAATTCGTGCCCGGACACAACCACCTTCACGAAATCGGACAGACCGTCAGAGAAGAGATTGAAAAACTGGGATGCTTCGCTGCCGAATTCAACACCATCGCAATCGACGACGGAATCGCAATGGGCCACGACGGAATGCTCTACTCACTCCCTTCTCGCGACCTGATCGCCGACTCAGTCGAATACATGGTCAACGCCCATTGCGCCGACGCAATGATCTGCATCAGCAACTGCGACAAAGTGACACCCGGAATGCTGATGGCCGCAATGCGCCTCGACATACCCGCCATTTTTGTCAGCGGCGGACCGATGGAAGCCGGAATCGTCGGCGGACGCCCCGTTGACCTGGTCGACGTCATGGTACAGGCCGCCGACTCGAACGTTTCCGACTCCGATCTCGAAGCAATGGAAACCGGAGGATGCCCGACATGCGGATCCTGCTCAGGCATGTTCACAGCCAACTCGATGAACTCGCTGACCGAAGCCATCGGACTATCCCTGCCAGGCAACGGGACAATCGTTGCGACAAACGTCAACCGACTGCAGCTCTTCAGGGATGCCGCCCGGCAGATCGTCGAAAACACAATGGCATGGTATGCCGACGGCGACGCCAAAGTCCTGCCGCGTTCCATAGCCACACGCGCAGCCTTCGCCAACGCCATGACTCTCGACATCGCTATGGGAGGCAGCTCGAACACCGTCCTCCACCTCCTCGCTGTCGCCGCCGAAGCAGGAGTCGACTTCTCACTCGACGACATCGACCGGCTCTCGCGAACCACCCCGGTCCTCTGCAAAGTGGCTCCAAACTCACCCTACCACATCGAAGACGTGAACCGCGCCGGCGGAATCCTTTCGATCATGAAAGAACTTGCCGACGGCGGACTCCTCGACCTCTCGGCAATCCGCGCCGACCGACTGACACTCGGCGAAGCGATCGACCGGTTTGCCATCGGAGGCAAAAAATATTCCGACCATGCCGACGAACTCTGGAAAAGCGCTCCCGGACGCCACCCGACCCGCAGCCTCGCATCTCAGATGGCATTCTACAGCAGCCTCGACACCGACCGCGCCGGCGGATGCATCCGCAACATTGCCAACGCCTACTCCCCCGACGGCGGACTCGCAATCCTGCGCGGAAACATTGCCCCCGACGGGTGCGTTGTGAAAACCGCTGGCGTCGACCCCGCCCTCATGCACTTCACCGGGACTGCACGCGTCTGCACCTCCCAGGAAGAAGCCGTCGACGCAATCCTACGAGACCGCATCCGGCCCGGCGACATCGTCGTCATAACCTATGAAGGTCCTAAAGGAGGCCCGGGAATGCAGGAAATGCTCTACCCGACGAGCTATCTCAAAAGCAAACACCTTGGCAAAGAATGCGCGCTCATCACCGACGGACGCTTCTCAGGCGGAACTTCCGGGCTATCCATCGGCCACATCTCACCCGAAGCCGCAGCCGGCGGTCCGATCGCCCTCGTCCGCGACGGAGACACAATCGAAATCGACATCCCCTCCCGCTCGATCAACGTAGTTCTCTCCGACCGACAGCTCGACGACCGGCGCCGTCAGGAACTCTCGCGAGGGGCCGACGCCTTCACCCCGGCCGGACGCCAACGCAACGTCAGCCGGGCGCTAAAAGCCTATGCCGCGACGGCATCCTCAGCCGACAAAGGCGCAATCCGAACCCTATAAACCCAAAACAACGCAGACAATGACAGAAAAAATAACCGGGGCAGAAGCCCTTCTAAGAGGACTCGTGGCCGAAAACACCGAACTGGTGTTCGGCTATCCGGGAGGCTACATCATCCCCGTGTTCGACCGGCTATATGACTTCACCGACAGACTGAAGCCAATCCTGACACGCCACGAACAGGGAGCGATGCACGCCGCCCAGGGCTATGCGCGCGTAACCCACAGACCCGGAGTGGTCATTGTCACTTCCGGACCCGCCGCCACAAACCTCATAACCGGACTGAGCGACGCGATGATGGACTCCACGCCACTCGTCGTCATAACCGGACAGGCTCCGTCCTCGATGCTCGGGACAGACGCCTTTCAGGAAACAGACGTCATGGGCATCACGCAACCCGTCACAAAATGGAGTTTCCAGATCCGGAGCGCCGATCAGGTAAGCGAGGCGCTCGCACGCGCCTTCCACATCGCCTCGACCGGGCGCCCAGGACCCGTAGTGCTCGACTTCACCAAAGACGCCCAGACCGGACTGACCGATGCCGGCTATGAACCATGCCGGTTCATCCGCTCCTACATCGCCCGCCCCGAGCTAAACCACTTCGACGTCAAACGCCTCGCCGACATGATCAACCGCGCCGAACGACCGCTGATACTCGCCGGACAGGGCATCACCATCGCCGAAGCGGAATCCGAACTGAAAACCCTCGCCGAAAAAGCCGACATCCCGGTAGCCGCCACCCTTCTCGGGCTATCCACCCTCCCGACAGCCCACCCCCTTTTCAAAGGAATGCTCGGAATGCACGGCAACTTCGGGCCAAACATCAACACCAACCGGGCCGACCTCATCATTGCCGTCGGAATGCGTTTCGACGACCGGGTGACAGGACCCGTCGAACACTACGCACCCCAGGCCAAGATAGCACACATTGACATCGACGAATCGGAATTCAACAAAAACATCCGTGTCGACCTCAAAATCCACGGCGACGCCAGAGAAGCTCTCGCACAACTTATCCCATTGGTCAACAAAGCGTGCCACAGGGAATGGAACGAATCCTTCGACCGGCATAACGACAGCGAACGACGGCTGATCGCCCGGTCTGCCGCCTACGGAACCGACCCCGGGGCCCCACCGACAATGGGCGAGACCGCACGCCTCGTCAGCGAAGCCGCCGGCCAAGGCGCAATCCTCGTGACAGACGTCGGACAAAACCAGATGCTCTCATCCCGCTACTTCAATTTCACCGCCCCCAAGAGCATCATAACCTCCGGCGGACTCGGAACAATGGGATTCGGCCTTCCCGCCGCGATCGGAGCGAAAATGGGTGCGCCCGAAAGAGGAGTCTATCTATTCACCGGCGACGGAGGCCTGCAGATGACCATACAGGAACTCGGAACAATAATGCAATACGGCACACCCGTCAAAATCATCCTCCTCAACAACAACTTCCTCGGCAACGTACGCCAGTGGCAGTCACTATTCTTCAACGACCGCTTCTCCATGACCGAAATGGCCAACCCCGACTTCGGCAAGCTATGCGAAGCCTACGGCATCGAATATATCAACGTCGCGACACGGGCCGCTCTTCCCGAAGCCATACGCCGGATGGTCAGCTCGCCCGGAGCAATGCTCCTCAACGTCAATATCGATGAAACAGACATGGTCTTCCCGATGACTCCTCCCGGATCGCCCGTCGACTTCATCATGATCAACCCAACCGAAACCTACCGCCCGGAATCATGAACAACGACCTGACCCTCTACACGATCTCCGTATTCTCAGAAAACCACGTAGGACTTCTGACACAGCTCTCGAACATATTCACACGCCGCTGCATCAACATCGAAAGTGTGACCGCAAGCGCATGTTCAGTCCCAAACATCCACAAGATCACACTGACATGCCGCTCGACAGCCGAAATGATGGACAAAGTCATCAAACAGATCGAAAAACGCATCGACGTCATTCGGGCATTCTGCTACGTCGACTCCGAACTCGTCTATCAGGAAATCGCACTCTACAAAATCTCGACAGCAAAAATGCTTGCCGAAAACCACGTCGAGAGCATCATCCGCAACTTCGGAGCACGCATCATTGAAATAACTCCCGAATACACCGTTATTGAAAAAACAGGCCATAACGACGAGACCGAGGCGCTATTTCTCGAATTGAAACGTTATGACATTAAACAGTTCGTCAGAAGCGGACGCGTAGCAATCACACGCTCCCCGATCGAGCATGTCGATGAGTACCTCGCCCGCCGACAATTCATGAAACCTGAACAATCATGACCGAAACAACAGAGAAAATCTACACCCACCGCTATCTGCTGACAGCCGCTCAATGCAACGCCCAGAGCGAACTCGCTCCCGCAATGCTCGTTCAGCATATCATCGAAGTAGCAACCGAACACGCCGACGATCTCGGCGTCGGATTCAAACAGCTCGAAGCCGACGGAAACCTATGGGTGCTCTCGCGCATCGCACTGGAAATGAAACGCTACCCCCGACTCCTCGAAGACTACTCCCTCTCGACATGGGTCGAAAGCTACAACCGCCACTTCTCGCAGCGAAACTTCGAAATCCGCGGCGACAGGGACGAAGTGATCGGATACGCACGCACAATATGGGTAGCCATCAACATGAAGACCCGCAGACCCGCAAGCCTCGAACACTTCGACTTTCTTGCTGGCCTCGTTTGCGATAAAGAATGTCCGATCGCGCCTCCCGGCAAGATACGAGCGATCGAACCGCCACAGATGTGCCACCCCTACCGATTTCAGGTCAGCGACATCGACGTCAACCGCCACGTCAACTCCTCGCGCTATGTCGAACTGATCATCAACCAGATGGACCTCGACACCTACGACACCTTCTACGTCTCGCGGTTCGAAATCGAATTCCGCCACGAAGCCCATTTCGCCAACGACGTCGAAGTCTGCTCGGCATTCTCCAACGACGGCAAAGCGCTTGTCAGCACAATAAACCGCGGAACTGACCAGATCTGTCTCGCAAGAACAATAACCCTTCCGCGCAGCCCCTCGAACTGACCGCCGGCAGGCCGACAATCGTCAATCAATTAAGAAATAAACATATCCTTTTAAATTACATCCAATTACAACATGGCTAAACTTAACTTTGGTGGTGTCGAAGAAACCGTCGTGACCCGCACCGAATTTCCCCTTGAAAAAGCACGCGAAGTCCTCCGTAACGAAACAATCGCCGTCCTCGGCTATGGCGTCCAGGGACCCGGACAGAGCCTCAACCTCCGCGACAACGGCTTCAACGTCATCGTCGGACAGCGTCAGGGCAAAACCTATGACAAAGCCGTCGCCGATGGATGGAAACCCGGAGAGACCCTCTTCTCGATCGAAGAAGCCGCGCGTCGGGCTACTATCGTCATGTGTCTCCTTTCCGACGCCGCGGTCCTTGAAGTATGGCCCTCGATAAAACCATCGCTGACCGAAGGGAAAGCCCTCTACTTCAGTCACGGATTCGCAATCGCCTGGGCAGAACGCACTGGAGTGGTGCCACCCGCCGACATCGACGTAATCATGGTAGCCCCCAAAGGGTCCGGAGCATCGTTGCGCTCGATGTTTCTCGAAAACCGAGGCGTAAACTCCAGCTTCGCGATCGAACAGGACTTCACAGGCCACGCCTACGAACGGACAATCGCACTCGGAATCGGAATCGGTTCGGGCTACCTCTTCGAAACCACTTTCCGACGCGAAGCCATCAGCGACCTGACAGGCGAACGAGGATCTCTCATGGGTGCCATCCAGGGACTCTTCCAGGCTCAGTATGAAGTCCTGCGCGAACACGGACACACACCCTCCGAAGCATTCAACGAAACCGTCGAGGAACTGACACAGTCGCTCATGCCGCTATTCGCCGCCAAAGGCATGGACTGGATGTATGCCAACTGCTCCACAACAGCCCAACGAGGCGCGCTCGACTGGAAAGACCCGTTCCACGACGCCGTCAAACCGGTCCTCGAACGACTCTACAAAAGCGTCGAAGACGGAACCGAAGCTCAGATCTCCATTGACTCGAACTCACGTCCCGACTATCGCGACAAACTCAACGAAGAACTGCGCCTCATGCGCGAAAGCGAAATGTGGCAGACCGGCGTCACCGTACGCCGCCTGCGCCCCGAAAACGACTGAGTCCCCATTTACTTTTAACCTGTTGATATTTTGACATGCGACGGCCACAAAGTCTGAGCTTTTTTGCTTAACTTTGTGGTCCGAGTATTCAATATGATTTTTTTGAATCACAATCAAACAGTTTCTTAACCAACAAAATATCTGCCAATGTTCTCAGGAATAGTTGAAGAAGCTGCCACCGTTGTCAGCGTGACTGACGAAGGCGGCAACCGTCACATCCGCGTCCGTTGTTCCTTCGCGGACGAATTGAAAATCGACCAGTCTGTCGCTCACAACGGAGTCTGCCTCACCGTAGTGGCCATCCACGATGACGCCTCCTACACCGTCACTGCAATCCGCGAGACTCTCGACCGCTCAAACCTCGGCGACCTCGTGGCCGGCTCGAAAGTCAACCTTGAGCGCAGCATGGTCCTCAACGGACGCCTCGACGGCCACATCGTACAGGGACATGTCGACTGCACCGCCCTCTGCGAATCGATCGAGGAAGTCGACGGTAGCCGCTACTACAGGTTCCGCTACGATGTCCCTCGCGAAATGGCCGCAAAAGGCTACATGACTGTCGAAAAAGGATCTGTGACCGTCAACGGCGTCAGCCTGACCGTATGCGATTCCGAACGAGACTCGTTCCGCGTTGCAATCATTCCCTACACCTTCGACCACACAAACTTCCACACCTTCGAAGTCGGGACCCGCGTAAACCTCGAATTTGACATCATCGGCAAATACCTTGCCCGGCTCCACGACTTCTCCTCCTGAGTCCGGGGGGGGGGGACGCCGCCGCTCAGAGAATGCTTACCGGCAAGACAGCGGGCGAAAACTTGCAAAAACTTGCAAAAACATTGCCAATTAGAAAATTATAGCTATCTTTGCACCGCAGAATTTGCAACCGGAGCTATCCCGTAGCTCCCGCGCGACCTGCACACTCTTTTAATTAACCTATTTTATTAACTTATTTAATGACTAAAGAATTATTTAATTCGCCCATCGAAGATTTCGACTGGGAAGCCTATGAGAATGGAGATGCTCAGGGCGAAAAGACTCGCGAAGAACTCACCAAAACCTACGACGAGTCACTCAACACCGTCAAAGACAAAGACGTAATCGAAGGTACCATCATCGCTCTCAACAAGCGCGAGGCTGTGGTTAACATCGGCTACAAGAGCGACGGCATCATCCCCATGAACGAATTCCGCTACAACCCCGAAATCAAAGTCGGCGACGTAGTTGAAGTGTTCATCGAAAACCAGGAGGACAAGAAAGGTCAGCTTATCCTCTCTCACCGCAAAGCCCGTGCTGCACGTTCTTGGGAACGCATCAACGAGGCTCTCGAAAAAGACGAAATCATCAAGGGCTACATCAAATGCCGCACTAAGGGTGGTATGATCGTCGATGTTTTCGGCATCGAAGCATTCCTTCCCGGATCGCAGATCGATGTTCGCCCCATCCGCGACTACGATATGTACGTGGGCAAGACTATGGAATTCAAGGTTGTCAAAATCAACCAGGAATACAAAAACGTCGTTGTCAGCCACAAAGCACTCATCGAAGCCGAACTCGAACAGCAGAAACGCGAAATCATCGCCAAGCTCGAAAAAGGCCAGGTGCTCGAAGGTACTGTCAAGAACATCACAAGCTACGGTGTATTCATCGACCTCGGTGGTGTCGACGGTCTTATCCACATCACAGACCTCTCCTGGGGCCGTGTTTCTCATCCCGAAGAAGTTGTTCAGCTTGACCAGAAGCTCAACGTCGTTATCCTCGACTTCGACGATGAAAAGAAACGCATCGCACTCGGTCTCAAGCAGCTCATGCCTCATCCCTGGGACGCTCTCGATCCCGAACTCAAGGTCGGCGACAAAGTCAAAGGCCGCGTAGTTGTGATGGCAGACTACGGTGCATTCGTTGAAATCGCAACCGGCGTCGAAGGCCTCATCCACGTCAGCGAAATGTCTTGGAGCCAGCACCTCCGCTCAGCTCAGGACTTCATGAAGGTTGGCGACGAAATCGAAGCCGTTGTCCTCACTCTCGACCGCGAAGACCGCAAGATGAGCCTAGGAATCAAGCAGCTCAAGGCTGATCCCTGGGAAAACATCGAAGTTAAATACCCCGTTGGTAGCCAGCACACCGCTAAAGTTCGCAACTTCACAAACTTCGGCGTATTCGTTGAAATCGAAGAAGGCGTTGACGGTCTCATCCACATCTCCGACCTCAGCTGGACCAAGAAAATCAAACACCCCAGCGAATTCACTCAGATCGGTGCTGACATCCAGGTTCAGGTTCTTGAAATCGACAAAGAAAACCGTCGCCTAAGCCTCGGCCACAAACAGCTCGAAGAAAACCCCTGGGAAGTATTCGAAACCATCTTCACCCCCGGTTCGATCCACGAAGGAACAATCGTTGAGATGGTAGAAAAGGGTGCCGTTGTCGCTCTTCCCTACGGTGTTGAAGGCTTCGCAACTCCCAAACACCTCCAGAAAGAAGACGGAACCCAGGCCAAAGTTGACGAAAAACTCAACTTCAAGGTTATCGAATTCAACAAGGACAGCAAGCGCATCATCCTTTCTCACAGCCGCATCCACGAAGATGTAAACAAAGCTGAGCGCAACGAAGCCCGCAAGGCTAAACGCGCCGCTAAACGCGAGGAAGCTCCCGTGCTCAACCAGCCCATCGAACGCGCCACTCTCGGCGACCTCGAAGCTCTTGCAGCCCTCAAGGAACAGCTCTCTCAGAGCAAATAATCCGACAACCAAAGTCCGGCAACGGACCAAACAACCTAACAGGCGTGCCCAATCGGGCGCGCCTGTTATATTTTACGCCCCCGACCGACAAATTTTGCGGCATCCGAAATAATCACTACATTTGCAATGCCGGCGCCACCTGAAAACCATCTGCGCCCTAACACTGTTATCCTCAACAAAAACCATTGCTGAAATGAAACGATACATTCCCGCCCTCATCTACCTCCTATTCGCCTCGCTCATGGCAACGGCAGACTCCGCGATCAAATTCGACCGCACATCCTTCGACCTCGGCACAATCCACGCCTCGAAAGGACAGGTCAAAGCAACCTACAACTTCACAAACACCGGCGACACCCCCCTCGTCATCATATCCGTCTCCAACGGCGGATGCGGATGCACTAAACCCGAATATCCCAAACAGCCGATCCAGCCCGGAAAATCCGGAACAATCACAATCAACTTCAACCCCGCAGGAAGAAAAGGCGAACTCAACCGAGAAGTAAAACTCAAGACAAACGCCCCTGCATCAAAGAAAATGGCGCTTAAATTCTCCGGAGTAATACTCCCGTAAACCGACAGACCAACAGAAATGAAACTCCGACACGCCCTTCTGGCATTCTCAACTCTATGCGCAGCAGTTGCGACAGCGCAGCCAAAACTGGAATGGATCCGGACAGTCAACAACTTCGGCGCCTTCCATGAAGACCTCGGCATCGTCAACTGCCAGTTCAAGGCTGTCAACATCGGAACCGAGCCGGTAGTAGTGCTCAACGCACGAGCCAACTGCGGATGCACACGACCGACCTACCCCCGCACACCGGTCATGCCCGGCGACACTCTCGTCATCGGCGTAGCCTACGACGCAACCGGACGCCCCGGCAGATTCAGCAAAGAAATCAGCATCGAGACCAACATCTCACGCGTCAAACTCCTCATAAAAGGAACCGTCATAGGCTCCCCTGCCACACTCGCCACCCGCTACCCCGTCGAAGCAGGCAAAGCCCGCCTCAGCAACTCAGTGACACCCTTCGGACAGGCCGTCAAAGGCCGCGTCCTCGCTGCCGCCGTCAACATCTACAACTCGACAGACCACGACATACGGCCATCCGTCAGCGACCTACCACCCTACGTCAACGCCCTCTTCCGACCCGAAGTAATCAAAACCGGAGAGCAGGGATCTCTTTCACTGACAGCCTACACCGACCGATGTCCCGACTTCGGAGTCCTCACCGACTCATTCATCCTGACCCCCGACTCCGAAAACGACCCGGAAGGCTCTGCGACAATCGCAACAACGATCATCGTCAACGAAGACTTCTCGAAAATGACACCCGAAGAAAAAGAGCTCGCGCCCATTGCCTCACTCTCGACCGAAACCGTCGACTTCGGACGGCTCTCCCCCGAAAGCAAAACAATCAGCCGCACATTCACCATAACCAACGACGGGAAAAAACCCCTTATCCTGCGGCGCTTATTCACCGCCGACCCCGCAATCTCGCTGAAACTGAAAAGCGACAGAATCAAACCGGGAAAATCGACAACCGTAACCGTCTCCGTCGACTGCAGCATGCTGACCGCCGGCAACCCGCTCAACGGACGGATCACACTAATCGCAAACTCACCGAACGCACCCTCACAGACCATCCGCGTCATCGGTGAAGTCTACTGACCCAACTCAACCTCCACCAACTGAACATGGAACACCCCGAAAACCACATCGACTATAAAGGACTGACCGTCAACTCAGGAGTCAGTCAGCCGCCCGTCGTCAACCCCTATCTGAAGCGACGTAAAAAACGCAGCCTCCCCTCGGCCGGCGAACTCGTCGAAGGAATCATCGCGGGCGACATAACACGCCTCTCACGTGCGGTGACACTCGTCGAAAGCACCGCACCTGACCACCAGGCCATCGCTCAGGAAGTCATCGAAAAATGCCTCCCCCACTCCGGCAACTCCAGACGAATCGGCATCACCGGCGTACCCGGTGCCGGCAAATCGACAAGCATCGACGTCTTCGGACTCCACGTTCTCAAAAGCGGAGGCAAACTCGCTGTCCTCGCGATCGACCCCTCGAGCGAACGCACCAAAGGCAGCATACTCGGCGACAAAACACGCATGGAGAGACTCTCAGTCCACCCCAACGCCTTCATCCGGCCAAGCCCCTCAGCCGGCTCCCTCGGTGGCGTCGCACGCAAGACCCGCGAAACGATCGTACTCTGCGAAGCAGCCGGATTCAACAACATCTTCGTCGAGACTGTCGGCGTAGGGCAGAGCGAGACAGCCGTCCACTCGATGGTCGACTTCTTCCTCCTGCTCCAGCTCGCCGGAACCGGCGACGAACTCCAGGGAATCAAACGCGGAATCATGGAAATGGCCGACGGAATCGTCATCAACAAAGCCGACGGCGACAACATCAACCGCGCCCGACTCGCTCAGGCTCAATTCCGGAGCGCCCTCCACCTCTTTCCGCCGACCGCTTCCGGCTGGCAACCCGAAGTCCTGACCTACTCAGGCTACTACGAACTCGGAATCCCCGAAGTCTGGGACATGATCGACCGTTACTTCGCATTTGTCTCCGAAAACGGCTACTTCGAAAAACGCCGCCTCCAGCAAGCACGCTACTGGATGTACGAGACCATCGACGAAAAGCTCCGACGCCACTTCTACGACAACCCCGCAATCGCAGCCGCCCTCGCCGAAAAAGAGCAGCGCGTCCTCGACAACCGGCAGAGCTCATTTACCGCCGCACGCGACATCCTCGACATCTACTTCGCCTCAGGCAACAGATAGCGAGAAAAAAACTCCCAGAGCAACTCCCCCGTGTCGAGATCAGCCGCATGCCAGGAATGGCCTGCCCCCTCGACACGATACAGCATGACATCACGCCCCGACGGCGCGTTGCCATAACGGTAGCGCACAACCGGATACTCATCGCCGCGCTTCGACGCAACCGTATCCGCCTCGACCGTCACACAACGGTTATTGGCAGCTATCGCCTGTACCGCAAGCTCCACAGGAATATAAGCCCCCCAGCCACCGCTGTTTTGGTGATCCCCGTACCACGACGACACCTTGTCTGCCGTCCCGTGGATCTCCATAAACGCCACTGGCTCCGTCAGTTTCCCCGACAGATACGTCTCCTCAAACGTCAGACCGGCCACCGACCCGTACGCACGGAACAGATCCGGATCCGTATACGCCAGCTGATAGCACAGATCTCCCCCATTCGACATTCCCGCCAGAAAAACATTCTCCCGGCTGACCCCGAAACGCTCCGCGACATCATCGAGCAGCGCACGAAAGAAATCAGCCTCGTCTCCACTCATCGACGCTTGCGAAGGATAGCCGACCTTCCACCCGTCCTTCCCCCTCGAATCCGGGCTCCCGTCGGGATTGCACACCGCAAAACCGTGGCGTCGCGCTGCCCCGTTCAGATCCTTGCGCGAACGCGTCTTCGACCCGTAGCCATGCGCATAGACCACCAGAGGTGCACCCTGCCGCAGAACCTCCGGAACATACATCGTATAACTCCTGACCGTATCGCCGTAAGCCATCTCATACCGCCGCAATCCGTCATCCTGGCCGGCCGCTCCTGAAGCCGCAAGAGCCACAGCCCCCGCAATCATCACGCCGGCAAATCGCATACTTTCGTTTCGCATACTTCTTAGTTTCGTTTTGATCCGCAAAAATAATTATTTTAAAACACCGCACCCAATTCAATCAAAAAATCATAGTTAACGTTTATTAATGTTTTATAATTATATGTTAATTAATCAGCCTTTCTCCCAACTCTCGACCCTTTGATCATTCGCCGATTGCACATTATAAAATAATTGACTACCTTTGCAGTAGCAAAACCGAGTGACACGGAGGGGGCCCGAAGCTTCCTCCATTTTATTTAAATTCTCAGCGACAATGATTGACAAACAGTTAATTCGACAGATTGTCGAGACCGGACTTGAGGGTACGGACTGCTTCCTCGTCGAAGTTTCAGTCGCCCCCGACAACCGAATCACTGTCGAAATCGACTCCGACACAGGCGTCGACATCGACATCTGCGCACGAATCACACGAGACATCGAAGCAAACTTCGACCGTGACATCGAAGACTACGAACTCGAAGTCGGTTCGGCTGGTCTGACATCTCCTCTCAAGACAAAGCGGCAGTTCGACAAAAACATCGGAAACGAAATGGAAGTCCTGACTCGCGACGGACGAAAGTTCTCCGGCGTCATGACCTCAGTCAGCCCCGACGGAACCTCGTTTGTCATCGAAATCGAGAAAAAAGTAAAAGAACCCGGCAAAAAACGACCCGTAATAATTGCCGAACCGCTCGAACTCGCAGTCGACGACTGCAAATATGTCCGATATTCAATAAACTTTAAATAAGATATAACACCACACCATACACTATGGCCAAGAAAGAGGAAGCTCCCAACATGGTGGAGCAGTTTGCCGAATTTAAGGAACTGAAAAACATCGATAAGACAACGATGATCAGCGTGCTCGAGGAATCGTTCCGCAACGTGCTCGCTAAAATGTTTGGAACAGACGAAAACCTCGACGTCATCCTGAACCCCGACAAAGGTGACGTCCAGATATTCCAGAACCTCACTGTCGTTCCCGACGGCGAAGTCGCAAACCCGAATCTCGAGATCTCCCTCTCCGACGCACGCGCCGAAGACGACCCCGACGTTGAAGTTGGAGAAGACCACACCCGCGAAATCCACTTCGAAGACTTCGGCCGACGCGCGATCCTCAACCTCCGCCAGACTCTCCAGTCAAAAATCCTCGACCTCCAGAAAGAGGCTATATATAAGAAATTCGTCGAACTCGAAGGCGAGCTCGTCAGCGGAGAAGTCTACCAGACCTGGTCGCGTGAGACACTCCTCCTCGACGACGACAAAAACGAACTCCTCCTCCCGCGCAGCGAAGCCATTCCCGGCGACTTCTTCCGTAAAGGCGAAACCGTAAGAGCTGTCGTTGCCAACGTCGACAACAAAAACAACAACCCGAAGATCACCGTTTCGCGAACAAACGAAAACTTCCTCCGACGTCTTTTCGAACTCGAAGTGCCTGAAATCCACGACGGTCTGATCAACATCCGGGCGGTCGCACGAATCCCGGGCGAACGCGCCAAAATCGCCGTCGAAAGCTACGACGACCGCATCGACCCCGTCGGCGCTTGCGTCGGTGTCAAAGGATCGCGCATCCACGGAATCGTGCGCGAGCTTCGCAACGAAAACATCGACGTCATCAACTACACCTCGAACCCCTCTCTGTTCATCCAGCGTGCCCTGAGCCCCGCAAAAGTCTCATCCATACGCCTCGACGAAGAAGAGAAAAAAGCCGAAGTATTCCTCCGTCCCGAAGAAGTTTCGCTCGCTATCGGTAAAGGCGGTCTGAACATCAAGCTCGCATCAATGCTCACCGGCTACGTCATCGACGTCTACCGTGACACCGAAGATTCCTTCGAAGAAGACATCTACCTCGACGAATTCAAAGACGAAATCGACGGCTGGATCATCGAACAGCTCAAAAACATCGGACTCGTGACCGCCAAGAGCGTTCTCGGTGCGCCGCGCGAGCTCCTCATCGACAAAGCTGACCTCGAGGAAGCGACCGTCGACAACGTCCTCGGAATCCTACGCGCCGAGTTCGAAGAGGAATAAATCCCTCTCCACTCTGCATCCTCCTACTCTCCCGCGACCGGCGGTCGGCCGACCGCTGTGGAAATATCGGCCGACACCTGTCTGTTTAACCTTAGAAGTGATTTAAAACAATATATGGCGAAGACGAAAATTAGCAAAGCAGCCAAGGACTTCAACATCTCAATTGCCACTCTCGTGGAGTTCCTTCACAAAAAAGGAATCGAGGTCGAAAACCCCGAAAACCCAAACACTCGAATCGACGAGGCGGCTATTGAGTTGCTGACTAAGGAATACGCCCCTGACCGCAAACTCAAGACCGAAAGCAACAACATAACAAACCAGAGGGCAAAAACGCCTGAAAAGCCTAAAGCTGCCGAAAACACCGACAGCCGCGCCACAAAATCAGCTCCGGCCGGACCGAAAGTAATCGGGAAGATCGACCTTGCGACCGGAAAACCGGTCGACGAAGCCCCGCGCACTAAAACAGAGCCGGAAACCGAGCCCGTCGTAGAAAAAAAGCCGCAACCCGAAGCCCCGAAAGCCGCGCCTGCGGCCGCTGAAGCCCCTGCGGCCGAAAGCAAAACGGCCCCCGCGCCCAAACCCGAACCCGCGCCCCAGCCAAAGCCCCAGCCTGCGCCTGCGGCTCCCCAGCCTGCACCCGCCGTCGAAAACAAGCCGAAAAACGTTGAAAAGCCGAAACCTCAGCCAGAGCCTAAAAGCAAGCCCGATCCAAAAGCCGAAACGCGGCCGGTGGCCGAACCCGCTGTCGAGCCGAAAAACGAACCCTCGGCCGAAGCCCCTAAAGCCGACGACAACTTCATCCCCACAAAAGTAACCGGCGGACTAAACATCAACGTCGTTGGCAAAATCGACCTCTCTGCGATAAACCAGACCACTCGTCCCAAAAAGAAAACCAAGGAAGAGAAGCGCAACGAGCGAATGAACGCACAGGGTGCTGGCGGTGCTGCCGGCGACCGGAAAAAACGCCGTCGCATCGGTGGAAAAGAAAAGATCGACATCGAACGCTCATCCCAGCAGGGAGGCTCCGAAAACGCTCCCGCTTCCGCAAACAGATCTAACGGCGGCGGCGAACGCCATCGCGGCGACCGCAACCGAAACGCGCGCGAACGCCGTCCGATCCACAATGAAGTCAACGAAGAAGACGTCCAGAAACAAGTCAAGGAAACCCTCGCCCGACTGACCAACAAAGACAAAGGCCAGAAAAAAGGCGCTAAATGGCGTAAGGAAAAACGAGAAGCCAACGCCAACCGCGAGCGCGAAATGATGGAACAGGAACAAGCCGAAAGCAAGACGCTCAAGCTGACCGAATTCGTGACCGTCAACGACCTCGCCTCCATGATGAACGTCCCCGTCAACAACATCATTGCGACTTGCATGAGCCTTGGCGAAATGGTTTCGATCAACCAGCGTCTCGACGCCGAGACAATCAACATCGTCGCCGAAGAATTCGGATTCCGGACCGAATACGTCAGCGCTGAAGTCGCCGACGCAATCACTCAGGAAGAAGACTCCGAAGAAGACATGATGCCCCGTCCTCCCATCGTGACTGTCATGGGCCACGTCGACCACGGTAAGACTTCTCTACTCGACTACATCCGAAACGCAAACGTTATCGCCGGAGAAGCCGGAGGTATAACTCAGCACATCGGCGCCTACAACGTGCGGCTCGCCGACGGTCGACACATCACATTCCTCGACACTCCTGGCCACGAAGCATTCACCGCCATGCGTGCCCGTGGTGCCAAAGTGACCGACCTCTGTATCATCATCGTTGCCGCTGACGACAACGTTATGCCCCAGACCGTCGAAGCTATCAACCACGCTTCTGCTGCTGGCGTGCCTATCGTATTCGCCATCAACAAGATCGACAAACCTGCCGCAAACCCCGACAAAATCAAGGAAGAACTTGCCGCCATGAACTACCTCGTCGAAGACTGGGGCGGCAAATACCAGAGCCAGGACATCTCCGCCAAAAAAGGACTCGGTGTCGAGGAACTCATGGAAAAAGTCCTTCTCGAAGCCGAACTCCTCGAACTCAAGGCCAACCCCAACCGCAAGGCCGTCGGATCGATCATCGAATCTTCTCTCGACAAAGGACGCGGCTACGTTGCGACCGTACTCGTCCAGAACGGCACCCTGCGCGTAGGCGACATAATCCTCGCCGGAACCCACTACGGTAAAGTGCGTGCCATGTTCAACGAACGCAACCAGCGAATCAAGGAAGCCGGACCGGCCGAACCCGCGTTGATCCTCGGACTCAACGGAGCCCCGACGGCAGGTGACACGTTCAACGTGATGGACACCGACCAGGAAGCCCGCGAAATCGCCTCCAAACGCGAACAGCTACAGCGCGAACTCGGACTCCGGACAAAAAAAATGCTCACCCTCGAAGACATCGGACGCCGGCGCGCAATTGGAAACTTCCAGGAACTGAACGTAATCGTCAAAGGCGACGTCGACGGTTCGATCGAAGCCCTATCCGACTCTCTGATCAAACTCTCGACCGAAGAGATCCAGGTCAACGTCCTCCACAAAGCCGTCGGTGAAATCTCCGAAAGCGACGTGACACTTGCTGCGGCATCCGACGCCATCATCATCGGATTCCAGGTGCGGCCCTCCCAGGCCGCGCGACGTGCAGCCGAGCGCGACGGCGTGGAGATCCGTCTCTACTCCGTCATCTACCAGGCCATCGAGGAAGTCAAGGACGCGATGGAAGGCATGCTCGCCCCGGAACTCAAGGAAGAAGTCATCGGAACTGCCGAAGTCATGCAGACCTACCGCATCTCGAAAGTCGGCACTGTCGCCGGATGTCTCGTCCGCGAAGGCCGTCTGCGCCGAAACGCAAAAGTTCGCCTCATTCGCGACGGAATCGTTCGCTACACTGGCGACCTCGGATCGCTTAAGCGATTCAAGGACGACGTCAAGGAAGTGACCTCCGGCTACGACTGCGGGCTCAACATCGCCGGCTACAACGACGTCCGCGAAGGCGACATCGTCGAATGCTACGAAGAAGTTCAGGTTAAAAAGAGCCTCTGATAGGCCCGAGCCGACCTCTTCATGGCAACCGCCCACATAAACATCGGATCAAACATCGGCGACCGTCGTGCTCTTATCGAGTCGGCGGTCGCCCGCATTAAAGACGCATTCCCCGGGCCCCTCTGCCGCTCCGAAATGATCGAGACCGAACCCTGGGGCTTCGATAGCCCCAATAGATTCCTGAATCTCGGCATAACCGTCGAGACCGGACACACACCCCCGGAAACCGTCTTCGCAACACTCAGAGCCATCCAGAACGACATCTCAGACCTCTCACACCGCCGACCCGACGGTTCCTACGCCGACCGCGCCGTCGACATCGACCTGAGAT
>CAJUHM010000001.1 GCA_910586475.1 uncultured Muribaculaceae bacterium | reverse complement strand
TTTATGCCTTAAAAAGTTTTGATGTTGTAAAAAATTAAGATGCGTCAGCCCTGATTTTCGCGACCTATATTAGAGATTTTTAAGAAGAAAAATCGTATATTTGCAAGCTGAAACCATGCATTTAACGCAACCATGACTGGCTTAGCTTGCTATGACAGCATTTGTTTTTGATTAAAAATCAAATTATTAACCAATATTTTACCTATTTAAACTACAATGCAAAAAGGAAAATTAGGAAGCGCCGTAGCCGGTATTCTGGCTATCTTCTTGGTGATCATTTGCCTTTTCTACCTGTCGTTCACAATGGTAACCAACCACTATGAAGACCAGGCAAAAGAGTATGCCATTGCGGTGTCAGGCGATGAAACAGGAGCCGCCGATTCCTACACGAAAGCTTACAAACACTACATCGATTCGATCTCGAACGAAACAGTATGGCTGGGTTACACCTACAGCCAGGCCCAGAAGCTTGGAGTAGGTCTCGGCCTTGACCTCAAAGGCGGTATGAACGTGACTCTTCAGGTTTCTGTCCCCGACATTCTCCGTTCGATGGCCAACGCCGAAGGCAATCCCTATTTCGAGACAGCCATCCAGCGCGCCGACTCAGTCGTGAAAGCCACCCGTTCGAACGACTACGTTTCGATCTTCTGCAAGGAATACCGCACGCTTGATCCCTCCGGCGACTTCTCAGTCATCTTCAAGGATCAGGTCAAACGTGGTGAAAACGACGCAGCCGCTGTCAATACGCTCAAGCAGGAAGTCAAAGACCGCGTCAGCAGCTCGACCAATGTGCTCCGCACCCGTATCGACCAGTTCGGAGTTGTCGCTCCTAATATCCAGGAACTTGAAAACGACGGCCAGATCCTTTTGGAACTTCCCGGCGTCAAGGAACACGACCGTGTCCGCGAACTTCTCAAAGCTTCGGCCAACCTCGAGTTCTATGAAACAATGCCTGTCGGCGAGTTCGCCGCTGCGCTTGCGGAACTCAACAACAGCCTTAAAGCCGACTCGACCGGCAATGGCAAGGCCCTCAACGACTACTTCCTGAGCTTCGCTCCTTCGACCCAGTCGATCGAAGTCGGTCTGGCCACCGCCGCCAACCGCGAGGCTATCGACAACATTCTGGCATCGACCCGCGCCAAGACAATCCTTCCCTCCAACCTCAAGCTTGCCTGGGAGGTGAAACCGATGGTGCTTAAGAAAACGGATGCCGAACATGCCGGACGCGATGCCGAGCTCAAGAAAATGATTGAGAACGCCGGCGGTGCAGGTCTGCAGATCTATCAGCTTCTGGCCCTCCGCACCAACAATGGCAAACCCGCGCTTTCAGGCGATGTCATCCTCAACGCCTCAAGCGAATATGACAAGATGCAGAACGGTAACTATGTTTCGATGACCATGACAGCGGATGCCGCCAAGAAATGGAGCAACATCACCGGCGCCAACATCAACAAACGCGTCGCTATCGTTCTCGATGACCAGGTTTACTCAGCTCCCAACGTCAGCAACAAAATCGACGGCGGACGCTCAAGCATCACCGGAAACTTCTCGACCGATGAAGCAAAAGACCTTGCAAACGTCCTCAAGAGCGGTAAGATGGCTGCTAAGGTCGACATTATCTCCGACACTGTGATCGGACCGTCGCTCGGTAAGCAGGCTATCCACGACGGCTTCCTGTCGTTCGGCGTCGCCCTCATCCTTCTGATGATCTTCATGATGGCCTTCTACGGCGTAATCCCCGGACTTATCGCCAACCTGGGTCTCGTGTTCAACATCTTCTTCACATTCGGTATTCTCGCCTCATTCCAGGCAGTGCTGACCCTTTCGGGTATCGCCGGTATCGTCCTCGCACTCGGTATGGCAGTGGATGCCAACGTGCTTATCTTCGAACGTACGAAAGAGGAGCTCCGCGCAGGCAAAAACATCCGCACGGCGCTTGCCGACGGTTATGCCAACGCCTTCTCGGCTATCTTCGACGCCAACCTTACTTCGGTCATCACCGGTGTGATCCTTCTTCTCTTCGGGACAGGCCCGATCAAAGGCTTCGCGACAACGCTCATCATCGGTATTATCATCTCGTTCTTCACCGCAGTGTTCCTGACCCGTCTGGTGTTCATGATGTTTGCCAAGACCAAGGCATTCAACGCCCTCACCTTCAGCACAGCGCTTTCGAGCAAGATGTTTACCAACACGAACTTCAACTTCCTCGGCGCACGCAAGACAAGCTTCTCGCTCTGCATCGCGTTTATCGTTGTTGTCATCGCATCGTTTGCAGTACGCGGTCTGAGCCAGGGTATCGACTTCTCGGGCGGACGTAACTACGTCGTTCAGTTCGACCACGCAGTCAACACATCCGATCTCCGCGACCAGCTCGCCCCGCTCTTCGACGGCGCACAGGTTTCAGTCATCACTATCGACAACGACACCAAAGTCCGCATCTCGACCAACTACAAGATCGACTCCGACGAAGAAAACATCGACCAGGAGATCACCGATATCCTTTATAAAGGTCTTAAGAGCGAAATCGGCAACATGAGCAAGGAAGACTTCTCGACCACTAACGAGAACATCGGTATCATGTCGTCGCAGAAAGTAGGTCCGACCGTTGCCAACGATATGCGCACCGATGCAATCATCGCCGTGCTCATCGCACTCGCAGCAATGTTCCTCTACATCCTCGTCCGCTTCCGCAACATCGCCTTCTCGCTCGGCGCCCTTGCAGCAGTAGCCTTCACAGCCTTCGCAATTATCGGCTTCTACTCGCTTCTCTACGGCGTTCTGCCCTTCGCGATGGAAATCGACCAGACCTTCATCGCTGCGATCCTGACAGTGATCGGTTATCAGATCAACGACACCGTGGTTGTCTTCGACCGTGTCCGCGAAAACATCGGCATCTACCCGAAGGAATCGTTCTTCAACAACATCAACCGTTCGCTCAACTCGACTCTCGGACGTACGATCATGACATCTGCCTCGACGCTGCTCGTGCTTCTCTGCATCTTCATCCTCGGCGGCGATGCTATCCGTTCGTTCACTTTCGCAATGATCTTCGGTGTGATCATCGGTACACTTGCTACGCTCTACGTTGCAACTCCGGTTGCCTACCTCGTTGAAAACCGCAAAGCCAAACAGGCCAAGAAATGATCCACAAGCCACGCTTTTTAGCGTGACGCTATAAACCGCAAAAGAAGCGGTGTGTAAGAATTCACGAATTCCTGCACACCGCTTCTCTTTTTTGGACCCATCCCGATCCCGGCACTCGCCGTCAGTGGAGAAAGAATCATCCAAAGCCTTTATAAAGGCTTCTGGAGATTCAAATTTTTAGACATAAAGAAGTTCAGATTTCATTATAACGAAGAAGTATTCAGCCACAGCGTTGTTAAGGTAATTGCCTTTACGAGACATGCTTTGGATTATGAGATGCTCTTCAAGCCGTTGGATGTATCCGAAATGCGGATATCGCCATCTCTGATCCGAATGGAGTATTAATCCGCAAAAGAACCGAATTTGGCAATTGCCTTATCAAGCATATCATATATTTTCTCAAGATCTGGCGATCGGAATATGGTGTAAAGTAAGACTTCACCATTGAACATATCAAGAAACGCTGACAGATACAGTCTGGTCGTGCCGATGTTTATCTGTGTGATATCGACCGCCAGTTTCTGATTGGGCGCTGAAGCTGCAGAATCACGGTTAATTATATTGGAGCGATTCTGCCGACCTCACCATTATACGAGTGATAGCGGACCTTGCGCATTTGGCGTTTAAGACACATGGTGTTCATTAAACGCTGCTCCGTCTTGTGATTGATTATAAACCCGCGATTACTCATCTCAGCTGTGACACGGCGATAGTCATATCGACGCCTATACTCATGAAAAATAGATTTAATATTCTCTTTCTCATGGATATATTTATCATTTGTCTTTAGTGGCCTAAGATGATAATAATAAAACACGGAGCGAGCCATCTTTCCGAACTAAAGCAATAAGCCAAGAGGGTATTCAGACCTTAGTTGGTCGATGGCTATTGCCCATTGACAACACACCAGGGCTTCATGTGCCTCGGCTAAAGCCTTCATTGTTTTAGCAATGCGTTCTCTCCCCGCAGACGAAGGTCATCCGCCTGGAGCCTCTCAAGTTCTGTCTGAGGTTATTTCTTCTTAGGCGTTGACATGAAACGTTCTTTTCATAAACAAACTGCACTCCAAAAGTTTATTGTCTAACTTTTGGAGTGCAGTTCAATTTTGACGCTGCCTCTTTTATAGAGGATTATATATCTATTTTAGAGATATGATGCGGGGGGGGGCTATTTCATCAATACGACGTAGCCGCGGTTGATGCGCTGGTTCTGGGTGTCGACCTGCCAGCAGATAACGACTGTCTTGGTGGCGTCGTCGGCGAGGACTTTGGCCTTACCGGCGTACTTGTAGCAGTCATACCACTGGGCGGTGCTGTACTGGAAGTAGAGCGTTCCTTCGACTTCAGCGCCTACGGATGCGTTGGCGGGGTAGTCAATCTTAATGCCGCCGTAGTCAGTTCCCCAGGAGGTGAACCACCAGCCGATTGTGCGGGTGTTGCCGTTTGTCTCGTTGATTAAATCGCCGTAGCCGTAGCCCCAGTAGTACGGAGTGTTACCGTCAGAGGGATCTTTGCAGTCGGCCCAGATGGTCGATTTATTCAGGTCGAGAATTTTCTGGAGCTGCTGCGGTGTGAAGGGATCGAGAGAAGCTTCAACAGACACTTTGAGATCGGCAGTCAGACCGGAGATGTCGCTTACGGTCAGCGTTGCGGTGTAGGGATCAATTTTTGAAGTAGCTGTGATTGTGATTACACCGGTTTCGGGAGTGATCGAAGATACGACAGCGGGATTGTCGGATTTGATGGTGTATCCACCGTTGCCGAGGAGGACGGTGACATCCGAGCTTGTGCCGCTTGCGCCAAGGGGAGTGAGGAATGTGAGCTCGCTCTTGCTGAGCTGCATCTGATCGGTTGTGTAGACGCTTACCATGAGCTTTTTGTAGTTGCTGTTAGCGTCAGACACCATCACACCGCAAAGACCGTTTTTGAAACCTTCAATCATCGGAACGCCATCGACATCAACGATGTCAGCGACTGCAGGATCGAGCGAGAAAGCTTTGATTCCGCCGGTTTCAGAAGCGATTGGAAGAGCGGCACGGTTTTCCTCGCCGACTTTGACTCTGACCGTATCTTTTGAGAATTGAATGTCGGGGACTTCTGTTGTATCGCCGCCGACAACGAATACGGGTTCGTCGTTGTCGTCATCGTTGCAGGCAGTGAAGCTCACAGATGCGGCAGTCATGAGAGCTGCACTCATCAAATAATAATGAAGTTTCATACTAATTTGAGTTGATAATTAGGAAGGGGTGAGACATTCGATTATTTCCAGTCTTTGGGATATGTGGTCTGGTCTACGACAACTTCGTCGTTATAGAACGCACGGGCGAGTTTGTTCATTGCCTGTTCCTGACCGCTTGCGTTGGTGCGATAGGGGTCCATTGCGAATACCATCATCGCACCGAATCCTTCGTTGCGCATGTTGCGGAGGGTCGATTCAGATGCAGACCAGCGTCCCTGGGCAAATTCCATTGAGCATCCGCCGAGCTGGGAAAGTGTCATGCCGGGGTAGCTGCTGAGCCATCTGTCAGTGTAGGAAGAGCTGTAGTCAGGCAGACAGTAGCTGATGAATGTACCGGGCTGTACGCCGTCGACAGCGACTGCTGAACCGGTTGTGCTGTAGCCATAGGCGATGTTCCAGCGTTCGGGCTGAATCTTCCATACTTCATAGGCAAGACGCGACCATGCGGCACGGCCGGGAGTCACGAAGCCCGGAGGCGCGGGAGTGATGGGTGAGCAATATTCGTCGTCCCAGAAAATACCGTCGAGGCCGTAAGCGTCGCATAGGGCCTTGAGCTCTTTGGCAAAGAGTTTGGCTGTGTTGTCGTCGAGGTTTGCGATGCAGGCGCGGTCGTGGTTACACATTACGCCCATGATCACTTTCATGCCGCGGTCTTTGAGGGGTTTGAGATATTTCTCGCGGTTGTCGAGGATGGCTTTGACGTTTTCGTTGGGGAAGAAGTAGACACGTCCCTGTTCGGCGTCGTAGTTGATGTTTCCGGAGAACATCACAAGGGCGTCAACCATGTACTTGCCTGAATTCTTCAGTTTGTAGCGAAGGTTGTTGAGGGGGTTGGTGTCGTTGACTTCCATAACGGAGAAGATCTTGATGCCTTCGTGTTCGACACCTTTGTCGTCGATCCATGTTTTGTGGCAATCGCCATAGGAAGAGAGGTCGCGCACGAGAACAACGAAGTTCTTGTCGGCTTCGCCGAGAGCGGCGGCGCCTTCGATAGTCACACTCAACGGGAGAGCGTAGGTTGTTTCGGGATCGAGAGAGCCGTCGGAGGTCAGAGTGTACTCGGCGTCAACAGCAGTCTGTCCGGCGGGAAGTGTGACCACGCCGTCGTTTGCAAAAGCGACCATCGACTGGGGCAGGATAGTGTAGTCAGTTCCGTTGGCGGTGTTGTAGGCATTGAGCGCGTCTGCATTGTAGGCGAAAGTCACTTTGCAGTCGGCGGGAAGAGCCGCACCTGTTTTTACATGAAGGGCGTTTGTTTCGGCGTTGTGGAATTCAACTTTTGAAGAACCACGCGAACCGGCGGCATCGGTAATATAGACCACGGCTCCTTCAGGCACGTCAAGGCGGCCGGCATCGTCTATAGAGCCCAGAGTGGTGTCATCGGAGCAAGAAGCTGCGAAGAGAGCGACCGACGCTACAAGGCATGATTTGATAAATAGTCTTTTTTTCATTGATAATTAAGATTTGAGTTAGAGAGATATTTGTTTAGGGTATTGTTGACTTTATGCTTGGCGCGATTTCCGCAACGTCGGCTTTTCGGCATGACGTGGAAACGTGTGCGATAGGATAACGGCAAAAATCGCGCCAAATTGCAGAGAAGTCAGTTAATACACTGTAATTATAATTAATTACTCGGTTGGGAAATTATTCGGGAAGGGAGATTTCCACCCACTTGGGAGTCGACGCGCAATTGATGTCGTTGCCATTGCAATAGTCGTGGATGAGTGTTCCGGCACCTTCGTTGAATTTCCAGTAGGCAACGAGGCCTTCGGCATCAGGAGCAACCAGGTAGGGCTGGGTTGCATCGGCGATCTCGGCGTCCGAGAGGATGCGGTTCCATACGCGGACTTCGCTGATGAGACCGTTGAGCCAGCGGTTGTCGTTATATGATTTGCCGATATAGAAGTTGGACGAGTTCCAGCTGACACCGCTGCGGCTGCTGCCGGTCATGGTGTTTTTCTTCGCACCGTCTACATAAAGAGTAGCCTGACCTGTCGAAGCGTCCCATGTGAAAGTCAGACGCTGGAACTGTTTGTCCTTCAACTGCCATGAAGCGTCGGTGATGTTTCCGGAAGGAGTCACGAACTGAAGCTGGTTGGCGGGCAGACCGGCGTCGGAGACGCGGAACAGCCAGCTGCTTTCGATACCGGCGATCGACTGGATGTTGGAGTCAGAGCCACCCCATGCATCGACATTGATGATGCACTGGAAAGTGAACTGAGTGATATTGCTGAGCGCGGAAGCTGCAGAGGCGTTTACAAGCGAAGCATTGTTTTCGACCATGTTTGCAGCGACGTTGATGAGAGCGGCACCACGCACAACGATGTAGCGTGTCTTCTGGCTTTCAAGCACGGGAACAGTCGATTCGACAACCGAAACCGGGAGCACATAAACGACTTCACGGTCGAGCGAAAGGAGGTCTTTGATCTTAACCTCTACGTTGCTTGAGGAGACAGCGTTTTCGATGAAAGTCGCAACAGGCTGGAGGATTTCGTAGTTTTCGGCGGGAAGCTCAACTGCGTTCGCTCCATAGATCGCATTGTAGGCTTCGACTTTGGACATGTCGGCAGCGTAGGTGACAGTCACTTCAGTGGGGACTGGGTTGGCCATCTTGAGATTGAATGAGACAACCTGTTCGTTAGCCTGTCCGTCGACCAATACGTTGGTGGGGACCAGCGCACCGGTGTCGCTGACGCGATTATCCACGTTCTCGAAGTCGTCCTGGCAGGCAGTCAGAGAAGCGACTGCGAGCAGGGCGGCTGCTGAGATGTATGATGAAAATTTCATAATGTTATAATCGTTGAGAATTGTTAGATTAAACAGATAGATTATTTGGCGCTGGGATTAACGGTTTCAATGACGTAGCGGACGTTGGTGTAGAAGCCATTGGTCATGAAATAGTCAGCACCGGTGTTGTAGATTCCGACAGCTCCGATGTTGTGTCCGGCGGCCCATTTGGCCATTCCGTTTACGGCGAGCATTCCGTTGGCGAAATAGCCGAGTTTCTCGTCAGCTCCGGTGTGGTCGGGAACTGAAGCGAGGACACCGATTTTAGATTCGGGAACCGAGCTGCCGGCGAGAGCTACATAGTAGGAGTAAGAGTCGGCAGAGCTTGCGTCGAGGCTTTCAACGAGGAAAACGCGACGTGCTTCAGCGAGCAGCGGGCTGTCGATGTACTGCGGTTTGCAGAGCAGGTCGATGTCAACCGACGGATTGCGCTGATGCCAGTCTTCGATGATTCCGAGGAAGAGAGCAGCCTGGCTGTTGTAGACGTTCAGTTCTTCCTGGGTCATGTGGTTGGTCGGCTTACCGGCAAATCCAGCGACAAGACCGTCGAAACCGACAGTGTTGAAGTGTTTGAGCTGAGCCGAGCAGCTTTCAGTGAGATATGTGAGGAATTCGGGGTCCTTGAGTTCGGCCGGGATCTCGGCATCTTCACCGTTGATGTTGGTGAATTCGATACGTTTTGCGGCGAGCTGCTCGCAAAGGAGGGTGTAGTCGGCCTTGATCACGTCGAAGTCGATCACGCAACTGAACTGCTGACCTTTGTTTGTGCGCGCCTCAAACATTTCCTGGACGAGCTGGTTTGTGACTTTGTCGGGGTTGTTGAGAACGATTACGTCGACAGAGTCGGGAATTGCAGAGATGCGGTGGCCCTGTGTGCCGAAAGCAGTTTCGACGTTGTCGAACCAGGCATAGACCAGTTTGTGGTCGGAATTGCGGTAGGCCCGGAGATTTTCGAGGTATTTGACGTAGGCCTCGGGGTTGGCAGTGTCGATTGTGCCGTAGTCGAGATCGACGTGTTCGGGCTCAGTCCAGTCGTCGCAAGCGGTGAAAGTGGCACCTAAAGCTGCAACCATGAGAGCCGATGAAATATATTTAGCTATTTTTTTCATAAAAGTTTTAAGTTTTCAGTGAAGAGTGAATACTTATTGAACAGCGGGGTTGCAGTCCCACCACATGCGTGTTGCGAGGTTGTCGGGACCACCGAGCATCTCCACGGCCTTCTGAACGTTGACGAGGTTGTCGGTGTATTCGGCAGTGGGATAAGGGAGACGGCGCGGGCCGAGGTTGATGTTGACAACGTTGCTTCCGTTGTAGGCCACAGGGATAAGGAATGGATAGCCGGTTCGACGGTAGTCGGCCCAGGCTTCATTACCGAGGGTCCAGTTGGCGAGCCATTTCTGTGTGATGATTTTCTGCTGTTTCTGAGCGGGAGTCGCTGATTCATCCCATTTGATAGTTACAGCGGGGATAGTGCCGTTCCAGGGGTTGAGACCTTCGGGATCGTAGAACTGAGCGGGAACCGAAGTTGCGTCGGCAATGTAAGCATCGGCCTGATCGCCAACTCCGTAGTTTTCGAACGACAGACGGATTCCGGCGTTGTAGAACGATTCGGCAGTTCCACCCATGTTCCAGCCGAACACAGCCACACCTTCAGCGCGAAGGAAAGCGACTTCAGAAGCGTTGAGCCAGAGAGCGGGGGTGTTACCGGGGATGTTCACGTCGGAGAAGTTGACAGACCATGAAGTGTTGAACGTCTGCCATCCGCGACGGATTCCGACGTACTGGAGAGAGGTGCCAGAGGGCGAAGTCATCCAGTTTCCGTTTTCGTCCTTGTAGGGCTTGCCGTTGAGCGACGGAGTCTCGGGAGATCCTGATTCGGTCAGGTAGTGAGAGATACGCGGGTCGTTGTAGCCGTTGAGGTAGCAGGCGATTTCGGCGCTGGGACGAGTATCGTGAGCGTTGTACATGATTGCAACACGCATTGAGTTGGTCGAGGTCTCGTAGTTTTTCCAGGTCGCGTTTTCGTCGTTAGTCTCGATTACACCGCCGTTTGCGGGGTTTACAGCATCCTCGGCTCTCCGCTTTGCAAGAGCTGCGTCGGCATAAACGATACGCATAGCGAGACGGAGCTGGAGCGAGTTGCAGAATTTGATCCATTTGTCGATGTCGCCTGAGTAGACTTTATCGGCGAGAGGACTCATGACTGCGGCGCGGTTTTCAAGAAGGATCGCGCGTGCGGCGGCAAGTTCCTCGAAGAATTTGTTGTAGACGTCCTGCTGAGAGTCGTAGGGAGTCTTCACGGCACCCTCGAAGCCGATAGCGCTATAGGGGATAGGGCCGTAGGCGTCGGTCACGCGGTTCATGGCAGCGACCTTGACGATGTTGGCGATAGCCAACGGCACAACCTGTCCTGAAGTTTCGCAGAAACCTTCGACCATCGAGATGTTGGTGTAGAGAGTCGAGATGATTTTCGAGTCTTTGAGGAACACTGAAGTCCAGTTGTCGGGCGCGCAGTTGCGGACATATGATGTCGTGAAGTTCGCACCGTCGGAGAAGTACCCGCCAAGTGTACCACCAAGAAGGCAGTCGGTGAACTGGTTGCAGTTGACATCCGATGGGATGACAGCACCGCAGATGTTGCTCATCGACGAAATGAGAGCGTAGTCATCAGCAGTAAGGTCGCCAGGCTGGAATTGGTTGCTGTTGATGTCTTCATAATCGCCGGTACAAGCAGCAGTGGAGAAGAGGAGCGCGCCACCGGCCATGAAGTTATATAATAAGTGTTTCATTGTTAGTTGCAATGTTAGTTTAGAAGTTAAAGTTGACATTGAAACCGAAGTTGCGGAGCGACGGCATCATGAAGTTGTCGATACCCTGGAAGTAGTTTCCGGCCGATGCAACAGCTTCGGGATCGTAGGGAGCCTTGTTGTAGATCATCCAGAGGTTGCGGCCAACGAGCGACACTTTGATATCGCAGACGTTGTTGAGCCATTTACGCGGGATGAGGTATGAGAGAGTGGCTTCCTGAAGACGAACGTTGGTTGCGGAATAGGTGTAGTACTGGGGAACTGTTTCGCCGGAAGCGATCAGACCGTACCACTGTTCGGGGTTCACGCGGTCGCCGCCTTCGATAGAAACGTAGCCGAGATCGCGGGCGTTGCCGGATGCTTCAGAGACACCGTAGAGGTCGAGGATGGCCTGGGTGCGCGAGTAGACGATACCGCCGAGACGAGCCGAGAACATCAAGCTTGCCGAGAGGTTTTTATAACGGAAAGTGTTGTTCCAAGCGAGGTTGCCTTTGGGAAGGACAGAGCCGAGTTTGATGGGTTTGTCGGCAACGTTAACTGTGCTGACATTTCCGTTGGCGTCAACATAGATGTTACCGTTGGCGTCGCGTGAGAGGTCGACTACAGAATAGAGGTCGCCCATTGATCCGCCTTCGCGAAGGATGAAGCGGGTAGCACCTACCTGGGTGTCAGACATCACGAGCTGATCGATGTCGAGTTTCTCGCCAGTGATGGGGTTGATGGCGTTGCGGCCGAGTTCAACGATTTTGTTTTTATTGAACGAGTAGGTGAGACCAGTTGTCCAGGTGAAGTCTCCCCAAGTGTGGTCGTAGTTGAGGGCGAATTCCATACCCCAGTTGCGAACGTTACCGGTCTGGAGGTAGATTTTAGAGTATTTACCGGTTGCGATGTTGGGGTTGAAAGTCTGGTTGTGGGTGTCGGCCTGATACCATGTCGCGTCGAATGTGAGGTCTTTGAGCAGACGGAAGTTCATACCGACTTCCCAAGACTTGGTGCGTTCGGGCATGAGGTCAGTCACAGGATACTGAGTGAGGACAGTCCAAGTGCCGTTGCGCCATTCGTAGCGCGGGTTTGCGATGAAGCGCTGGAATGCGGTACCTACGGAAGCCCATGAAGCACGTATTTTCCAGTAAGAGATGTAATCGGGGTTGAACTCGATGCCGGCATCGGCAAACATCTGGTTCATCAGCACAGACACACCGACAGAGGGATAGAAGAACGAAGAGTTTTTCGAGTCGGGACCGGCGAGCTGCGAGGGCCAGTCGTTACGTCCGGTAAGAGTCAGGTAGTAGGTGCTGCGGTAACCGAGGTCGGCACTTGCATAGAGCGACTGGGTCTGTTCGCGCCATCCGTCCTGAACCTTGGTCGGCATGGTGGTGATGTTATTGATGGTAAAGAAGTTGGTCAAGCCAGGAGTCTGTCCGGGGAAGTTTTCCGAACCATCGGCGATACCACCGCGAACATCCATTGATTCGAAGCGCATGTCAGAGATTGACCCACCGACATTGGCCTGGAGGTTGAAGTCGGCTCCGAGGTCTTTGTTGAACGAAGCGAGGAAGTCGGCGTAGATCTGCTTTTCTTTATAGCGCGAGGTGCCGAAGTAGCCGCGTTGGGAGTTGTCGCAGAGGTTACCGAGCGTGGTTGCATAGCGTTTGTCGTCGGCTGTTGTGTAAGAGTTGTCGACACGTACGCGTCCGCTAAGAGTCAAATAAGGGGTCACCTTATAAGAAAGCTGAGCGCCGAGCATGTAGCGGTCTTTGTAGCTTTCGCGGAGGTTGCGGTAGTTTACCCAGTAGGGGTTCTGTACGGTAAGACCGTATTCGCCGTATTTCCAGTTCTGGACATTGATCTTGCGTGCAGGATCGTAGACTTCATACATGCGCACTTCGTCCCAGTCGTTGCCTCGGGGGAAGAGGTAGGCACCGACGATCGGGTTCATGTATGAACCCTGGTTGATCATGTTTCGGTCGCTCTGGTAGATGTAGCTTGCGTTGAGATCAAGGGTCAGTTTGTCATCAAAGAAGTTTGTTGTGTTGCGGATGTTGAAGTTATAGCGGTCGTAGCGGTCGTTGGGCACGATTCCTTTCGAGTTGACAGCAGCAGCCGACGCATAGGTCTGGTTTTTGTCTGTACCGGTCGAGAAGGTGATCGAGTTTGTTGCCACGAAACCTGTCTGGAGATAGTCGGAGGCGATGTCATAGCCTGAGTTGTTGTACGGAGTCATGCGCGCACCCCAGCTGTAGGACGAGTTGGGATCGTAGGCACCGTTCTGACCGGCTCCGTAGGCATTCTGGAAGCGGGGAAGAATCCATGCACGGTTCCATTCGAGGTTTGATCCGACAGTGATTTTGGTTTTGCCGGCCTGGCCTTTCTTGGTTGTGATGACGATCGCACCGTTGGCAGCATCCGAACCATAGAGAGCGGCAGCGGCAGCACCGGTCAGGACTGACATCGATTCGATGTCCTCGGGGTTGAGGTCGGCGATGGGTTCGGTCGCACCCTGCGATCCGAAAGGTCCGGAGTCGCCGCTCGAACGGGCAGGACGCATGGGCATACCGTCGACAACGTAGAGTGCGTTCGAGGACTGCATGATTGATTTAGTACCACGCATGACAACTTTCGAGATACCGCCGGTACCGGATGAAGAGGCGTTGATGTTCACACCAGCCACTTTACCGGCAAGGCTGTTGACGAAGTTTGCGTCCTTGTTGGTTGTCAGGGCGTCGCCCTTAACCTGCTGGACGTTATAGGAGAGAGATTTCTGTTCGCGTTTGATACCGAGAGCCGTCACAACGACTTCGTCAAGAGTCTTCGAGTCCTCTTTCATGGTGACAGTGACGGGGCTTGTTCCGGTCAGTTTGAGGGTTGTCGGCGAGAATCCGATGTAGCTGAACGTCAGAACGTCGCCCGGCCGGGCTTTAAGAGAGAAACGGCCGTCGAAGTCGGTTGAGGCCATAGCCCCTTTCCCTTCTACACCTACCGTAACACCGATAAGAGGTTCGCCCGAAGGATCGAGCACCACACCGGTAATCGTGGACGCGCCAGCCTCCTGAGGCATAGCGGCGGCCGACGCTGCAAGAACAGGACTGTTCTGTGCATATAGCACGGGGCCGCATGTAAGCGCGGCACACAATGCTACAAACTTAGGTCTCATGAAATCTAAATTCATATGATCATGGCACTGGTTAGTGAATAAATATTGATTAAAAAGATTCTATTTCTGTATGATAATATTCCAAAAAAAGCGCAAGTACGACTAATAACCAAGATATATCGACAGCCATGAGGAGAGGATTTGTTAACAAGTCCTAATGCGACGTCAAGGACCTAAGATCTGTTAAATTATCCGATTATTTGTTAGTTGCCCACAAAATTAATAAAAAGTTGCAACGAAACGCCCCTAAGCATATTAAAAGAATTTAATTATTTCTATCATTTCCAAAAAACTTCCGCGCCCTTTGGAAGCTAATCGGAGGGGAGTCGTTTCATGCAGAGTGACAAAAAATTACAGATTTCACGAATTGTAAGAAAAATGTTATCTTTTTTTCGTAATTTTGCGGCGAAACAGGCTGCTGACGGCTTCTGCGGTGGCAACCGCATGCCGATTACGACGTGTCTGATTCCGGCAATCACCAGACGTGACCCAGAGACCAATCATTCTAACCAAACAATCAAATATGGAGCTCAGCACTCTCACCGCTATCTCGCCTATCGACGGCCGCTACCGCGCCAAGTGTGAAACCCTCGACCTTTATTTCTCGGAATTTGCTCTGATCCGCTACAGAGTGCGTGTCGAGGTTGAATATTTCATCGCATTGTGTGACATTCCTCTTCCGCAGCTTGCCGGAGTTGACAAAGGCAAGTTCGACAGCCTGCGAAAGATCTACACTTATTTCTCGCTTGCCGATGCCGAACGAATCAAGGAGATTGAAAAGACCACAAACCATGATGTCAAGGCAGTTGAATATTTCCTGAAGGAGTGTTTCGACCGTCTGGGCCTCGAACAGTACAAGGAATTCATCCATTTCGGCCTGACTTCACAGGATATCAACAACACGTCAGTCCCGATGTCGATCAATGAGGCTCTGTCCCATGTCTACATTCCGGCTCTCGAAGAGATGATCGGCAAGCTGACGGCTATGGCCGAGGACTGGAAGGATGTCGCCCTGCTGGCGCGCACCCACGGACAACCGGCCTCCCCTACCCGTCTGGGAAAGGAAATCATGGTTTTCGTCTATCGCCTAAAGGAGCAGCTTGAGCTTCTCAAAGCCGCTAAGATCAGCGGTAAGTTCGGCGGCGCGACCGGCAATTTCAACGCCCACTCGGTCGCTTATCCGTCGATCGACTGGAAAGGCTTCGCTGCCGGCTTCCTTTCGGAACGTCTCGGAATCGTCCGCGAGGAGTTCACGACCCAGATCTCGAACTATGACAATCTGGCCGCTGTGTTCGATGCGATGCGCCGCATCAATACGATCATGATCGACCTCGACCGCGATATCTGGATGTATATTTCACAGGACTATTTCAAGCAGCGCATCAAAGCGGGCGAAGTCGGCTCGTCGGCGATGCCCCACAAGGTCAATCCGATCGATTTCGAGAATTCCGAGGGCAATCTCGGAATGGCTAACGCTATTCTCGGACATCTTTCCCAGAAGCTGCCGATCTCCCGTCTGCAGCGTGACCTGACGGATTCGACGGTGCTCCGCAACGTCGGCGTTCCGATGGGCCACATGATGATTGCCGTCGCAAGCACGATGAAGGGTCTCGGCAAGCTGATCCTCAACGAGGAGGCTCTCAAAGCGGACCTCGAGCGCATGTGGATGGTCGTTGCCGAGGGCATCCAGACGATCCTGCGCCGCGAAGGCTACCCCCACCCCTATGAGACTCTCAAGCAGCTGACCCGCACCAATGAGGCTGTCACCGAGAAGAGCATTGCCGAGTTCATCGACACTCTCGAGGTTTCGGATGATGTCAAGGCGGAACTGCACCGTCTCTCGCCGTCGACCTACACCGGCATCTGACAGCGTAGCCACAGATAAGTAATCGACATAGGAACGAGGCTCTGAGATCCGCGGATCTCAGAGCCTCGTTCTGTGTTGATTCGGTTCGGAGGGAGCAGTCTACTCGGAAGGATGGATCTCGGTCCAGATCTGACCGGCGAAGACTGCAAGGCCCGCTTCGGGGTTGCAGGCAAACGACAGCGGCACCGCTGTTTCGGTTTTCGGACGATAGACGTTGCCGTCAAGCCCCCAGTAGGTTTCGTTGACTTCGATTGTCGCAGGCAGCTCGGCTCTCTGAAGCACACGGTCGACAAGACGATACCATGTCGAGACGACTCCTTCGGGAGTCGAGTTGATGATCAGCGTTCCGCCACGGTCGCCGTCCTGAGGATAGAGGACCCAGTTTGTGTTGAGGAACTGAGCAGTCAGACCGTTGTGGGTCATCGGAATAAGGAATTCGGCTTTGACATAGCCTTTCATCGGGGTTTCGACTCCGGTCTTGGCGTTGCGCCGCGTCCAGCTTACAGGACACCATTCGTCGACTTCTTCGCCGGCTTCGATTATCATCAGGTTGGGCAGACGGGCAATGCGTGTCGATTCGATCGACGGCGCTTCCCGGACGTTGAGGAAATCGGCCTTGACGATTGCCGGATTGGCCATGACGAACGATGGCATGACACAGAGCGATAGAATTAGAAATAAGATCCGATTCATAGATTCAAATACAATTGGAATTTAAAGAACTGGTTTAATAACTATATGAAATGGTTTATCCCTGCAGACAATGATAACGTCTGTGGTATGCAAAGTTACTACAAATCAGTCATTCCGGCAAATCGAAACTCAGGCCGACGCTCCAATATTTGTTAACGCAGGGGCGAGTAAAGCTTACCACTTGCGGTGAGGACGGGTAAAAAACAGGAGCGCGAACCTCACGGCTCGCGCTTTTTGTTTTCCTAATAGATTTCATCTATGGGGCGGTCGGACAGCTGATCTGCCGGCCCGGATATGTTCAGTCACTGAAAGGCCGGGGCATCCGTAACCGCCTATGTGGTAAAGTTCATTCGTAAAAATTATCTGATGCAAAATTACTATGAACTTTCCTTGTCTGCCATACCTAAATCTGAGTATTTTTTCAGCCGACTGCATGGCGGAGGTAATCAAAAGTGATTAGCCGAGCCGTAAACGTGCCTAAATATGACGGATTATTCCATCAGTTTGCGGTAGCGGCGGCGAGGTGGTTCCTTTCCTCCGTTGCGCGCTTTTTTGAATTCTTCGTAGTCGGAGTATGATCCTTCGTAGAAGACTACGTTTCCGTCGCCTTCGAATGAGAGGATATGGGTGCAGATGCGGTCGAGGAACCAGCGGTCGTGGCTGACAACGACGGCGCATCCGGCAAAGTCGTCGAGACCTTCCTCGAGGGCGCGGAGGGTGTTTACGTCGATGTCGTTGGTCGGTTCGTCGAGAAGCAGGACATTTCCCTCTTCCTTGAGAGCCATAGCAAGGTGGAGACGGTTGCGCTCGCCGCCCGAGAGCACTCCGATTTTCTTCTCCTGGTCTGCGCCTGTGAAGTTGAACCTCGAGAGATAGGCGCGTGCGTTGACGTCGCGTCCACCCATACGGAAGCTTTCGACTCCCTGGGAGATGACTTCATAGACGGATTTTTCGGGGAAAAGTTCGTGGTGGGTCTGGTCGACATAGGCGATCTTGACTGTCTCACCGACATCGAACGTACCGGCGTCGGGGATCTCCTGACCCATGATGAGACGGAAAAGCGTTGTCTTTCCGGCTCCGTTCGGACCGATGACTCCGACGATGCCGTTGGGCGGCAGCATGAAGTTCAGTCCGTCGAACAGTTTTTTCTTTCCATAGGCTTTTGCAAGTCCGGTCGCTTCGATCACTTTCTGACCGAGACGCGGTCCGTTGGGGATGAAGATCTCGAGGCGTTCCTCACGCTGCTTCTGGTCTTCGTTAAGAAGTCGGTCGTAGCTGTTGAGGCGAGCTTTTCCCTTTGCCTGACGCGCTTTCGGGGCCATACGCACCCATTCAAGCTCGCGTTCGAGCGTTTTACGGCGTTTGCTGGCCTGTTTTTCCTCCTGTGCCATCCGTTTGGTCTTCTGGTCAAGCCACGAGGTGTAGTTTCCTTTCCATGGAATTCCCTCTCCGCGGTCGAGCTCGAGAATCCATCCGGCCACGTGGTCGAGGAAGTATCGGTCATGGGTGATGGCGATGACCGTTCCGGGATACTGTCGCAGATGCTGTTCGAGCCAGTCGATCGATTCGGCGTCGAGGTGGTTGGTCGGCTCGTCAAGAAGGAGCACGTCGGGCTGCTGCAGCAGCAGTCGACAGAGGGCCACACGGCGGCGCTCACCTCCGGAAAGGGTCGCGATCTTCTGGTCGTCGGGGGGACACTGGAGGGCATCCATAGCGCGTTCGAGTTTCGAATCGATGTTCCAGGCGTCGGATGCGTCGAGGCGGTCCTGAAGTTCGGCCTGGCGAGCGATCAGGGCGTCCATCTTGTCGGGATCGTCAAGCACGTCGGGATCACCGAAGGCTTCGTTGACCTTGTCGAATTCGGCAAGAAGGTCCATGATCGGCTGAACGCCTTCTCGGACAACGTCGATGACTGTTTTTTCGGGATCGAGAACGGGCTCCTGTTCGAGGTAGCCTACGGAATAGCCGGGCGAAAAAACGACTTCGCCCTGATAGTCTTTGTCGATTCCGGCAATGATCTTCAGAAGCGATGATTTACCGGAGCCATTGAGACCGATGATACCGATCTTAGCACCGTAGAAGAACGATAGATAGATGTTTTTAAGAACTTGTTTCTGAGGAGGGTAGATTTTAGAGACACCTACCATCGAGAAGATAATCTTTTTGTCGTCGGCCATTTCGGTCAGTCTGTTGGTGGGGGAAGTTATAGTTTAAAAATGGAATGATATTCTGATAAAAACCGGCGGAATGATCAGCGTTTAGGGGCGTAGCGCACGGGATAGTCGACGCGGACTTTCGCGGTCGCAATGTTGCGCAGGCGCGTGCGTATGAGCTGTTTGCGGATCGGAGAGATGTGGTCGATGTAGAGTTTTCCGTCGAGGTGGTCGAGCTCGTGCTGAACAATGCGGGCAAGGAATCCGGAGATCTCCTCTTCATGGGGGCGGAACTCTTCGTCGACCCACCGCAGGAGGATGTGTTCGACGCGCGCAACGTTTTCCGACAGGCCGGGAAGGCTCAGACATCCTTCGGCACAGACAATCTTCTCGCCGTCGAGAATCTCATATTCGGGATTGATCAGCGTCAGTTTCCGTCCGGCACACTCGGGGAAGGAGTCGGCCACGGGGTCGGCGTCGATGACTACCAGTTGCTCATTGAGGCCGATCTGCGGGGCAGCCAGTCCGACACCTTCGCTCTCATACATTGTTTCATACATTTTCTCGACAAGCTCCTTCAGGCCTTCGCGACCGGAGTCGACGGGACGGGAAACAGCACGGAGCACGGGATGGCCGTAAAGATAGATCGGCAGACTCATTTTGTTTTCGGTTTTTATTGTTAAAAGATTGTTGTCAGGATTGAGTTATCAGGAAGTTCAGGGATTCTCCTCGGCATAGCGCCGGCTCTGGAGATAGTCGTTGAGGATAATGGCTGCGGCCATAGTGTCGACGACAGCCTTGTCGCGGCGCTGCATCTTTTTCATTCCGGAATCGATCATCGAGCGGTGGGCAATTACGGATGTGAAGCGTTCGTCATAGAATTCGATCTTCAGCTGCGGAAGTTCCTTTCGCAGCCGGTTGATCCCCGGGGTAATGTAGCGCATCGAGTCGGAGTCGCGACCGTGGACATCTCGCGGAAGCCCGACGATAACGGCATCGACCTGCTCACACGCCACATAGTCGCGGACAAACTCAATAAGCCGCGGGGTCTCGACGGTCGCAAGGCCTGTGGCGACAATCCTCAGGGAGTCTGTCACGGCGATTCCGCATCTGCGGCGTCCATAGTCGATTGCAAGAAGTCGTCCCAAACCGGTCGTTGAATTGCTTTGGTCAGGCGTCGAAATTCATCTCGTCAAATCCTTCCGAGTCGAATTCGTCGGGATTGTATTCCGTCGATCCATAGAACTCTTCGTCGATGTCGGGGGTGACCACAGTCGTCTTGGCGGTCTTTTCCTCGAATTCATCAATGTCAATGTTCTGCGCGGGCGCTTTGCCTCTGGCTACTGTGCAGAGAGGATCAAGAAGCGTCCGGCCGGGTTCGGTTTCATGAAGTTCGATGAAGAAACAGCGGTCGGTCATGTAATCGAACACATAGAGGAGGCGCTGTCCCTCATCCTCGACAAAGTCAGAGATTACGGAGTCTTCCATCAGATAGACATCTTCCGAAGAATCGGATCCCATATCCTCAAGAGTGATCTCGACATCTTTTTCCCATCCTTCGTCGCAGATGAAGAATGAGCTCATCTGATTTTTGTCGTAGCCCACAGAATCGCAGATTGCGTTGCGGAGAGACAGAAACGTTGAGTCAGCGTCAATCTCGATTTCACGACGGAAGTTTTCAACCTCGTCAGAAACGATGCGAAATTTGTAAACCATAGGTAATCTTTATGTTGTTAAGCAATTTAGTCTTTTCTGTTCAAAATGACAGCGGCAACCGGGAAACGTCCGAAAGCCTAAAGCGCCGGAGGGCTGATGCATTTTATCGTTGCGAAATTAGCAATTTGCCACCAATTGCGAAACACTCTAACACAATTTTTTTCATCATTGGCAGAAAAAAGATCAGCGACGGCTGGCCGGACGCGGCGAAAAGAGGAGGCCGACGAAGTAGAACAATAGCCGGTAGGCCAGCGGAATGTGGCGCAGACGCAGGATTCTGCGATTGATCTCGGGATAAACCGACGCCCATTTCCGCAAATCGCGACCGGGGGCACGCGCATATCTGACCTTTGCTGAAAATTTAAGGTGGTCGAGAAATCCGGCATAGTCTCCTGCCAGACCCTGCTCCAAGAACCATTCCGACAAGCGGGCGGTCATTGCGATGCGGTCGGCGAGCAGAAGCGGCTTCGAGCTTCTGGACAGGGACTCGACACCGGGCGGAAGCCAGTAGTCATAGACAGGCTCGCCGACAAATTCCATCCGTTGCGACCGGACAACGGCCCGCGCAACGACTCCGAGATCTTCCCAGCGGTCGATTCCTTCAAAAGGCATGGCGCAGTCGGTGAGGATCGAAGCGCGGATCAGTTTGTTGCAAAGCGAGAAGTGGACCGTGTCGAGCGGCATGTCGTTGAGCGAGGCAATCGACCGCGCAGGGGTGACAAGGCGGGTCCGTCGGCCCCGGATCTCGCGCATCGCTCCGGTCACTATGTCGGCGCCGGTCTGCCGCGCTATGCTGAAAAGAGTCGAAAAGGCACCAGGGGCAAAGATGTCGTCGGCATCACAACAGATGAAATAAAGCGGCTGAACAGCCTTAAAGCCTGCGGTAAGCGCGGCCGCCTTGCCCTGATTGGCTGGCAGTCGAAGCGAGATTATCTCGGGGTTAGCTTCCGCATAGCGACCGACGATCCGTGGGGTCGCGTCGGTCGATCCGTCGTCGACAATGACCAGTCTCAGTCCGTCGAACTGCTGGGCAAGAACAGAATCGATCGCCCGCGCAACAGTTGCGGCGCCATTGTAGACTGCCATTACGACGGCTATGGATGGCTGCGGCGGCTTCATTGCGCCTCGGGATTAGCCGCCACAATAAGGAAACGGCGTTCTATGAACCGGAAATCAATGACGGAAAGAGCATAGAGCCGGATGACCATCTCTTCGGCCATCGCGCGCGACATCATGCAGCCGCGCATCACGTCGCCGACATCAAGCGCTTCCCGCTCTTCCAATGCATGGATGAGTCTCCGCTCCGCTTCGGAGAGCGTGAAAAGGGTCGGCACGTCGGCCGCTTTGCGCTGCCACGCCTTCACCATCAGAGGCGGGGCGGCGATGTTCTCATCGGCAACCCGATAGTAGGCGCGCCATGAGCCGTCGGATTCGGAGACCATGACCGGCCGCTTCTCGGCCGACTCGATGTCGACGCGGATGACGACCGCACCGTCCTCGGCCTTTATCGCCGTGAAACGAAGCGGCTGACAGGGGCGGCAATAGAGCTGCGCAGCCTGTTCGACCACATAGATATCCTCTTCATTGCGAACACCGGCAATCGTGCCGTTGTCCTTCACTCCGATCAGCAGCCTGCCTCCGGAGTTATTGGCAAATGCCGAGATCGAGCGGGCTATCTTGCGGGCGTCGGAGATGGAGAACTTGAAGTCCTGATGCTCATGCTCCCCTTCGGCAATGATTTTCCGAAGGTAGAATTTCCCTTTTATGGCATTGAGATCTTTCACTCCGGATAGGTAAGATTTTCAGGACCGGGAGAAGCAAGGACCTCATCGAGATAGCGTCGGGCGGCCAGACGGGCCCGGTCGAGGTCCATGAACGAAAAGTTGCCGCAGTCGCGGGGTGTAGCTCCCGGAATCTCTCCATCAAATCCGGCGACAAAAGCGAATGTCTCGCGGAGCAGAGGAAGAATGCCAGCAGGCTCATACTCGCCGCTGACGATCAGGTAATTGCCGGTCAGGCAACCCATCGGCCCCCAGTAGACCACACGGCCCCCCCATTCGGGATGATTGCGCAGATAGGTCGCAGCCAGATGTTCCATCGCATGGATCGCCGCACCGTCGAGAGGTTTCTGACGGTTAGGTTCGGTCATCCGGATGTCGAACGTCGTCAGGACGTCGCCCGAGGGAGTCACATCGCGGCGCGAGACATAGACGCCTCGCAGAAGGCGGAGGTGGTCAACAGTGAAACTGGCTATTTTTTTCATTTGCGGGTCAGTTCTTCAATAACGGTACGTAGGGTGTCGAAGGTATGCTGCGGCGCTTCTTCCCAGAAATTCTCATACTGGGCGATGTTGTCGTCAGCCCCGGGAGTGTCGGAAATCACCCTTATGCAGGCAAAGGGCACGTCGCGCAGGTGGCAGACATGGGCAATCGCCGCCGACTCCATGTCGACAGCGTCGACGTCGGGATACAGATTCCGGATGTGCTCGACCACTGCGGGATCGGAGACGAAAATGTCACCGGAGCATACAAGTCCGTGTTTGATCGTGTCACCCTCATGAAGACAGGCGAGCGAGCTGACACGGTCGGACGTATGGAAAAAGCGGGGACATCCGGCAGCGTCGCCCCATTCAGTTCCGGGGCCGCACCACACATCGTGGTAGGCAATGCGCGATCCGACGACAATATCGAGAATTCCGGCATTGCCGCCCGTTCCGCCGGCCACTCCGGTGTTGATGATCAGCTCGGGAGCGAACACATCGATCAGGGTTGCCGTTCCGAGAGCGGCATTGACTTTTCCAATGCCGCACTTCATCGCCGTTATCGAGGCGTTGCCGAGAGTTCCGGAATGGAATGTAAACCCATGAATCGTCTGAGAATCATATTTTTCAAGCAGAGGCAAAAGGAGTTGCAGTTCCTTTTCCATTGCAACGATGACACCTATTTTCATTTGACACTATTTAGAGGTTGTAGTGCAAAATTAAACAAAAGAACCCACAAAGCTAACGACCACAACCAGTATTAACATTTTTTGCGCATCACCAGAATGGCCGGACCCGACAGGAGCAAACCGGAAAAAGACCGGAAAAGGAGGATTTTAGCGTTAAAAAAATCGCCTAAGCAAGAATTTTTCGCTAATTTTGCATTGAAAACTATTCAAACAGTTTCCAGGATTTTATCAACTTAACTAAACCCTATTGAGACATGGCTAAAGCATTGGTCAACACTGACTACAATTTCCCCGGACAAACCGAAGTCTATCACGGAAAAGTGCGCGACGTCTATTCGATCGGCACCGATACCCTCGTAATGATTGCAACGGACCGCATCTCGGCATTCGACGTAGTGCTACCCGAAGGCATCCCTTACAAGGGACAGGTCCTCAACCAGATCGCAACATACTTTCTCGACGCGACATCGGACATTGTCCCGAACTGGAAACTGGCCACTCCCGACCCCATGGTTTCGGTAGGCATCCGGTGTGAAGGCTTCCGCGTTGAAATGATCATCCGCGGCTATCTGACCGGCAGCGCATGGCGCGAATATCAGGCCGGATGCCGTGAGCTCTGCGGAGTCAGACTCCCCGAAGGAATGCGCGAAAACCAGGCCTTCTCCGAGCCGATCATCACTCCCACCACCAAAGCCGACGCAGGCCACGACGAAAACATCTCGAAAGAGGAAATCATCGCCCAGGGCATCGTCAGCGCCGAAGACTATGCCGAAATGGAACGCTACACCCGCCTGCTTTTCGCCCGCGGACAGCAAATGGCCGCCGAAAAAGGCCTGATCCTCGTCGACACAAAATATGAGTTCGGCAAACACAACGGCAAAGTCTACCTCATCGACGAAATCCACACCCCCGACTCGTCGCGCTACTTCTATGCCGACGGCTATCAGGAACGTTTCGAAAAAGGGGAAGCACAGCGCCAGCTGAGCAAGGAATTCGTGCGCCAGTGGCTGATCGAAAACGGCTTCATGGGCCAGCCGGGACAGAAAGTGCCCGAAATGACTCCGGAAATCGTCAATAGCATCTCGGACCGCTACATCGAACTGTTTGAAAAGGTGACAGGCCAGCCTTTTGTCAAAGCCGACGAAAGCGATCTGACCGACCGAATCGCAGTCAACGTTCTCGACTGCCTGAAAAATCTCTCACTCTAAAGAGATTGGTTGAATTTAAACCGTGCTGAAAGAAAGGTAGAACCCCCCAAAATTATCCTGAGGCCCTTCCGGGCGAATTCCTCCAAGTTTCATCTGCCGCATAGCCCTCTATGCCCCTTCTTCAACTCACTGAATTCGCTCAGAAAACCATCTCAGTCCTAATTTGATTTAAATCAAAACACTCTCTAAGTCCAATTGAACTGCGAAAATATAACACCCTACGGATCGGAAAACGGTTCGAAGACCGAGCAGGTCGAGGAAATGTTCGACAATATCGCCCCGGCTTATGACTTCATGAACCGGGCGATGTCGTTCGGACTTCACCGCAAATGGCTCAGGCGCACCCTCCGGCATATTAATAATGTGTCGCCCGACGGACCGTGGCTCGACGTGGCCACCGGAACAGCCGACGTCGCCATCAGCCTGGCCCGGATGACTCCCGATGTCAGAATCGTCGGCATCGATCTATCGGAAGGAATGCTCGAAAAGGGACGGGAAAAAGTGGCCGGCGCTGGCCTTTCGGAACGCATCGAACTAAAGAAAGCAGACTGTCTGTCCCTGCCGTTCGACGACTCGTCGATGGGGCTTGTCACAGTAGCCTACGGTGTGCGCAACTTTCAGCAGCTTTCGAAAGGGCTGGAAGAGATGGCCCGCGTCACAAAGCCGGGTGGCATGATTGCCGTCATCGAACTTTCAACGCCGACCTCTCCGCTGATCCGTCCGTTCTATCATCTCTATACCAGATGTATTATCCCGCTGATGGGACGCATCGTCTCGAAAGATGTCAGAGCCTACAGCTATCTCCCCGAATCGATCGCAGCCGTCCCGCAGGGCAACCGCATGACCGCGCTCCTCAGCGAAGCCGGCTTCAGGGAACCGCGTTTCATCCCGATGACGTTCGGAACATGCACCCTCTATGTGGCCCGGAAATAATTCCGTCAAAACAACAAACGACTAAAACAGATATACATGAACTTTTCAAAAATCATCCTTGCCGTCTCTGTCAGCCTCGCTGCCAACAGCCTTTCGGCCCAGGAGCACCTCAAAAGCTTAGATCCGACACAGATCGACAACTCGATCCCGGCCGGAACCGACTTCTACCGCCACGTCAACTCTAAGTGGCAGAAAGCAAATCCGCTGACTCCCGAGCATTCCCGCTACGGAAAATTCGACGTTCTTTCAGACACGTCGGAACAGCGCGTGAAGAACATCGTGCTTAATCTTGCCTCGACCAACCCACAGCCGGGAACCGTCGCATTCAAGGTTTCAACAATTTACAATCAGGCAATGGACTCAGTGCGCCGCAACCGCGAAGGGGCGGCTCCTATCCAGGCTGACCTGAAAAAAATCGAACAGACTCCCCACGAAGGGATGGAAGACTTGTTCCTCTGGATGCATGCCAACTACGGCAGCCCCTTCTTCGGAGCCGGCCCTCAGGAAGACCTCGCCAACTCTAATGTCTATGCGATGTATGTCAGCGGCGCCGGTCTCGGCCTGGGCGACCGTGACTATTATCTGAAAAACGACAAGCGCAACAAGGAAGTGCGCGACGCCTATCAGAAACTGATCGTCAAGCAGATGATGAACGCCGGCTACAAGAAGAAAGACGCCCAGCGCATCATGAAAAACGTAATGAAGATCGAGACCCTTCTCGCTGACTCGACCTGGACGCGCGAAGAAAGCCGCAACATCCCCGCGATGTACAATCCCCGCACATTCGCCCAGCTCAAAGAGATGTATCCGAAGGTGAACTGGGACCGTTTCTTCATCGAGACAATGGGCATCCCCTCGCCTGAACAGGTCATTGTCACCGAGATCAACACCGTAAAGCAGGGCACTGACCTCCTTGCCTCGCTCACCGACCGCGAGATCAAGGACTATTACCTCTGGGAATACGTGTCGCAGGCCGCAGGCAAACTCAGCGACAACTTCGCCGACGCAGCCTTTGAATTCAGCAAAGTCATGAACGGCGTGCAGCAGCAACGTCCCCGCTGGAAACGCGCTCTCGGAGCGACCGAAGGCGCTATGGGTGAAGCTGTCGGTCAGCTCTATGTCGAAAAATACTTCCCGCAGTCGTCGAAAGAATACATGATCGGACTCGTCGAAAATCTGCGCACCGCCCTCGGCAAGCACATCATCAACCTCCCCTGGATGAGCGACGACACCAAGCTCAACGCGATCAAGAAGCTCAACGCTTTCACCGTCAAGATCGGCTATCCCGACAAGTGGAAAGACTATTCGACAATGGAGATCGACCCCAAGCTGTCATACTACGAAAACATGCACAACGTCAGCAAATGGCACCAGAAAGAATATCTCAAGAAATGGGGCAAACCGGTCGACCGCACCGAATGGGGCATGACTCCGCAGACAGTCAACGCCTACTACAATCCGCTGGCCAACGAAATCGTCTTCCCCGCAGCCATCCTGCAGGCACCCTTCTTCGATCCGGAAGCATCGGACGCTGAAAACTACGGCGGTATCGGTGTTGTGATCGGCCACGAAATGACCCACGGATTCGACGATCAGGGACGCAACTTCAACGCAGCTGGCAACATGGTCAACTGGTGGACTGAAGAAGACGCCAAAGCCTTCACAGAGATGACCAAAGGCCTCGGCGCGCAGTTCGACGCCGTCGAGGTGCTTCCCGGCCTCCACGCCAACGGAACCTACACTATGGGCGAAAACATCGCTGACCAGGGCGGTCTGCGCGTGGCCATGACAGCCTTCCTCGACTCTCAGAAAAAGAAAGGTGTCGATGTTGAAAACGTGACTATCGACGGCCTGACACCCTTCCAGGTCTTCTACATGAACTATGCCAACCTCTGGGGACAGAACATCCGCGAAGAAGCAATACGCTCACTGACAACAGGCGACGTCCACTCTCTCGGCGAAAACCGCGTCAATGTGACTCTCCGCAACCTCGAGCCCTTCTTCAAGGCATTCGGCATCAAGGAGGGCGATCCTTTGTTCCGCCCCGAATCAGAACGCGTGATCATCTGGTAATTCCCATCTGAATCCAACCGACCAACCAATAGCGGACCCGGCGCCCCAATGGCTCCGGGTCCGCTTTTTCTGTCTACCGCGCAGCCCGATGGCGAATGAGCGGGAGGAAGGGGCGAATGGCAAGGGACTCGCTGTCAATCGCAAATAAAGTTTAAAGATGCGTTTTTATGACATATATCATATATGTCTTGCGCAAATTGTTGGTAATTTTGCAGTTAGTTTCGTGGCATATTATGCCCTATCGCATCAAACGACCACGCAACAGATTAGCAACCAGATTTTTAAGGTAAGAAAACTAAATAATGACAAGATTGAAAGAAATGAACCGTAATGTGCTGAAATCAGCGTCGGCAATAGCTCTCGGCGCTGTAATGACCATGACAGTGACGTCATGCGGCTCCAAGCAAGAGCAGATGCAGATGCCCGACCCGCAGATTGCAGTGATGCAAGTAAACCCGTCGAACGCCCACAACTCAATCGAATATCCGGCGCTCATCAAGGGTAAGACAGACATTGAAATCCGTCCCCAGATTTCCGGATTCATCACAAAGGTACACGTAGACGAAGGCCAGCACGTGAAAAAAGGCCAGACACTTTTCACGATCGACCAGGTCTCATATGAAGCGGCTCTCCGTCAGGCCCAGAGCTCTGTCGCAAACGCAAAAGCCGCTGTAAACGCAGCAAAAACCCGTGTTTCGACCGCGAAAATGACAGCGGACACAAAACGCGATCTTCTCAATAAGAATATCATCAGCCAGTTCGAATATCAGGTCGCAGACAATGATCTCCAGTCGGCTCAGGCAGCTCTCGCACAGGCTGAAGCAGCTCTCGCACAGGCCAATTCCCAGGTGACAATCGCCCAGAAAAATCTGGCTTACACAGTAGTGACCGCTCCGAGCGACGGCGTTGTCGGTTCGATTCCGAACCGCGAAGGTTCGCTTGCGTCGCCCTCTTCGGCCCAGCCTCTGACAACGATCTCAGACAATTCGGAAATCTATGCCTACTTCTCGCTGACCGAGAAGGATCTTCTCGACATGACCGACGGTGGCCAGCGCTCGCTCACACAGGCCATCGAGTCGATGCCCGAGGTCTCTCTCAAGCTGGCCAACGGCAACGAATATCCGATCAAGGGTAAGGTGGCAACGGTCAACGGTCTGATCGACACTTCGACAGGTGCGGCCAGCGTGCGCGCCCTCTTCAACAATCCGAGCGGAATGCTCCGCAGCGGAAGCACTGGCAGCGTCATCATTCCGGTCAACACTCCCGACGCGATGGTCATCCCCCAGAAGGCTACGTTTGAGGTTCAGGACCGCCGCTTTGTCTATGTTGTCAACGACAGCAACAAGGTTGCGAGCGTTCCTGTGACCGTTCTCCAGATTTCCGACGGACAGAATTTCGTTGTCACCTCAGGCCTCAAGGCAGGCGACCGCATTGCAATCGAAGGCGTAGGCTCGAAGCTCAAGGACGGAATGAAGATCACTCCCGTCGACGCCGCTTCACAGCCCCAGCGCGCAGCAGCCGCAGCAGCCGGCCAGGCTCCGGCAGCGAAATAAGCTCTTCTCTCGGGCAGAGACAGCCGAACCGTTTTCCGGCTGACCGCCTACCGAACAACAACCTAACCTCAACAAAACTTCACCTTTTCATCTTGAAGTGATTCAATTATGAAATTAGATACATTTATCAATCGGCCGGTGCTCTCGACGGTGATCTCAATCTTCATCGTCCTCTTCGGTATCATCGGACTGGTATCGCTTCCGATCACCCAGTTTCCGGACATCGCACCGCCAACAATCCAGGTATCAACCACCTATCAGGGTGCAAACGCCCAGGCAGTGCTCAACTCCGTGATCGCGCCTCTTGAAGAGTCGATCAACGGTGCGGAAGGCATGACCTACATGGAATCGACCGCAACCAACACCGGTTCGGCCACTATCAACGTCTACTTCGAGCAGGGATTCGACCCCGACATGGCTGCAGTCGACGTGCAGAACCGTGTGGCTAAAGCACAGAGCCTTCTGCCAGCCGAAGTAACCAAGGTCGGAGTGCTCACACAGAAGCGCCAGACCTCAATGCTTGTCGGTGTGAACCTCTACGACGCTTCGGGAAAATATTCCGAAGATTTCGTAGAAAACTATATGAAGATCAACATTGTGCCGCAGATGCAGCGTATTTCTGGCGTCGGCGACGTGATGGTGATGGGAGCCGACTATTCGATGCGTATCTGGCTGAAGCCGGATGTGATGGCACAGTATCATCTCGAACCGTCGGATATCACGATGGCACTTGCCGAACAGAACATCGAGGCGGCTCCGGGTGCATTCGGCGAACAGGGCAACCAGAGCTTCCAGTATATCATGCGCTACAAAGGACGTCTTGTCACACAGGAACAGTTCGAAGACATTGTAGTGCGAGCCAACTCAAACGGCGAAGTGCTTCGCCTGAAAGATGTGGCTGAAGTCGAGCTCGGACGTATGACCTACGGCTTCCACGGCGCTCTCAACGGACACACCGGCGTCACCGCAATCGTGTTCCAGACCGCCGGATCAAACGCTACCAAGATCATCGAAGACTGTCTTGAGTTCGTCGACCAGATCAAAAAGGATCTTCCCGAAGGCCTTGAGATCGCTATCCCGATGAACAACAACGACTTCCTCTATGCGTCGATTCACCACGTGATCCAGACTCTTATCGAGGCGTTCATCCTTGTGTTCTTCGTGGTCTACATCTTCCTTCAGGACATCCGTTCGACAATCATTCCTGCCATCGCAATCCCTGTGGCACTTATCGGTACGTTCTTCGGAATGAAGCTGATCGGCTTCTCGATCAACCTCATCACTCTGTCGGCACTCGTGCTTGCGATCGCGATTGTGGTCGACGACGCGATTGTGGTCGTCGAGGCGGTCCACGCCAAACTCGACGTCGGCTACAAGAATGCGCGCAAGGCCTCTATTGACGCCATGAACGAAATCGGCGGCGCGATCGTGTCGATCACGCTCGTCATGATGCTCGTGTTCATTCCGGTGTCGTTCATGTCGGGAACTTCGGGTGTGTTCTACCAGCAGTTCGGCCTGACGATGGCCATCGCCATCGGACTCTCGGCGATCAACGCGCTTACGCTTTCGCCGGCACTCTGCGCCGTGTTCCTCAAACCCCACGACGAGACCCACGGCGACAAGAAACGCAATGTCGTGCAGAGATTCCACATGTGGTTCAACACGTTCTATGATGCCCGTCTCGAAGGCTATAAAAAGGGTGTAAACTTCTTCATCCGCCACAAAGTCTCTTCGTTTGTCATCGTGGCCATAGCTGTTGTCACGCTTGTATGGCTCATGCGCCGCACTCCGACCGCGCTCGTCCCCAACGAAGACACCGGAACGATCTTCTGCATGGTCGACATGCCTCCGGGCACCTCTCAGGAACGCACAGGCCAGGTGCTCGCCCAGGTCGATTCGATCATGGCCAAGATTCCTGCTATCGAAACCCGCACAATGATCGACGGTTACTCGTTTATCGCCGGACAGGGTGCGACCTACGGAACGTTTATCGTCAAGCTCAAGGACTGGGCCGAACGCGGAAAGGACGAAAGCTCTGATGCGATCATCGGTCAGCTCTACGCCCTGACCGGCCAGTACATAAAGGATGGCCGCGTCATGATCTTCGCGCCACCGATGATCTCGGGTTATTCGATGACCAACGGTTTCGAAATCAAGATGCAGGACAAGACTGGCGGCGACATCAACGAATTCTTCACCGTTGTCCAGACATTCCTCGGCGCGCTCAACCAGCAGCCTGAAATCCAGATGGCCTACACGACATTCAACCCGACATTCCCGCAGTATCTTGTCGACGTCGACGCAGCCAAGTGCAAACAGGCCGGGCTGTCGCCTTCAACCGTACTGTCGACACTCCAGGGCTACTACGGAGGTCTTTATGTCTCGAACTTCAACCGTTTCGGTAAGCTCTACCGTGTGATGATGCAGGCTTCGCCCGAGGCCCGTGTATCGCCTGAAACGCTCAACAACATCAAGATAAGAAACGGAGCCGAAATGGCGCCGATCTCGAACTTCGTCAAGTTGACCCGCGTCTACGGTCCCGACCTTCTGAACCGTTTCAACATGTTCCAGTCGATCTCAGTCAACGGATCGCCGAATCCCGGCTATTCGTCGGGCGACGCCCTCGCAGCAATCGAACGCGTTGCCAGCGAAATGCTTCCGCAGGGCTACGGCTACGAATATGCCGGTATGACCCGCGAGGAAGCTACCTCGTCGGGCAACCAGACCGCCATCATCTTCGGTCTCTGTCTGCTTTTCGTCTACCTGCTTCTGTCGGCCCAGTATGAAAGCTACATGCTTCCGTTCGCCGTGATCCTTTCGATTCCGTTCGGTCTTATGGGAACATTCATCTTCGCCGACCTGCGTGAGATCTCGAACAACATCTATCTCCAGATCGCGCTCATCATGCTTATCGGTCTTCTGGCCAAGAACGCCATCCTCATCGTCGAGTTCGCGCTCGAACGCCGCCGCACCGGCATGTCGATCGCCAAAGCAGCCGTCGATGGCGCCGCAGCCCGTCTGCGCCCGATTCTCATGACCTCGCTCGCCTTGATCATCGGTCTGTTGCCTATGATGTATGCCAGCGGTGTGGGTGCCAACGGAAACAAGGCTCTCGGCACAGGTTCGGTCGGAGGTATGCTCATCGGTATGATCTTCCAGATCTTCCTTGTTCCGGCATTGTTTGTGACCTTCCAGATCATTCAGGAAAAGATCACACCGCTCAAATGGGTCGACACCGATAATGAAGGCATCGAAAACGAGCTGGAGCAGTACTCCAAATAACCAAAGAAAACAACAAACATCACTCTGACGCGATTCAACAAATGAAAACTCGCAAGACAATCATAGCTGCAACATCCCTGGCCATTTCGATGGCCGGGCTCAGCAGCTGTAACATATATAAAAAATACGAGACTCCCGACTCGACGGCACTCACCGCCGAATATAAAAAGGCTCTTGAATCGGATATCGATTCGACCGCTTTCGGGAATCTGCGCTGGCAGGAAGTCTTCACCGACCCGACTCTCGCCTCGCTCATCCAGCAGGCTCTGGACAACAATACGAATCTTAAGAACGCAAAGCTGAACGTCGACATAGCCCACGCCCAGCTCAAAGGCGCAAAACTGGCCTATCTGCCTTCGGTGGCTCTCGCTCCGAGCGGACAGGGCAGCAAATTCTTCACCGATCCCTCGCAGAACATGTCGTGGGGCTACAATATCCCGCTTGCTGTCAACTGGGAGATCGACGTCTTCGCCAAGCTTCTCAACAGCAAGCGAGGCGCCCAGGCTGCCTACGAACAGAGCGAAGCCTACCGACAGGCCACACGCTCGCAGATCATCTCTTCTGTCGCAACGTGCTACTACACGATCGCAATGCTTCAGTCACAGCTTGAAACGAGCCAGTCGACAGCCAAACTCTGGGAAGAAAGTGTCCAGACGATGAAAGATCTCAAGGAGGCAGGCCGACTGACGGAAGTGGCCGTTGTTCAGAGCGAAGCCCAGTACTACGGAATTCTCGCTTCGATCACCGACATAGAAGTGTCGCTCCATGAGATGAACAACACGATGTCGCTTCTTCTCAACGTGATGCCGCAGCGATGGGCAATCCCGTCGTCGGCGACACTCAACAGCCCCGCGATCGCACGCGAGGCAATCCCGATGCGCGAACTCGCCTCACGTCCCGACGTGGCCGCAGCCGAACGCAGCCTAGCGGTTGCCTACTACTCGACCAACAGCGCCCGCGCAGCATTCTATCCCGGCCTTTCGATCACAGCCAACGGCGGCTTCACCAACATGCTCGGCTCGGCCATCGTCAATCCGGGCAAGTTCTTCATCAATCTGGCCGGCTCGCTGGCCGCTCCCCTCTTCTCGCGCGGACAGAACATAGCCCGCCTCGAAGCGGCAAAAGCCCAGCAGCAGCAGGCGATGAACAACTTCGAATATACCCTGATGAGTGCCAGCGCCGAAGTTTCGGACGCGCTCACCCTCTATGAGAAGAGCGTGGAAAAGAACAAAGCGCTCGAGGTCCAGGCATCGAAGCTGACGAATGCGGTCGATTTCACTCAGGAACTGCTCAAGCTCGGCTCCTACGGCACGACCTATCTTGACGTGCTGACCGCCCAGCAGGGCCTGCTGCAGGCCCAGATCTCATCGATCACTGCTCTAAACGCTCAGAACCGCGCGCTCATCAACCTCTACCAGTCACTCGGCGGAGGCCGCTGATCGCGCCAGCCCATCGGTTCAGATAAACTTTTCCGGACTCCGGAGAGTTTATCTGAATATATTCCTTACATCATTCCATTTCCAACAATTTAATCACCTCTTTTGCCATGATCAGTCCATTAGCCCACGTTGATCCTGCCGCAAAGATCGGCAACAACGTAACAATCCACCCATTCGCGTTTATCGACGCCGACGTTGTCATCGGCGATAACTGTGAGATTCATCCCTATGTCAGCATTGTCCGCGGGACGCGCCTCGGAAAAAACAACCGGATCTACCAGAACTCCGTCATCGGAGCTGATCCGCAGGATTTCCGATGGAAGAACCAACCCTCATACTGCACGATAGGCGACAACAATGTCATCCGCGAGAATGTGATCATCAACCGCGGATTCAATTCCGAAGAGGGAACCGTTGTTGGCAACGACTGTTTCATCATGGCTATGACCCATATAGGCCATGACTCGGTGATTGAAGGTCAATGCGTGCTCGGCAATAATGTCGTCATCGCCGGCGAGGCACGCGTCGGACAGTGCTGCATCCTCTCTTCAGCCGTCATGCTCCATGAAAATTCCCGCATCGGCAACTGGGTTCTCGTCAAAGGAGGCTGCAGGATCTCAGGAAATGTGCCTCCATATATCATTATGGCCCACAACCCGGCATCCTACTTCGGCGTCAACGCTTTTGTGCTACGCAAAAAAGGCCACACCGAAGATCAGATCGACGAAATAGCCAAAGCCTACCGTCATGTCTATCAGTGCGGGACGTCGGTGTTCAATGCAATGAAGCGCATAGAAGCCGACATTGAGCCATCTCCGATCCGCGACTCTATTCTCGGATTCATCCGCGAGTCAAGGCTGAAACTCGTCGGCATACCGCGCGACCTCGAATAACATCTCAAGGAAATTTTTCGTTTTCCATTCCATATATGACCGGGACAACCTCTGCAAAGGCTGTCCCGGCTTTTGTCTGACACCGGTCTGAATCCCGCATCAGCAGACGAAACCGCGCAAATCGGCCATCAATGCAGGCTTTTGCAAAAATCGCTTGGCAGTATAGATTTTATTGCTAATTTTGCAACGCTAAAAATAAAGCCAATCATGAAAGCAACTATCCGATTACTGTTAATTCTTCCGGCGCTACTGTCTGTCATGACAGGCAATGCCGAAGCGCCTGTCGGCTACTACTCTTCCTGCGAAGGAAAGACGGGTCAGGCCCTGCTCAACGCTCTTTGTCAGAAAATCAGTTCCCATGTGAATGTGGGCTATGACGGTCTTTGGACAGTCTATGCGAAATCAGACGTCAGAGAGGACGGAACCCTCTGGGACATCTATTCGACCAAGCGCTGGCCATCGAATTTCAAACGCTGCGGAAACTACAGCGTTGTCGGCGACTGTGTCAACCGCGAACACTCACTTCCTAAAAGCTGGTGGGGCGGCGGCAAATCAACCCAGTACTCCGACGCATTCCACCTCTACCCGACCGACGGAAAAGTCAACGGCCAGCGATCGAACTATGCATTCGGAGAATGTGCCAACGGCACTTCCCTGCCGGCAAGCGGCAGCGTAAAACCGCTCGGCCGTCTCGGCTCGTCGACCTTCTCCGGCTTTTCCGGAACAGTGTTTGAGCCCGACGACGAATATAAAGGCGACCTTGCCAGAAGCTACTTCTACATGGCCGCATGCTATAACAATATCATTTCGGGATGGACCAGCGGAAACGGCAAAGATATGCTTGCCGGCAACTCCTATCCTGTGTTCCGCGAGTGGGCGATCAATCTGCTGCTCAAATGGGCCCGTCAGGACGAGGTCAGCCAGAAAGAGATCAAACGCAACGAAGCGATCTACTCGTTTCAGGAAAACCGCAACCCATTCATTGACCATCCCGAACTGATCGAATACATCTGGGGCGACAAAGTGGGACAAGCGTGGTATTCGACCGGATCGAAAGAGCCGGCGTTCCAGTTTCCGGTCCAGGACTCACAGATTGAATTAGGCATTGCCGCCTGCGGAATAGCCCGCTCGGCTAAGGTAGCCGTCAAGGGGCTGAACCTGAAAGAAAACGTAACTGTTTCGGCAACCGGCAGCTTCTCTGTCAGCCCGACATCGCTGACAGCCGCACAGGCTAATGCCGGGACTGAAGTAACCGTGACCGTCAACGCACCCTCGGCCGGCGACGCCGAAGGAATACTGACAGTCAGGAGCGGCAATCTCAGCCGTTCGGTCGATCTACATGCCGAAATCGTCGACGGACTGCCGGCGAAAATCACAGAAATCACCTCATCCGGATTCACTCTGACGTGGGTCAACCTCCACTCATCTCAGCCATCAGCGACCTACGGCATCGATGTCCGTCTCGGGACAGAATCTATTGCCGGATTCCCGAAGTCCGTGGCAGCTTCCGACGAAGCCCTCGAAGTCACCGGACTTGAGCCTTCGACGACCTACAGCGTCTCATTCCGCGATGTCCCCGGCCTCGTCAGCCTGCCTCAGCTGACAGCGACAACCGCAGACCCGGTTCCCTCGATCCAGGTTCTCTTCGACGGCAAGCTCCATCTGACATCCGTACAGGGAGAGCCCTCGGAAATCGCCGAGCTGCTCCTTGAGACTGAAAATATAGACACCGAAATCGAAGTCAAGGTAGAAGCACCGTTCGAAGTCTCGACCGACAAAGCGACATGGGCCGCGACGACAACTCTCGCTGCCGACGAAGACCGATTCTATCTGCGTCTGGGAGCGGCTGACGCCGGCGAATACCGCACGGACATCGTGCTCACTGCCGGAAGCTACTCGACCGACAATGCATCGGCAACCGCAAAGGTGTCGGCCGCCGGAGGAGCCTTTCTCGAAGACTGGGAAGAGGTCGAAGACCCGACAAATACAGTGAAGATCTACTCGTCGACCACATTCCGCGGCACGGCATCGACATGGGCCGTCAACGACGGCGGATTCGGAACCGCACAGCAGGACAATGCCTTCAACGGGTCTGTGACTCTGCGCATGGGCAAAGAAGCCACATCTTCGATCGCAATGACCGAAGACAAAGAAAACGGGCTCGGAACAATAAGCTTCGAAGCCTCCAAATGGCCCAACGACTCCGAGCCGACCGCCATCGTTGATCTGGAATACTCGACCGACGGAGGAATCACATGGCAGACAGCCGAGACATTCCATTTCGACAAAACTTCGGCCTCCACTTTCTCGGCCAGCATCAACACGACAGGCAACGGCCGGATCCGCTTCACACAGAAATCAGGCAAACGCTGGTTCATCGACAACATTTCGATCACTGACCACAGCGAGATCGGAGCAGTCAACGAACTGGACTATCACCAGTGGGACGCCTACTGCCGCGACCACATGCTGACAATTGAAAACCGCGACGGCGAACGGACCATCTCCGTCTATTCGACCGACGGAGTCCGCTGGTTCGGAGAAACCGTCAGGACACCGCTGACAACCCTGTCGCTCCCGACAGGACTCTATATTGTCACCGACGGATCGTTTGCCCGACGGGTCGTGGTCAGATGAGATAGTCAAGTAACGCGATTCTAATTTTGATTACTTGCCTAAAAATGATTATCTTTGCACATTGAACCTCTTACAAACCGACAATGAACATATCATATAACTGGCTAAAAGATTACGCCGACCTGACCCTGAGTCCCGACGAACTCGCAGCGGCTCTTACCTCCATCGGTCTCGAAACCGGATCTGTGGAAGAAGTTGAAAGCATCCGCGGAGGCCTTCGCGGGCTTGTCATCGGAAAAGTTCTGACCTGCGTCGAACACCCCGACAGCGACCATCTCCACATCACGACCGTCGACCTCGGCGACGGACAGCCGACCCAGATTGTCTGCGGAGCTCCCAACGTCGCAGCCGGTCAGACAGTTGTTGTCGCGACTGTCGGAACAGTACTCTATGACGGCGACAAGGAATTCAAGATCAAGAAATCGAAAATTCGAGGCGTCGAATCGTTCGGCATGATCTGCGCCGAAGATGAGATCGGCGTCGGCACAAGCCACGACGGAATCATCGTCATCACCGACGAAGTAGCGCCCGGAACCCCGGCCGCCGAATACTTCGGTCTGACTTCCGACTATCTTCTCGAAGTCGACCTGACCCCCAACCGTATCGACGCCGCATCGCACTTCGGAGTGGCCCGCGACCTCTGTGCATGGGCATCGCAGCATTCCACACCGCTGGAACTCAAACGTCCGTCGGTCGACTCGTTCAGCATCGACCGCGCCGACGGCGCAGTTGCCGTCGAAGTCGACGACTATGAGGCATGCCCCCGCTACAGCGGAATCACCATCCGCGGCGTCAGAGTCAGCGAAAGCCCCGAATGGCTTCAGCAGCGACTGACAACAATCGGCCTGCGTCCGATCAACACGGTCGTCGACATAACGAACTTCATTCTCCATTCGATCGGCCAGCCGCTCCACTGCTTCGACCTCAACAGAATCGAGGGGGGAAAGGTGGTCGTGAAGAAATGCGCCGAAGGAACAAAATTCGTCACTCTCGACGACGTTGAACACACCCTTTCGGCCGATGACCTGATGATCTGCTCCGCAGAGCGTCCGATGTGTATCGCCGGTGTCTTCGGCGGAAAAGACTCCGGAGTCACAATGGAGACAACCGATGTCTTCATCGAAAGCGCCTACTTCAACCCGACCTCCGTCCGCAAGACCGCACGCCGTCAGGGACTGCAGACTGACGCATCGTTCCGCTACGAACGCGGCACAGACCCCAATGCGACACTCTACGCCGCCAAACTCACGGCCATCATGATAAAGGAACTCGCCGGCGGCAAAATCTGCGGCGAGCCGGTCGACATCTATCCCGAACCGGTCAGACCGTTCGACGTGACTCTGAACTATGACTATGCGTCCAGGCTGATCGGCAAGGAAATCCCGCAGCCCACAATCGACTCGATCCTCGAAGCCCTTGAAATCAGAATCATCGAGAAAACAGACCGGGAAGCCCGCCTCGAAGTGCCAACCTACCGCGTCGACGTCCGCCGTCCATGCGACGTTGTCGAGGATGTGTTGCGCATCTACGGCTACAACAACATCGAACCCGGCCTGACCGTACAGTCGTCACTGTCTTTCAAATCTCCCGCCGACCACGACAACCGCCTGCGCACACTGATCGCCGAACAGCTGACAGCCTGCGGCTTCAACGAGATCCTCAATAACTCTCTGACAGCCGAAAGCTACTACGCATCAAACGAACAGTATCCGCTCGAAAACTGCGTCCGCCTGCTCAACCCTCTCAGCAACGACCTCTGCGTGATGCGCCAGACCCTCCTCTACGGCGGACTCGAATCGATCGCCCACAACATCAACCGCAAGATGGAGTCGCTCGAAATGTATGAGTTCGGCAACATCTACCGCTTCAACCCCCAGGCGGAATCGACAGCTGAGAAGCCGCTCTCGCCCTTCAGCGAAGACAGCCGTCTGTCGCTCTGGATGACAGGCAATCTGCGCCCCGCAGGATGGCAGCGCCCCGCAGAAGAAGCTACGTTCTACGACATGCGCTCGATCGTCGACAACATCCTCGTCCGACTCGGCGTCAATGCCCGCGAACTGAAGACCAAGGTCACAAGCGAACCGATCTTCGCGGCAGCTCTCTCGATCGACACCCGCTCGGGCAAGCACATCGGCACAATCGGCATTCTCTCGAAAGCCGTCCTCAAACAGTTTGACATCAAGCAGCCGGTCATCTACACCGAGCTCATCTGGAGCGAACTTGTTGCAATGTCGCTCCGCAACAAGGTCACGTTCACACCGATCTCACGCGCAATGTCTGTCAAACGCGACCTCGCGCTCCTGCTCGACTCGACCGTCACAATGGCCGAAGTCGAACAGACCGTCCGCGAAAGCGAACGCAAGCTCCTGAAAGACGTAAGCCTCTTCGACGTCTACGAAGGCGACAAGCTTCCTGAAGGGAAGAAATCCTATGCGATCACAATGACGCTCCGCGACGACGAACGGACCCTCAACGACAAACAGATCGAGGCCGTGATGAACAAAATCATCACAAATCTCCGCAAGAAAGTCGGCGCAGAACTCCGTTGAGCGCATCGCTGAAACGAAATCAGAAAACGAAACATCAAAACATAACACAGCAATTTCTCAACAAACCAACCTATGGGAAGAGCATTTGAATATCGCAAAGCCCGCAAGCTCAAACGCTGGGGCAACATGTCGCGCACATTCACGCGCATCGGTAAGGAAATCACAATCGCCGCAAAAGCCGGCGGACCGGATCCCTCGACCAACCCCCGCCTGCGCGCACTGATGCAGAACGCAAAGGCTGCAAACATGCCGAAAGACACCGTTGAGCGCGCTATCAAAAAAGCAACCGACAAAGACGCCAGCGACTATAAGGAAATCACTTACGAAGGATATGGCCCCCACGGAATCGCCATCTTCGTTGAAGCAGCGACTGACAACAACACACGCACCGTGGCCAACGTACGCTCCTACTTCACCAAACATGGCGGATCGCTCGGCACACAGGGATCTCTCACCTTCCTCTTCGACCACAAGTCGGTTTTCAAAATCAAACCGAAAGAGGGTCTTGATCTTGAAGAACTCGAACTCGAGCTGATCGACTATGGCGTTGACGAACTCGAAAACGACGTTGACGAGGAAGAAAACGAAATCGTCGTTCTCTACGGCGGATTCGAGGACTACTCAAACATCCAGCACTATCTCGAAAGCAACGGATTCGAGATCATTTCCTCGGAATTCGAACGCATCCCCAACGACCTGAAGGAAGTGACCGAAGAACAGCGCGCGGCCATCGAAAAACTCATCGACAAGCTCGAAGATGACGAAGATGTCCAGAACGTATTCCACAATATGAAGGAAGCCGAATAACAGTCAACCCGACGACAACGTTCATCCCGGCTGAACAACTCTGACGGCGCTGTGTCAAAATTCAGAATTTTGACACAGCGCCTGATCTTTTACTGCCGGATGGACAGAGTGGGGGGGGGGGACTGTCAGAATGCTTCTGCCGGACGAGCCATTATGACACACCCCCGCTCTTTTCACTGACCGGATGCGATCCCTGCGTCTGACCAGCGCGGAGCGTCGCGTCCTCACGGTGTATGCGGTTGCGCACAGCCGTTGTGACCACGACCGTGAAAAGCGGAAAAAGGACAGTCCCCATCGTCGGCAGAACGGCGCAGACAATCTTCCCGGCCCACGTGACCGGATAGAGGTTGCAGCCGGCAGTCGTGGCAACGGAAAACGCCCACCAGAGTGCGGTCCAGAAATTGTCGACTCCGGGATTATGACCATGCTCGACTTCGTAGAAAATCAGGCTCCCCATATAGATAAACGCAAGCAACACAACCGTGTAGGATGCAAAGATATTTGTCAGACGGTTGCGCGAGACATAGCCGACGACAATCGACATCGCCAGCGCGCCACGTGCGAGCGGAATGAAACGGAGAAAATAGAGCGCGCCGTAGGTCAGCGGAATGTCGAGTGCCGCGACAATATTGAGATAGGGAACTGACAGCACCAGAAAAAAAAGCCTTCTGCGCACGTAGGCCGCGCGTGACTCCGACAGATAAAACTCGATGAAGAAATCGGCAATGAAAGCGAAGCATACCCAGAGCTGAAATGTCATGTAGCCGCGGTCTGAGAAAAACTCAACGTTCCTGAGTCCAAGGACAGTCAGATAGATGAGCAGCCCGACCGAAAGGATCAGGATCATCACATTCAGAATGCGATAGACCGTCCGTTTGTGTTGTTTAAGAAACTGATTCATCGAAAATTCCGGACGTCCGCCACGCCTTCACCGCCGCGACCGTCTCTGAAGGATTAACGGCCGTGGAGGCAAAATGTTTAGCATCGTCCCGCCGGGGCGTGTCATTGTGGCTCATCCGGAGCGTCGCGCAAGTGTTTCGGTTCCGGCCACATTGACGTTTGCCAACGCCCCTCACACCCACGCTTCTACCATCCGAACCATTCTGACTGCCCCTCACCTTCCGGCGGAAAAAGATCAGAGACTGTGGCAAATTCTGAATTTGACACAGTGTCAAGCCAAAAGCCGCCCGAAAGGCAATAATCCGGTCTCGGAAGCGTTATTAATTCTGTAAGCTCAAAGGAATGGACTTCAAGAAACGCAACATAATTTTTCTTCTTATAGCAATCGCAGCTGCGACACTTCCTGTCGCAGCCGTGGCGCAGCGTTTCAACGACAAGATCCAGAACCGCCCCTATGCCGACCTCCGTCGCTGGCATTTAGGATTTTCCATCGGCATACACACTCAGGACGTCTCATTCACCCACAACGGATTGACCACCGACGACGGCCACAACTGGTACATGGAGCAGCCCTCCTTCTCGCCCGGATTCTGCGTGAACGGTCTTTTCGACCTGAGGCTCAATGCATGGTTCAACCTGAGAATATCGCCGGGAATGTACTTCGGCAACCGCGACATCACGATCCTCGATGTCAACACAGCCGAAAGCGAGACCCCGATCCGCTACCGCCAGAACATCAAGTCGGCTTACGTCGTGGCGCCGATCGACCTGAAATTTTCCGGACAGCGCTTCCGCAACTGCAAGCCATATCTGACGGGAGGCGTGATGCCGGCATTCGACGTCAGCCGCAAACGCGGTGACTATCTTCGCTTCAAAGCCACCGACATCTATCTGACAATCGGGCTCGGATTCGATTTCTATCTCCCGTTTTTCAAGCTCAATCCCGAAGTCAAATTCTGTTTCGGACTGACCGACATGCTCGATCACAAACGCACGGACCTCGCCGACGACCCCTCGAAATTCCAGATAACCGAATCGCTGAGCAAAGCCCGGTCAAACCTTGTCGTGCTCACATTTTATTTTGAATAATCCCCTTCCACCTCCACAAACGATGTCAGATTGCCGCCGACATATACTCTCTCTCTGCCTTGCGATGTCAGCCATCGTGATGACAGCCATTGCAGCCGGCGCCCAGACCGACGCTCAGCTGTCGCAATACTACGAGACCCCGTCCTACTACAATCCCGCCGCCATCGGCAACACCGATATGGTCCACATCCGGGCCGGATCACGACTGCAGTGGGTCGGCATCGACAACGCCCCGAAAACATTTCTTGCGACAGCCGACATGCCGATCAAACTCGGCAACCGCCGCATTGCAGTCGGCCTTACGGCCAGCTCCGAGTCGGCAGGTCTGTTCAGCAACCTGTCGATCAACCTTCAGGGCGCATATAAGTTCCGGTTTATGAAAGGAGTGATGACCGCCGGCATCCAGCTGGGCTTCGCCAACGAAGTGTTCCGCGGCAGCGACGTCTTCATTCCCGACGGCGACGACTTCCACGAACCGACCGACGACGCGATTCCGCGCACGGATGTCTCGGGCAACGCCTTCGACGTCGGCGCCGGAATCTACTACTCCCACAAATACTTCTGGGCCGGAATCTCAGCCACTCACCTGACCTCGCCCACCATCACCTTCTCCGACAGCCAGGACGGCACCGGCGGCTCTTCATCGACCGACGCGACCCGCGGCGACTATGAATTTCAGCTGCGAAGGACACTCTATTTTATGGCCGGTGGCAATATTCCGATAAAAAACACGTTATTTGAAGTGTTACCCTCGCTGATGGTCAAGAGCGATTTCATGTTCACCCGTGCCGAACTGACTGGCCGGATGCGCTACAAAAAACTTTTCAGTTTCGGAATCGGCTACCGCCACGACGACGCCGTCATCGCGACCCTTGGAGTCGAGATAAAAGGCTTCTATGTCGGCTACAGCTACGACTACCCCGTCTCAGCCATCTCGAAAGCCTCCTCCGGAAGCCACGAAATAGTTGCGGGCTACAACCTTAAACTCAATCTCTCCGACAAAAACAAGAACAAGCACAAGAGTATTCGCATAATGTAATTATGAAAAAACCAATTCTCTATCTCCTCACCATAATGATTCTGGCCGCTACAGCTTCGTGCGCATCCGGCTCCCGCAGCTCAGCCGGCGGCGAAGTGACCGGAATAGGCGGAACCTCATGGGCAGAGCCCACCCCCTACGGAATGGTCCTCGTCAGCCGCGGCTCCATGAAAATCGGGCCCTCCGAAGCCGACTCCCTCTGGAATCTGCGGGCAGACTCGCGCGGTATGTCGGTCGACGCCTTCTGGATGGATGAAACAGAAGTCACCAATGGAAAATATAAGCAATTTGTGTTCTGGGTGCGCGACTCGATTATCCGCGAGCGTCTCGCCGACCCTGCCTACGGCGGCAACGAAGATTTCAAGATCGAAGAGGACCGCGAAGGAAATCCGATCACCCCGCGCCTGAACTGGAGCAAGCCGATTCCCTGGCGCAACCCCAACGAAGACGAAGCCCGCGCAATCGAAAGCCTCTATCGCGTCAACCCGATCACCGGAGTCAAAGAGCTCGACCCCGAACAGCTCAACTACCGCTACGAGATCTATAACCACACCGAGGCCGCAAAGCGCAAACACCGGCTCAACCCGTCGCGCCGCGAATATAACACAGACAAACCGGTGCCGACAGACGTGCCTCTGATCTCGAAAGACACCGCGTTTATCAACGACAACGGCGAAATCATCCGTCAGACAATCACCCGCGGACTCTCGAGCGACTTCGACTTCCTCAACACATACATTGTCAACGTCTATCCCGACACGACCGCCTGGATCAACGACTTCGAGAACGCCTACAACGAGCCCTACGTCAGAATGTATTTCTCCAACGGAGGCTACAACGAATATCCCGTTGTCGGCGTAAGCTGGGAACAGGCCAACGCCTTCTGCAACTGGCGCACCGATTTCCTTCGCCGCGCTCTGGGCCGCGAGGGCGTCTATGTCGAGCCTTACCGTCTGCCGACCGAAGCCGAATGGGAATATGCCGCACGCGCCGGCGTCAACGAAAACAAATATCCCTGGGCCGGCGACCTGCCTCTCACCGAAGAAAAAGGCTGCTTCTATGCCAACTTCAAGCCTCAGGAGGGCAACTATGTCCAGGACGGCCATCTGATCACCTCGCGCGTCGGGACCTATACGCCCAACGATTTCGGACTCTATGACATGGCCGGAAACGTCAGCGAATGGACCTCGACGGCCTTCACCGAATCGGTCAGCCGACTGACTTCCGACATGAATCCGGAATACCGCTATGACGCCGCCAAGGAAGACCCCTACAAGATGAAACGCAAGATCGTCAGAGGCGGTTCGTGGAAAGACGTGGCCCACAACATTCGTTCGGACATCCGCATGTGGGAATACCAGAACGAACAGCGCTCCTACATCGGATTCCGATGCGTCAGAACCCAGATAGGCTTCGCCCGAGGCAACAAACTAAATAAATAAACGACTCCTCTCCTTCGTCACAACCCACTTATTACTACATCACTCAACTCCAATGGGAAAAATCAAACGATATAAGAATGCCGTCGAACGCTTCATCTCAAGTGAAGGCGGCCAGCGTTTCTTCAACTTCGCCTACAGTATCGGCGCAGCAATCGTGATTCTGGGTGCTCTTTTCAAGATTCTCCATCTTCAGGGAGGCAACACCCTTCTGTCGATCGGCATGGGAACCGAGGTGCTTATGTTCGTTCTCACAGCGTTTGACCGCCCGCAGCGCGAATACAACTGGGAAGAGGTTTTTCCCGTTCTCGCATCGAAAAATCCGGAAGACCGTCCGGATTTCGCCGGCGGAAGCCAGCCGGTCACTTTTGTGACCGACCCCGACCTTGAACCTGCGGCTCCCCTCCTGACCCAACCGGTCCAGGCAACCGTCAGTCCGACTCCCGCCGCCGCTTCCGGTTCGATCGAGGGCGCGTCGGAAGAATTCATCGGCGAGATGTCAGGCATCGCCCGCCAGATGGCCCAGCTCAAAGCCACGACCGAAGCCCTCAATGACGTCAGCCGCACACTGCTCGACAGCTATCGCGCCATCACCGACAACTCCGAAACCATCACCTCGAGTTCGACCGGCTACGTAGAACAGATGCAGGCCCTCAACCGCAACATTGCCGGACTGAACACGATCTATGAGATCCAGCTCAAAAGCGTTTCGTCGCAGCTCGACGCGATTGACCGTGTGAACCGCGGCATCAAGGAGATCTGCCAGATGTATGAAAACAGCGCGGCACAGAGCTCACGCTACTGCGAGGAAAGCGAACGGATGACCCGCCACATGCAGCAGCTCAATCAGGTCTACGAAAAAATGCTCCGCGCCATGACAATCAACATGGGCGCCGCTATGGGATCGCCAATGGGGGCAACCGCACCTGCCGAGGAAACAGCCTCACCTTCGTCGAACATCTAACAATCCACTCTCCAGAAAAATGGCCCAATCCAACGCTCGGCTCTCGCCTCGTCAGAAGATGATCAACCTGATGTACATCGTTCTGACCGCAATGCTCGCTCTGAATGTCTCGAGCGACGTTCTCGACGGCTTCATGCAGGTCGAGGACGGACTGGCGCGCACCAACGTGACAGTCAACCGGCGCAACGCCGCAATCTACTCGGAGCTGAAGAATCTCGCGGCCGACGATCCGACAGCCATGAACGCCTGGATGTCAAAAGCCGACTCTGTGCGCAGCGCTTCGGCCCGGCTCTACTCGCTCATCGACTCGCTCAAGCTCGCGATTGTCCGCGAAGCTGACGGCGCAGGCGGCACGATCGACGACATTCAGAACCGCGACGACATGGAGGCCGCCTCCGTCATCATGCTCGAACCGGCTACAATGCGTGGCTCAGCTCTCCGGGCCGAAGTCGACCGGTTCCGGACAACGGTCGAGAAAATAGTGGTCGACCCGACACGCCGCGCCAGCGTCAACTCCGCACTGTCGACCCAACCGTTCCAGCGCAAGGGAATGCTTGTCGCCCAGTCATGGGAAGAAGCTAAATTCGACCGCCAGCCGGCAGTCGCCGCCATAACACTTCTGACCAAACTCCAGAACGACATCCGCTATGCCGAAGGCGAGGCACTTCTTTCGATCGCCGCGCTGAGCCAGGGGAAATCGATCGCCGAGATAACCGGATCGGAAATGATCGCCAACGAACTGAACGCATTCGTCGTTCCGGAATCCAAAATGGTCATCCGCGGTGGCCGCTACAGCGCCGACATCGTTCTCGCAGCCGTCGACACAGCCTCCCGCCCGACAATCTATGTCGGAGGACGCCCCATCGCCAACGGCCACTATGAATTCGTTGCCGGATCTTCAGGCAATTTCAACTACTCGGGCCACATCGAAGTGCCCCACCCCGACGGCTCTGTCACCAAACATCCCTTCACATCCTCCTATACGGTCATTGACCCCTACGCAACCGTTTCGGCAACGATGATGAACGTGCTCTATGCCGGCATCGACAATCCGATCAGCATATCTGTTCCGGGCATGCCACAAAGCGCGGTCCAGGCCTCCATGACCAACGGAACGCTCACCCGCAACGGAGACCTCTGGACCGCACGTCCCGCAAACATCGGCACCGACGCGGCCATCACCGTCACCGCTGAAGTCGAAGGTCGCCGTCAGAACATCGCCACTCACACCTTCCGCGTAAGAAAACTGCCCGATCCGACTCCCTATCTGGCAATCGGGACAGACCGCTACAAAGGAGGCAAACCGATCGGCAAACAGGCTGTTGCCGGTGCCGGTGGCCTCAAGGCAGCAATCGACGACGGACTGCTCGACATCCAGTTTCAGGTGCTGAGCTTCGAAATGATCGTTTTCGACTCAATGGGCAACGCCATTCCTGAAGTATCGGCCGGCGCGGCATTCTCCGAACGCCAGAAAGAGGCAATCAAACGCCTCGGCCGAGGAAAACGCTTCTTCATATCACGAATCAAGGCCAAAGGCCCCGACGGAGTCGAAAGGACCCTCTCGCCGATGGAAATCCTGATCAACTGACACAGACCGATCCGAATCCACAACAGACTCCCATCCACTACTCTCACAGAACTCCTGCAAATCGATTATGAAACTCCTTAAAATACTGATTATCGCCATATCGGCAATCTGTTGCATCGAAGCTGCGGCTCAGGACAACAGCACAGCCACCATGCGCAAAGGCTCGCGCAAAAACGATTCGCGCGACAGCAACCCGGGAATCACCACCCGCATGCAGCAGCGGATGACCACTCCGCAGGTCTCAGACGCCGACCTTTCATGGATGAGAGTCATCTACCGTCAGCTCGACCTATCGAAACCGGCCAACGCCCCACTTTATTTCCCCGAGCCGCCCCTCAACGGAGAGGAAAATCTCTTCCGAACGATTCTGCGCCTCGTTGCCGACGGAAAGCTGAAGGTCTATCAGTATCTCGACGGACGCGAAATCTTCACCGACCAGTACGCACTGACTCCCAAGGATGTCCTTGAGCGTTTCCATATCGAATACACTCCCGCCAAGGGAAGCACCGACAAACGCCAGCGATTTACGGTAGAAGAAGCCAACGTCCCTGCCGACGAGGTCCTTTCCTACTACATCATCGAGCGCTACGAATTCGACAAACGCACCAACCGCCTGCGCACCGTCATCGAAGCAGTCTGTCCGGTCCTCCACCGTTCCGACGAATGGGGCATGGAACCGCTGAAATATCCGATGTTCTGGGTCAGATTCGACGATCTCCGCCCATATATGTCGACACAAAACATTTTCATCAGTGACGAAAACAACCTCCCGTCGTGTACCTACGACGACTTTTTTCTTCTCGGGCTCTACGACGGTGACATCATAAAGACCCGCAACCTCAAAAACCAGTCGATGGTCCAGATGTATCCCGACGCAGAATCGCTCAAGCACGCACGCGACAGCATTCAGGCATCGCTCGACAGCTTCGAACGCAAGCTCTGGGTTCCATCGCTTGAAGAACTCCACGCCCGCCGGGAAGCCGCCGAAAACAAAGCCGCTGAAGAAGCCCTGACCCTGCAGTCAGACTCAACACAGCAGGCTGCGCCCGCTGCCGTCAAGCGGACCACGACAAAACGCGGCGCAACAAAAGCTAAACGCACAGCGACCGTCAAAGCGAAGAAAGCTAAGAAAGCAAAGACAGCCAAACCCAAATCTGCCCCCGCAGCCGCCACCCGTAGCGTCAGAAACCGCAAGAAATAGCCCTCTGACGGCCATGCAGGCATCCGCGGCGGCAGTCCCCGCGCGGAACATTTAGCCGCTCAGCTCCGTTGTTATTCCATATCTAATTCAAATAATATATGGAATCACAAGAGCTCGACATCCGACTGCTGAACATTGAAGAAGACCGTGACCGCACCCATTTCTACCGCTGGGAAATGATGCGCTTCGAAGGCACTCCCGTCGACGTCAAACTGATGTCGGACTTTGCCCATCACACAGGAAGCCACATAATCCATCTGTCGCTGACGGCCCGCTACACGACATTCCGGTCGCAGATGTGCCGCCACCTGCTCGACTACACCGTCGGCGCCGATTTCGAACTCCGCGGTCCGGACGCAACGTTGACGAAAAACGAGATCATCGTCGACGCCCACGTCATCAGACTGATGTTCAGCGTCGCACTCGGAGCATTGCGCGGAATGCTCGCCCTCCGCACATCCAACAGCTTCCTTGCCAACTATCCCCTTCCCGTCTACAATGTCGACACTCTGATGGAGCCGATCATCAACGACGCGAAAACGATCGACGCCTGACCACGGAGCGTCGCTGCCGAATCGCAAGAAAATGAGTCGATAAAAGCGAAATGCAAATTGGAGAAACAAAAAAAAATGCGTATATTTGTAAATAATTGTTTCACTCCTCACTTTATCGACAATGGAAAAAGATTACGAACAGCTCATAAACAAGCGTGCCGACCATGTTTTCGATGTCATGGCAAAGCGGACAACCCCTGAAGAGCTTCAGCGGATCCGAAACGCCTTCGAACTCGCACGCCTTGCCCACGCCAACCAGAAACGTAAGACCGGCGAGCCTTACATTCTCCACCCCATTGCCGTTGCCAATATCGCGGCCGAAGAACTCATGCTCGACGCCAATCCCGTCATGGCGGCATTTCTCCACGACGTCGTCGAAGACACCGACTACACGGTCGAAGACATCGAGAACCGCTTCGGACCCGACGTGGCCTTTCTGGTCAATGTGCTGACCAAGCGCAAATCCGACCACTACAAATCGACCAAGCAGGTCGATAATTTCCGACAGATGCTCGAATCGTTCCAGTATGACATCCGCGCGATGCTCATAAAACTGGCCGACAGGCTCCACAACATGCGCACACTCTCGTCGATGCGCCCCGACAAACAGATGAAAATCGCGGGTGAAACCGACTATTTCTATGCACCGCTCGCCAACCGACTGGGACTCTACCATGTCAAGACCGAACTTGAGAACCTAAGCTTCCGGTTCCGCTGCCCACATGAATATGCGGAGCTCCGCACCCTCATCGACAACGACGAAGAGATGCAGCGACAGCGTCTCGCCCGATTCTGCTCGCAGATCCATTCGACCCTGCTGGCCGAAGGGATCAAAACCGAAGTCAAAGTCGAATATCGCGCGCCCTACAGCGTATGGCGGAAGATGGCAAAATTCGGCGACGACTTCAACCACCTCAAATACCGCCATTTCACCGACGTCATCTTTTCACTCCCCAGCGCGACGCCTGCCGAAGAGAAGGATATGGTCCTCAAAATCTATTCGATCCTGACAAGCCATTTCAAAGAAAAACCGGGCGGAATCACCAACTACATTGATTCGCCGAAAGAAAACGGCTATCAGAGCTTCCACGTCAAACTGCTCGCCGATTTCGGACGGTGGCAGGAGGTCCACATCAGCTCCGAACGCATGATCCGAGACTCTCAGCTCGGATGCGTGGCCGACAGGACCGAAGACAATATCCAGCGATGGATCGAAAAATTCCGTGAAGTCCTCCGCGATCTGGTCACACAGTCAGACTCGGGAACCGAATTCATCGACAAGATCGTCACGACATTCTACAACGACGACATAATGACATTCACAACCACGGGCCAGCCCGTAGTGATGCCACAGAAAGCCACCGTGCTCGATTTCGCGTTCGAAATCTCGCCGGAAATCGGACTGCACGCACGCTATGCGCGAATCAACAACTTTCTCGCATCGGTCAAGGCTCGCCTCCATCGCGGCGACGTCGTCGAAGTTTTCACCGATTCCGAGGCCGGACCGACCGAAGAGTGGCTCAGCAGCTGCGTCACCTATAAGGCGAAGCAATTCATCTCAGAATACCTCGAGACACGTCCGCGCAAAGACTTCTCCCGCTGCAGCTGCTGCAACCCGATACCCGGCGAAGAGGTCGTCGGGTTCAGCGATCCCGAAACAGGCGAAATAACGGTCCACAAACGCGACTGCCCGACAGCAATCAGACTCGCATCACAATGGGGCGACAACATCGTTTCGGTCAACTACGAAGCCGACAACACGCTCTATCCCGAGACAATCGTAGTCACAGCCGTAGACCGCTTCCATCTTTTCATCGATTTGGTCGACTGCATCACCAACCAGCTCGGACTCTCGATGGATTCTTTCAACACCGACACACTCGACTCGATCGTGACATGCACGATCTCGCTCGGAGTCCACTCGTTCAACGAACTCCAGTCGATCATGCACCACATCTCAGCCATTCCGGGCGTCGACACCGTCAAACGCGCGCCCCACACCTGCTGAGAGCTCCGGCCTCTTCTTCGACCACCAGGCTCCCGACAGCACTTTTCCTTCCTACAAAAAAACCACCTCTGTTACATTCACATCCATGAAACCAATCACTCGACTTCTGACTTCTGCGGCATTCTGCATCGCCACCATTTCTTCCGGAATGAGCCTTGCAGCGCAGACTCCGGTAAGCTATGACAGCAACGGCTCGATCCGCTCGCTCGTAATGAACAAAGGCGATTATGATTCGCAATTCTACCGCATTCCCGCAATTGAGACCCTCCCCGACGGCACTATCATCGTTGTCGGCGACAAACGCATTGACAAACTCGGTGACCTGCCGGGACGAATCGACGTCGTTGCCCGCAGAAGCACCGACGGAGGAAGAACATGGGGGCCATATATTACAGTTGCCGAGCATGACGAAATCGGCGGCTACGGCGACCCGGCGATTGTCTACGACCGGAAATCGGGCGACCTGATCGTCATATCCTCCCACGGCAACGGACTCTGGGATTCATCTCCGAGCCACACAAGCGTCTCGCGCAGCCGCGACGGAGGCAAGACATGGGAAAAACCGGTCGACATCTCCTCCCAGATATTCACAACTGACCCGGACGGCAGACAGCCGATCAAACTGACGGCCGCTTTTGCCTCCTCGGGACGCGCCGTGCAGCTTAAAAACGGCCGTCTGATGTTCGTTCTCGTGACCCGTCAGGACGGAGTCGATCCGTTCCCCTGCTACGCGATCTACAGCGACGACAGCGGCAAGACATGGAAAGCCAGCAAGACTCCAGCCACCCTCGATGGCGACGAATCGAAAATCGTCGAGCTCCCCGACGGGAACCTGCTCATGAGCATCCGCGCACGCTTCAAATCAAACCGCAAATTCGCCATCTCGAAGGACAAAGGCGTCACCTGGAAAGAACTCGAGGACTACAATGACCTGACCGACATCAGATGCAACGGCGACATCATCCGAGTCCGGCACAACGGCAAGGATGTCCTGCTTCAGTCTCTCCCGGCCGGTCCGTGGCGAAGCAACATAACGATCTACGCCAGCTATGACAACGGCAGAACATGGCCCGTCAGCCATCTGGTGATGCACGGTCCGGCGGCCTACTCCTCGATGACACTGATGCCCGACGGCAAATCTGTCGGCATCGTCACCGAAGAGGGCGTCCACGACGTCGACGACACCCACAGCTCAGGCTACCGCTTCTGGTTCAACACCATTCCGCTTTCGGAAATTCTTGGCAACTGATCCCGGCCGACAACACTTCAGATCATAAAAGATCAGTGGCTGCCATCCTCTTTGTGTGCAGCCACTGATCTTTTTCTGTCCGGGTTGATCCGGATTATTTTTCACGCATGAAGACATTGATCGGCGTTCCGGTGAAATCCCAGTTCTCGCGGATCTTGTTTTCGAGATAACGGCGATAGGGTTCCTTGACCCACTGCGGAAGATTGCAGAAGAAGATAAATGTCGGAATCGGCGCACCCTTGAGCATGGTGACATATTTGATTTTGACATATTTTCCCTTGTTTGCAGGGGGCGGATAGGCCGCAATGGCCTCGAGCATGACTGTGTTGAGCTGAGAGGTCGGGATTGTCTTCTTACGGTTTCTGTAGACCTCGACCGCGGTCTCAAGCACTTTGTAGATGCGCTGTTTCGTCAGAGCCGACCCGAAAATGATCGGGAAGTCTGTGAAGGGAGCGAAACGGTTGCGGATTGTGTCGCGGAAATACTTGATCGCCACTTCCGATTTGTCCTTGACAAGATCCCACTTGTTGACGCAGACCACAAGCCCCTTCTTGTTGCGCTGGATGAGCGAAAAGATGCTGACATCCTGCGATTCGATTCCGCGGGTCGCGTCGATCATCAGAATGCAGACGTCGGCAGCCTCGATCGCACGGATCGAACGGATCACGGAATAATACTCGATATCCTCATTGACCTTTGTCTTTTTACGGATGCCGGCTGTGTCGACAAGATAGAAATCGAAACCGAACTTATTGTAGCGCGTGTAGATACTGTCGCGCGTTGTTCCGGCAATATCGGTGACGATATTTCGCTCCTCGCTGATAAAAGCGTTGACAATCGACGATTTGCCGGCATTCGGACGGCCGACGATCGCAAACTTCGGAATATCGTCGAGCTCCTCCTCCTCACTGTCTGTCTCAGGCAGTTTCTTGACAACTTCATCGAGAAGGTCGCCTGTGCCGAAGCCGTTGACGGCCGAAACAGGATAGGGCTCGCCAAGACCCAGAGAATAGAACTCGGGGACATTGTAGAGCCAGTCGGAACTGTCGACCTTATTGGCGACAAGAATCACCGGCTTGCGCGATTTACGCAGAATCTCGGCCACGTGATCGTCAAGGTCGGTCACACCGTTCATGGCGTCGACAGCGAAAAGAATCACATCGGCCTGCTCAATTGCGAGATGGACCTGCTTGTTGATTTCCGATTCGAAAATATCATCCGAATTCACGACCCAGCCTCCGGTGTCGACGATTGAAAAATCGCGGCCGTTCCAGTCGACACGGCCATATTGGCGGTCGCGGGTGGTGCCTGCAGTATCGTCCACGATTGCGGTACGGCTTCGGGTGAGACGGTTGAAAAGAGTGGACTTCCCGACATTAGGACGTCCGACTATGGCTACGAGTTGTGACATTTACTATTATTTCCTGTGGTTAGTTTTATTCTATATATCCGAACGCTTTCAGCTTGTTCTCGCGGTTGCGCCAGTTCGGCTCGACTTTGACAAACAGTTCGAGAAAGACTCTCTTGCCGAAAAAGGTTTCAATATCCTTGCGGGCCTGTGTCCCCACTTTCTTCAGCATAGCGCCCCCTTTGCCGATCAGAATTCCCTTCTGGGAATCGCGCTCGACATAGACAACCGCCATAATATGGATCGCACCCTCCTTCTCGTCGAACTTCTCGACAATGACTTCTGTCGAGTAGGGCACCTCTTTCTGATAGTTCAGCAGAATCTTCTCGCGGATGATCTCCGTGACGAAAAATCTTGCAGGTTTGTCGGTCAGAGCATCCTTTCCGAAATAAGGGGCCGACTCGGGCAGCAGCTCGAGAATACGGTCCATGATCGACTTGACATTGAAATGCTCAAGCGCCGAGGTCGGGAAAATTTCGGCTGCGGGAAGCAGCGTTTTCCATTTTGCGACGATCTCTTCAAGCTGCGACTGATCGCGCAGAAGGTCGATCTTGTTGATCACGAGCAGCACCGGCACCGTCTCACGGGCCACACGAGCAAGGAATTCAGCGTTTTTTGTCGGATCCTCGACAACGTCAGTGACATAGAGCAGCACGTCGGCATCGGTCAGCGCACCCTCGGAGTAGTCGAGCATGCTTTCCTGGAGTTTATATTTCGGTTTGAGGACTCCGGGCGTATCCGAAAAAACGATCTGATAGTCCGGCGCGTTGACAATGCCCATAATTCGATGGCGCGTTGTCTGTGCCTTTGATGTTATTATGCTTATTCGTTCGCCGACGAGATCGTTCATCAGCGTTGATTTTCCGACGTTCGGATTGCCGACAATGTTGACAAAACCGGCTTTGTGGCTTTCGGTCATGAGATTGAATTTTGGTTATTTGGTTGTCGGGAAAAAGCTCCCTGAAATAAAAACACAGATAGCACCTTAAAAGATGCTATCCACGCGTTATTTTTTCAGAGACCGCCCGTTTTCCGGCATTTGCAGTCGCCGGCAAAGAGGCTTCAGGCAAGTTGTCAGATGTCCCAGATGACATACATCGCACCCCATGTGAATCCGGCGCCGAACGCAGTCAGAACAAGCTTATCGCCCGGTTTCAGACGGCTTTCGTTTTCAGAAATACACAAAGGAATGGATGCAGCCGAGGTGTTGCCGCGATATTCGATATTGACAAGCACCTTTTCGGGAGCGATGCCTGCGCGCTGGGCAACGGCCTCGATGATACGGAGGTTGGCCTGATGGGGAATCAGATAGTCGACAGACTCCATGTCGAGATTGTTGCGCTTGCAGATATCGAGAGTCGACTCAAGCATGTCGGTGACAGCGTGCTTGTAGACGAAGCGACCGTCCTGATAAACGAAATGGTCGCCGGCGTCAACGGTTTCGTGCGACGCGGGCTTCACTGAGCCGCCCGCACGCATCAGAAGGTGGTCACGGCCGACACCGTCGACATGGAACACAGCGTCCATGACTCCAACTTCCTTTTCAGTCGGTTCGAGAAGCATTGCGGCAGCACCGTCACCGAAGAGCGGACAGGTTGTGCGGTCATCGTAGTTGACCATCGACGACATCATTTCGGCAGCAACGACAACGACTTTTTTGCGGAGTCCCGATTTGATATATGCGGCTCCGTCCTGAAGAGCCACGATGCAACCGGCACATGCGGCCTGAATGTCATAGGCATAGGCCTGAGTCATTCCGCAGCCGTGGGCAATGATCGAGCCTGTCGAGGGGAAACGGTAGTCGGGGTTAGAGGTCGCACAGATCAGAAGATCAACTTCCTCCGGACGGGTTCCGGTTTTCTCGAGCAGACGGTTGACAGCCTGAATTCCGAGGTAAGAGGATCCCTCACCCTCTTTCTTGAGGATGCGACGCTCTTTGACGCCGACACGTGTCATGATCCATTCATCCGACGTATCGACCATTTTCGAAAGCATCTCATTGTCAAGTATATCGTCCGGCACGTATGACGCCACGCCGGCAATTCTTGCATTTATCATTTTTGAAAAGGTGGGTTAGAGTTGAATAAAAAAATAAGAAGCGTTATATGCAATTACTGGCGGCGATTTCATCAATCACCGCCGGCTAATCGTTGTGAACTGGTTGAAACACATCTGACGAGGCCGCTGGGCCTGGGATGGTTTAGGCCATTTCAGCTTTTTCGATGGCTACTTTGCCACGATAGTAACCACACTCGCCACACACAGTGTGATAGATGTGCCATGCGCCGCAGTTCGGGCAGAGTGCCAGAGTGGGGGCTACGGCTTTGTCGTGGGTACGACGTTTGGCAGTGCGGGTCTTCGATTGTTTGCGTTTGGGATGTGCCATTGTTGTTTAGTTATTATTGAGTTATTATTTTTATTGTTCTGTCTGACTTCCGTTTCCGGACTCCGGACGGAGAGGTCAGTCTGTCATTTCGTTCGAGGCGAGCCCTCTGAGGGCGTCCCAGCGCGGATCGGTCGGAGTTTCGGAAACGTCGGCGGAATCGTCCATTGCTTCCATTTCGTCAATGAGGCGGTCTTCCAGATCGCCGTCTTCGCCAGCCGGGCGCGCACGGTGTTTCTTCAGCATCTGACTCATCTGGCGATTGCACTTTCCGAGCGGGTGGACATGCTTGATCGGTATCGTCAGAGCGACCGTGTCATAGAGCATATAGGCCACATTCAGATAATTGTCGCTCTCCGGAATGACGAGAAGATCGTCGGCTTCGTCGTTGTAGTCCTCTCCGTATCTGACATTGATGTGATAGTCTGTATCGACCGGCATGACCAGATCGTCGAGACATCGGTCGCAGATAAGAGTGATCGTTCCGGTAATGGCAAAGTCGAGAGTATAAATATCCCGCTTGTATGTCACACTGAGTGCAACATGAAGATCCGCATCATGGATGTCGGGACTCTCCATATTTTCGAAAAACTTCTTATCAAGGTGATACTCAAATGAATGAGCACCTTCAGGAAGACTTTTCAGAGGCAATTTATAGTCTGTAAACTTTCCCACGGGGACAATATTGGTTGAAAAAACTCTGCAAAGTTACTAAATTTCTTCAAAATTCCCAACGCCGGCAATCTATTTTGCTGATTTTTTGTCGGAAATGAGACTCCGTCCCCAAATATTTGTCTACACCGGGGTGAGGCGACGGCGTCTCATGCCACGTACAACAGAGCATAAATATGACTGTGGTGAGTTCCGGCAAGCCACAGGAAGGTACGTTCCACACCCCGCCTGCAGGCATTAAATTACATCATCACCGCATACCGCTCGAGTGATATGCGGCCCCGGTGGTGACAGATTTTTTGGTGGGAACGGGGTCTGAGTTTCAGAACATTTTTATCGAGCCATCCGCACCGCAGAACCCACAGCCGCAAAAACAAAACAGGGTGCCCGGTTGAATCCGGACACCCTGGGAGATCATTCTCTTTCTGACAGGAATTACATATTGGGGTTGAGCTTCTTCCAGTCTTCAACAGCAGGCATGATTCCGAGATTGATGACTTCCTGACGCATTTCGCAAAGGTGCTTGTAGCTCTTTTCGAGTTCTGCTTTCTCGCCATCGGTTCCGGCAACTTCCTTGTAGTGGATACCGGTTGTGTCGATAGTTGTTTCCATAGCCATCATGATGTTCTGGAACTGACCGTCGTTGACATATGTTCCTGCAGGCCATGTGAAAGGTTTGCCACCCATAGCGGCTGCGATCATCTCGATAGAAACATAAGCCGGGCTCTGGAACGAAGAGCGTCCGCGGAGGTCGATGATGTTCTTACCGCCCTGGATCACGCGGACCTTGAGAGCTTCCCAGTCTTCGAGGGGAAGTTTTTCAGTACCGATGAGTTCGGTAAGCGGAGTTCCGTCAACCGTAGCGGTCGAAGCGAAGACTGCCATCTGCTCGCCGTGGCCACCGAACGTACGGCAGTTCTTAACCTTGTCGGCAGAGATGTGGAAATATTTTGCAAGTTCGCTGCGCAGACGGGTCGAGTCAAGCGCTGCGAGAGTAGCAACCTGAGAGGGTTTCAGGCCCGAGTAGAGAAGTGTGATCAGACCTGTGATGTCAGCCGGGTTGAAGATAACGACAACAAATTTGACATCAGGACAGTATGCACGTACATTCTTACCGAAATTTTCAGCAATTTCCGCATTTCCCTTGAGGAGGTCCTCACGGGTCATGCCTGCCTTACGGGCTGCGCCACCGCTGGACACAATGTATTTTGCTCCAGTGAATGCTTCCTTGATGTCGGAGGTGAAAGTCAGGTTGACACCTTCGAACGCGCAATGAAACATCTCTTCAGCTACGCCTTCGAGTGCGGGTGCATAGGGATCGTAGAGACAGATGTTGGAGCTGAGTTTCATCATCATGGCTGTCTGAGCCATGTTAGAGCCGATCATACCGGCCGCACCTACGATAAGGAGCTTTTCATCAGTAAGAAATTCCATAGTAGTTGAGTTTGTTGGATTTTGGTTAATAATTATTTTGTCTGTATTGTTTTCTCTATCGATTCGGCCAGAAGCTGCAGGCTGTCCCGCGACTCACGGCTGAGACGCGAACGGACTGTCACGACGGGTTCTATCCCACGGATTCCCGGCAGCTTCGACATGCTTTCCGACATCTTACGGGCCGCGATCGGAGCCCACGAACCGTTTTCAACATAACCGACGGCACGGTTCCGGAAGTTCTTCTTGGCCAGATGGCGAATGAATTCGTCCATGACGGGAAAGAGCCCGGCGTCGTAGGTCGGAGAGGCGAGGACAAGTGCCGAATAGCGAAACGCCTGAGCGACAGCCTCGCTCATCATGCACGTCGACAGATCCATCGCCTCGACATTCGAGACGCCGCGCTGCCGGAGCATATCCGCCAGTTCAAGAGCCGCTTCGGCGGTTCCGCCATAGATCGACGCATAGGCGATCAGGACGCCATCGGCCTCAGGAGCGTATGAACTCCACAGGCCGTAAAGGCCGATATATCGCTGCAGATCTACGTCGAGCACCGGTCCGTGGAGCGGAGCGATCCGGACAATGTCGAGTCCGCCAAGCTTCTTAAGCAGCGAAGCGACCTGCGATCCGTAGCGGCCGACAATATTGACATAATAGCGGCGCGCCTCCGAAACCCAGTCATCGTTATGACTGATAGCTCCGAACTTGCCGAACGCATCTGCCGAGAAAAGGGTGCGAGTCGACTCCTCATAGCTCACGATGACCTCGGGCCAGTGGACCATCGGCGCCGACAGGAACCGGAGCGTGTGGTCGCCCAGAGCGAGAGTGTCGCCCTCTTTCACCGTAATCACGCGACCGGAGAAATCGAAGTCAGGAAAAAACTGAGGCAACATCTTAGCCGCCGGCGCCGATGTGACTATCTTCAGCGCCGGAAAAGCGCCGAGTGCTGTCAGGATATTCGCCGAATGATCCGGCTCCATATGATGGACCACCAGATAATCGGGATGGCGTCCGCCGGTAGCGTCGAGTATGTCGGCCACCCACGGGTCGCCTCCTCCGGACTCGACAGAATCCATCACGGCAATCATCCGGTCGGCGATCACATAAGAATTATAGCTCATTCCATGCGGCGCCGAATACTGCGCCTCAAACACTCTGACGGAAGGATCGTCGATCCCCACAGAATAAATATTATCGGTAATTTGCAAGGACATTAAATTTAATTTCCGGTTATCACTACAAAATTATGAAACTTTCATCACAAATTAGCGAAATTTTTCCTTTATTTTCGTTTCTCGTGTTTATAAACAATACAACCATAGCAAAGTTCACCGCAATCCACCAGCATCAGGGCGGAGTCGAACGGTCCGAGGGCATCCGCGACCCGATCCAGAAGATGCTTTCAATGACATGGTCGGGATTGCCCGAACGCACATATCGCGGTGGGCCAACGTATATATCATACAGACAGAGCGGGAGCTGTCTGACATCAGACAGCTCCCGCTAAAATCATTCACAGCTACAATTATCGGCGTATCATAACTTTACGACCGTTGGAGATATACACTCCCGGGGGTGTAGCTGCGCCGTCGGAATACCGACGCCCGGCCAGATCATACAAAGCGCCGTCTTGACATCCATCGGCATCTCCGGTTATCTCCTGCACCGACGAGGGTATCAGGTCATCGGCAACAGTAAAGGCATACTGACATCCGGTGTCCGAGATATTGTCGCCATTGCCCCAGTTGTATATATCATACTGCAGACCTGAATTTGTCTGATTGAGCTGTACGGAACCGCTCGTAATTATCACAAAGCCAAGTTCCGATGCAGGTTTCACTTCCCACCCGGAATCAGGGCGACCGGATCGGGTATATATAGGACTGTTGAAATTGGACTGCGCACTGAGAAATGTGCCGTCAGCATAGTTGACTATATCCCATTTTCCGTCTGTACGCTCCTTGAATATCCATCCTGCAGCTTCTGAAGGCGCACCGTCGCCCTTTGCCTTGGCGTCTCTGCCGTAGCTGGTGAGATAGCGGTTGTCGCGCTTAGGGGTCGACAGATAGTAGACCATATCACTGCCCCAGTCCGTAAACTGACGTGGCTGGATGATACTGGCCGAAGCAAGTGCCGACTCAAGTTTGTCACGCTCTTGAATCAGCTGCTCGACCTGCGCGTCTCTCTGCTCCTTGCTGAGATCGTCGTTGAAAGTCCCTTTCACTTCTTCGATCAGGGCAATGAGACCTGCGGCCATATTCCTGTCATAATATCCGGGGACATCCTTGAACATGGAACTTATCCACGCTTCGGTCTCTTCAACCACTGCGTTAAGAGTCTCGGCATTCTCGTCAGTGAGTTTGTCGGGGCTGTAGATCACCCCATCAAGAGCATTCTTGCCCTCAAGATCGGTCAGAACAAAAGTAAACATCCACTGGTTCAGCCTGATGTTGGGCAGATGGCAGTATGGCAGCTTGATCAGCACCTTGTTCCATCCTTCTTTAAGCTGCACGCGCGACGGCTCCCTCGCCGTGAAATTCTGATTGCCGAGCAGATCTTCAGTATTGATCGATCCCGGAGTTGTCGATCCGATCCACGTCGGAGGATCTATACGCTGATCATTGATCCATATATCTGAGCCTTTGCGGTCCCATTCGCCGGGCATGGGGGATGGATACACCTCACTGCGGCCATAGGTCTGAAACTCGATAAACGCACCGACCGTCTGGTCAACAGGCGAATAAACGTAGGTGTAGGCATAGCTGGTCACATTGTCCGACGGACCGTTATTAAACAGGGCTTTCACATAATCGCCCCAGCTATGTCTCAGATACACGGCGGCACCGGTAGCCTGACGGGTGCCGTAGGTCTTGCCGTTGTATTGGTAGCTCTTGGCCGGTTCGGAGGTCTCAGGCGGCAACACTGCATCCACATTACCTCCGTGGGGCATCGGTTCGGTGATACGCCAGCGTATATTCGTCTGACGCACGTAAGGAATGGACTCATCCTTAAGAATTCCGCTCTTATGAAGCAGGAACCGCTGTTCCCAATCGGCGAAATCATTAAATTCCTCTCCGGCCAGAGGCAGCATCGCACCACCCTGTTCGACATACTGTTTACGTCCGCCGACCCAGGCACGCTCACTGTTGACCAGAGCCACGACATAAAAATTATTCTGCCTTACAATATCTTCTTCCGTGGCCATCCTGCGGTCGTTCCACAGCGCGGTGATCGCCCCCACTACATCCTTAGTGCCCTGAGGTTCATGATAGATAGTGCTACGGAAAAGACCCACGGGGTCCGCGAACATATCCATCAGATTGGCGTAATTATAACGGGTGTCGACGTTAGGTATGCCTGTCACGGCTCTTCCCGTAGGATGCCATGTGGTGGTCATGTCAAAACCGGTCTTATCGGTAATGGTGAAATTGCTGATCGGATTCCACACCACGACCTTGCGGTGCAGCGTATTCTGAACATATTGAGTCATTATCTCAAGGAAACGGGGATATGTCAGCGACACCTCGTCCGCACCGATGTGGATGTAGGGTGAGTCGGCAAATGTCTCCGCAAGCTGCCGGAGAGCTTCTTTGAGCACCACGACTCCCTGATCCGTCTGCATGGAGAAGCCCATGGCCCGGGTAAACGCCGCGCTATGGCCGGGCATATCAATTTCCGGAATGACCACGACACCACGCTCAGAAGCATATTTTACCAGTGCCGCGCATTGCTCCTGTGTATAATATTTGCCAGGATAGCGAGTCATGCTCTCGTCTGAAGTAAGCTGCGGATACCCTTCGACTTCAAAACGCCAGGCCTGATTTTCAGTTAGATGCCAGTGGAATGTGTTGATTTTGAAATGAGCCAGCAGATCAATGTGGCGCAACAGGGTTTCATACTCAAGAAACGAGCGGCCGACATCGTGCATATATCCACGAACCTTAAACGCCGGCCAGTCGGTGATCTCTACGCAGGGCAGAGAGCCGTTGCGGTCTATGGCCAGTTGCGCTATGGTCTGCGCCGCACGTATCACTCCGGCGGTGGACACTGCCTTGATCCTGACACCGTCAGCAGTGATCACAAGATTGTATTCCTCATCCGGATAATCGGGAAAGTCATGTCGGAACACGCCTGGAATGACGTCGACATACTCGACGGTGACAGGCAGGCCATTGCCGCCGGTCACATCGGCCCCGGCCTCCTTCAGATACCGTTCGAGAGCCACGGTATGCTGCGGGTCATCAATCGACAGAGAAGCCAAAGGCATGCTGCCTTCCGTGACACTCAGCTCCTTGACTTTAGGAAGCAGATGGGCCACATCCGCACTTACATGACAAGGCGCCATGATTGCCGCCACGACAGATAACGAAGGCAATAAAGTCTTTAATAGTTGCATAACTTATTAGATTTAAAGTTAAAAAGATTATAGTTTGAATCATATTTGCATCGATAGAATCTGTTTTCAGAGATCACGCCGCGGATAGAGATCTTTCCCACCCATCATGACAGAGCCTCCATTCCATTTCCATACGGGTTGAAGCACACGCAGCGTAGCATCATCCAGTCCAGGCACTGACAGAGCGATCATGCCCGCAGTGTCTGACACCAGCATCGCCTCTTTGACTGTCTTGTGGCGCAAACCTAACGAAAGCAAAGAGGAAAATTCAAACATCTCGCCCCGGGGAATGACAGAATCAATCATTAACGGGTCACGCACGGCTACCGAATCCGAAGAGCTCCACATCCCCGCAAGAGGGCCGGCAACTGTTGCCGACGCATCTACGACAACGGACAGCGACGGAATCGACAGATACTTTCTCATCTATTGGAATGTATGTGCTAAGACGTAAATATCCACAAAGTTAACATTTATTTCCATAAATCCAATTTTTTCAAAATAATTTCAACACCCTGTTATTAAATTCCCGTATAAATCCCGACTGTCGACTGTCCATGAAGTGCTGTTTTCTTAGCCACCGGCACCGGAGTGCCCCCCAAAAAATGTTCCACTGCGACACGCGGCCATGCCCCGTAAAACATGCGGCGGGTGGGTAATGGAGATTGGCGCAAGCCCGTTTGGCATCGGACGTGATCCCGCGCCACATCATGTCTTTGAGCGGACTGCATGTAGCCGACAAAAAAACGGCGCACCCGTGAAGGCGCGCCGTTTTAAATTGCTATTGTGATGCCGGAGTTTAGTCGGCGATCTTGGCTTTGATGAATTCGCGGTTGAGACGGGCAATGTTGCTCAGAGGAACATTCTTGGGACATTCCGCCGCACATGCACCTGTGTTCGTACAGTTTCCGAAGCCGAGCTCATCCATGCGGCGCACCATCGCACGCGCACGACGCGCACGCTCAACCTGTCCCTGGGGCAGAAGAGCGAACTGGCTCACTTTGGCCGACACGAAGAGCATTGCCGAACCGTTCTTGCAGGCTGCAACACATGCACCGCAGCCGATACATGTAGCCGAGTCCATTGCTACGTCAGCAACCTCTTTCGAGATGGGAAGGCTGTTGGCATCCTGAGCGCCTCCGCAATTGAACGACACGTAGCCGCCGGCCTGCTGGATCTTGTCGAAGGCATTGCGGTCAACCATAAGGTCGCGGACCACGGGGAAGGCAGCCGAACGCCAGGGTTCGATGGTGATTGTGTCGCCGTCATTGAACTTACGCATGTGGAGCTGACAGGTTGTGATGCCCTGCACCGGACCGTGGGGATGTCCGTTGATGTAGAGCGAACACATACCGCAGATACCTTCGCGGCAGTCAGAGTCGAAAACGACGGGCTCTTCATTCTGCTCAACGAGTTTCTGGTTGAGCATATCAAGCATTTCAAGGAACGAACTGCCGGTCGACACATTGTCGAGATGGTAATTGACGAACTGACCCTTTTCCTTAGGACCACGCTGACGCCAAATTTTCAGATTTACGCTTATTGTAGTTTCCATTGATGTCTTTTATTAAAAAGTGGTGAAGAAAAGGTTATGATTACGACTTGTAGTTACGTGTCTGAACCTTGATAGCCTCATAGTTGAGGGGCTCTTTGAGAAGGATGGGCTTCTCGTCGTCGCCGGTATACTTCCAGCAGCTGACATACATGTACTGCTCGTCGTTGCGGGCAGCTTCGCCGTCAGCGGTCTGATATTCCTCGCGGAAGTGAGCGCCACACGATTCGTTGCGGTGGAGAGCGTCGATCGCCATCATCTTGGCCATCACAAGGAAGTCTTCAAGACGGAGTGCCTTTTCGAGCTCAGTGTTGAGATCGTTGGCGTCGCCGACGATACGCAGATCGCTGTAGAACTCCTTCTTGACCTCTTCGAGTTCATCGAGAGCTTTGACGAGGCTCTGGAGCGTACGTCCCATGCCGACGAGATCCCACATTACGTGGCCGAGTCTCTTATGGATTTCATCAGGGCTCTTGGTTCCCTTGATGTTCATGAGTTTCTCGATACGTGCGCGCACATCCTTCTCAGCTTTGTCGAACTCGGGGGTGTCTGTTGTGAAGTGGGGCACCTTGATCTGATCGCTCAGATAGTTCTGCATTGTGTAGGGAAGCACGAAGTAACCGTCGGCAAGACCCTGCATGAGAGCCGACGCGCCGAGACGGTTCGCACCGTGGTCAGAGAAGTTACATTCGCCGATCGCGAAGAGACCCTTGACAGAAGTCTGGAGTTCATAGTCGACCCAGATACCGCCCATAGTGTAGTGGGAAGCGGGGAAGATCATCATCGGAGTCTCATAGGGATTGTCGTCAGAGATCATCTGATACATGTCGAAGAGGTTGCCGTAGCGGTCGCGGACAACATCCGCACCCAGACGCTCGATCGCATATTTGAAGTCGAGATAGACGGCATTGCCGGTTCCGACACCATAGCCGGCATCGCAGCGTTCCTTGGCGGCACGCGAAGCGATGTCGCGGGGGCAGAGGTTACCGAAAGCGGGATAGCGGCGTTCGAGATAGAAGTCGCGGTCTTCGTCGGGGATGTCGGTCGGACGTTTTTTGCCCGCACGGATAGCTTCGGCGTCTTCTTTCTTCTTCGGCACCCAGATACGGCCGTCGTTACGGAGCGATTCGCTCATGAGCGTAAGCTTCGACTGGTCTTCGCCGTGGACGGGGATACAGGTCGGGTGGATCTGAGTGAACGCGAGGTTCGACAGATATGCGCCCTTCTTGAAAGCCTGGATCGCAGCTGAGCCGTTGCAGCCCATTGCGTTTGTCGAGAGGAAGAATGTGCGGCCATAGCCACCGGTCGCGAGAACAACCGCATGGGCGGCATAGCGTTCGAGTTCGCCGGTCACGAGATTGCGCATGATGACACCGCGGCAGCGGCCGTCGATCATAACGAGATCAAGCATTTCACGACGGTTGAACGAGCGGACCTGACCCTTTTCAATCTGACGGTTGAGCGAAGCGTAGGCTCCGAGAAGGAGCTGCTGGCCGGTCTGGCCCTTGGCGTAGAACGTACGCGAAACCTGCGCGCCGCCAAACGAGCGGTTGGCAAGCAGACCGCCGTATTCGCGGGCGAAGGGAACGCCCTGCTGAACACACTGGTCGATGATATTGTTTGAGACCTCAGCCAGACGGTAGACATTGGCTTCGCGCGAACGGAAGTCGCCACCCTTGACTGTGTCATAGAAAAGACGATAGACTGAGTCGCCGTCGTTCTGGTAGTCCTTGGCTGCGTTGATACCTCCCTGTGCGGCGATCGAGTGAGCGCGGCGGGGTGAATCCTGAATGCAGAAGTTCCACACGTTGAAGCCGAGTTCGGCGAGTGTCGAAGCGGCAGAAGCTCCGGCGAGACCCGTACCGACAACAATAATGTCGAGATTACGTTTGTTGGCGGGGTTCACAAGCTTCTGGTGAGCCTTATAGTTGGTCCACTTCTCAGCGATAGGACCTTCGGGGATTTTCGAATCGATCTTAAACTCCGGAAGTTTGGAGCTCTCGATGTCGGCGTAATCCTTCATGATAGGGGTAGAGTCGATCATACCCTTTACGTCTTCTAATTTGGCCATATCCTTGAGTTATTTATTAGTTACGGTATCTGTTTCGTTAGTGTTTCCTGCAGGGGCAGTCTCTTCAGTGACGATTTCAGCTTCTTCGCTGACAATTTCGCCCTGAGGTGACGAGGGAGCGGCGGATGAGATCATCTGCTTGATCTGCATTGCCATGCCCTGAAGCTGAGCGATAGCGTTGTTTGCGCCCTTCATGTCGGGACACTGCTTGTCATAAGCTGCCACGATAGCGTCGGCTTTTTCAACAAAAGCAGCTCCGGAAGTGGCGACATATTCGCTCTGCATCTGCTGGGCTTTCTGGCTGAGCGACTGCATTGCAGCCTGATCGCCGGCTGCCTGGGCAGCTTCGAATTCGCTCTGAAGCGAGGACATCTGCTTGGTGAGACCTGCCTGGAAGTCTTCAACGAGAGCTTCAGCCTGGACGTTCCAGCTTTCCGCATACTGCTCCTGAAGAGCTACGTCGGTCAGGAATGACTTGTTGTTGGCCTTGACAGTGAACACAACTGCCTGTGCGATGAAGAGAAGAACAACGATCGTGCTCCACCAGAAACCGATCTTCTTCAGACGGCCGATCCAGATGTCATTATTCCAGCCGCAAGACTGGAACATCGACCAGAAACCGTGGTTGATGTGGAACCAAAGAGCGATGAAACCGATAATGTAGACGATCGGAGTCCAGATCTGCGAGAAAGCGATCTGAAGGAAAAGTGTTCCCATTGCGGGCTGAACGGGCACACCGTCGAGCTGCGGAAGCACGCTGAGTTCGGCGTGACGGAGTTCCTGCCACTGCATCTTGGCCCAGAACTGAATCAGGTGGACTACGATAAATGCAACGACAACGAAGCCCAGAACGAGCATGTTCTGTGACGACCATTCTACCTGAGGAGGCTTCGACACGACGTTGTAACGGTCGTTACCGCGAGCCTTACGGTTTTGAAGTGTCAGCCAGATGGCATAGAGAATGTGGATGATGAAGAGGGCTGCGAGGCCGGCTGAGGCAATCAACGCATACCAGTTGGCGCCCAAAAATTCGCAGACGTCATTGTAGGCAGCGGGGTTGAACAGCGCTACTGCATTCATCACCGCATGGAAGGTTAAGAACAGGATAAGACAAGCTCCGGTAATTGACATCACGAGCTTCCTACCCACGGATGAACATGTTAACCACATAGCAGTTAGGGATTTAGTTTAATATAAAATTAAGTTACAAGTTTCTTGCAAGTTATTATCTGCAAAATTAAACTAAATTAACCATTCCCGCAAATTTATTTTTCTGCGAAACAGCTTTTCCGCTTCCCTCCGGCAGCAGCGTCATCCCGCCCCTGCCGGAAACCATCGTCCGCCCCCACGGAATCACAACGCGACACCACCGCCACCTGCGGCCGAGCGCTACACAAACAGACATACACAAAAAAAAGAATGAGCAAATATCACTTAGTAAAACTAAGTAGAGTATTGCTCATTCTCCTCTCTCCTCGGCGGTGCGGACGGGACTCGAACCCGCGACCCCATGCGTGACAGGCATGTATTCTAACCAACTGAACTACCGCACCAGAATTTTTGAGATTTTCAAGTGGCTCTCTTGCCGTTTTGCGGTGCAAAGTTAAGGCGACTTTTTGGATTGTGCAAATATTTTCGAAACTTTTTTTGTTATTTTTTTCGCCACCCAACCCCATTCCGCCAGTTACCTACAAGATCTACAGATATTTAGCCCCTTAAAAATTTTTTATCTTTTTTTTTCGCATTTCTTATCAGTCCCGCGTCACAGACCCCTCATTTTTTTGCGGCTCAGTTTTCACCTACAGAAAAATTATACTTAATTTTGCATCTACCTATGAAAGCAACAGAAGAAACAATCCTGCTCTACAGATCCGACACATCGTCCCGGCTCGAGCTTCCATATGCCGACTCCGGCATTCGCGCCGGCTTTCCAAGCCCGGCACAGGACTACATTACGGAGACCATCGACCTCAACCGGGATCTGATCCAGCACCCGGTCGCCACCTTCTACGGCCGCGTCGTCGGCGACTCAATGATCGAAGAAGGAATCGAAGAAGGCGACATCATCATAATCGACCGCGCACTCGAAGCAGCCAACGGCGATCTCGCAGTCTGCTGCCTCGACGGAGAATTCACCCTTAAAAGAATACACATCACCGGAAACGGCGACATCTTCCTGATGCCCTCAAACCGCAGCTACGACCCCATACCGGTCAGAGACGGAAACGAACTGATCATCTGGGGCATCGTCACCTATACAATAAAAGCCACCCGACGCCGCCACTGACCCCTCACCATCCGCCAATGATTGCACTGATCGACTGCAACAACTTTTTCGTCTCGTGCGAACGGCTCTTCCGACCCGACCTGATCGGGCGGCCGGTCATCGTGCTCAGCAACAACGACGGATGCGCCGTAGCACTCTCCAACGAAGCGAAAAGCATCGGACTAAAGCGCGGCATGCCTTTCTTCAGGATCAGAGAATTCTGCGAAGCCAACAACGTCGCCGTCATCTCCGGCAACCATCGGCTATATGGCGACATCTCCTCACGCGTCATGGCCACCCTCGAATCCATGTGCTCCACCCCGATCGAAATCTACTCGATCGACGAAGCCTTCATGACAATCGACGCCGGCACAGGCGACATCGAAGACTTCGGACGCTACATCGTCCGGCACGTCAGCCGACACACCGGCATCCCCGTATCAGTCGGCATAGCCCCGACCAAGACACTTGCCAAAATCGCAGCCGGATTCGCAAAGAAACATGCCGGCTACCGCGGAGCATGCCTCATCGACAGCGAGACAAAGCGACTGAAAGCACTCGAACTCACCGACATCCGCGACACATGGGGCATCGGACGCCGCCTCTCGAAACAACTCACAGAACGAGGCATCACCACAGCCCGCCAGCTCGCCGACCTCGACGAGGCCACAATCAGCCGGATCTTCAACGCCACCGGAAAACGAACCTGGCGCGAGCTAAACGGCATCCCGTCGATCCCGGTTGAAAAAGCGACACCCGACAAACAGACAATCACCTCGTCGCGCTCCTTCGCGACCGACCTCTATGACTTCGAAGACCTGCGAAAGGCCGTCTGCACCTTCACCTCAATCATAGCCCGCAAACTACGGCGCCAGAACTCGGCCGCCGAGGAAATCACCGTCTACCTGTGCACCAACCGCTTCCACCAGCGCGCCCCGCAGTATTTCAACACCGCCACCCTACGTTTGGCCGACCCTACCGACTTCACCCCCGAACTCGCAAGCGCCGCGACCGAAGCCCTGAGATCGATCTTCCGCAAAGGCTATGGCTACAAAAAAGCAGGAGTGACGATCGGACGCCTCCGGCCGCGAGACCAAATCCAGCGCAACCTGTTCACCAGCGTGGACGACGACGAGAAACATCGCCGGCTGATGGAAACAATGGACACGATCAACCGCAACCTCGCCACACGCAACCGCATCCACCTCGCATCGGCCGGCAACGGCATCGACAACCTCGTGCGCCGCGAACACGACTCACGACTCTACACCATGCGGCTCTCCGACATCATCGAAATCCAGTCGGCGCCCTCAGCCGAAACCGCCGCAAAAAAGAAAACTGATCAATAGGGGCGAATCACATTTTTTCAGTAATTTTGCATCACAGGAATCAGACCGATCCTCCTTAGCATATTGCATACTCCCTTATATAGTTATATCCCATTATATATTATTATTGTGTAATCGCATCGAACCGTCATGGAAACCAAACGCGAAATGCCAGTACTGCTGCTGACCGGCTATCTCGGAAGCGGCAAAACAACCCTCGTCAACCGACTCCTCTCTAACCGCCGCGGAATCCGCTTTGCCGTTATCGTCAACGACATCGGCGAAGTCAATATCGACGCCGAACTGATAGCACGCGACGGAATCGTCGGCAGCAACGACGACAGCCTTGTCGCCCTACAGAACGGATGCATCTGCTGCACCCTGAAAATGGACCTCGTCGAGCAGCTGACCGACCTGATGGAAGGAGATCGCTTCGACTATATAGTGATCGAAGCAAGCGGCATATGCGAACCCGAACCGATCGCACAGACAATATGCTCCATACAGGCAATGGGCCCGCAGATAAACCGCTTCGGAACCCCGAGACTCGACTGCATCGTGACCGTCGTCGACGCCCTGCGCCTCCAGAGCGAATTCGCCGCCGGCAAATCGCTAACCGCCGACTCCATCCAGCCAGAAGAGATCGAGAACCTGATCATCCAGCAGATCGAATTCTGCAACGTAGTCGTGCTCAATAAGATTTCAGAAGTATCACCCGCCGACGCAAAGAAAATACGCGCCACAATACGCGCCATCCAGCCCGAAGCCGAAATAATCGATACCGACTATGCCGACATCGACTTCGACTCGATCCTCAACACCGGACGATTCAACTTCGGACGCGTCGCGACATCCGCGACATGGATAAAGGAAATCGAAAAACCCCTCGAGGAAATCGAGAAAGAACACCACCACAGCCACTGCGACCACGACAACAGCCACGACCACAGCCACTGCGACCACGATCACGGAATCTGCCACTGCCATCACCACCACCCGGATCAGGAAGGCGACGTAGGCGAATTCGGAATCTCGACATTCGTCTACTACAGACGCCCCGCAATGTCGCTCAACAAATTCGACTATTTCGTCGGACGCAACTGGCCAAAAGGAGTCATCCGCGCCAAAGGCATCTGCTATTTCGACGAAGAGCCCGACATGACCTACCTGTTCGAACAGGCCGGCATCCAGAAAAAACTGACAGCCTGCGGAAAATGGTATGCCACAGCCCCCGCCGAAGAACTCGAGGAACTGATGGCACGCGAACCCGGACTAATGCGCGACTGGGACGACGTCTACGGCGACCGGATGCAGAAAATCGTTTTCATCGGCCGCAACATGGACCGCGAAGCAATAATCGCAGCCCTCGACGACTGCATCGCTTGACACATCTTCACCACACACCATCCGCCGCCACAACCTCAGCGGCCTCGAAACCGCTTAAATTTAACTTTTTACAAAGACTATTTCCAACATTTCACAATTGCCCGACCAACATTTCCGGCGCAATTTTCCCTAAAAGACAAACAGTAACACGACATTTCGGATCACCATCCGGAAACGCCCTGTACTATTTTAAGTTAAAAAGGATTAAATGATTGGATTCACATAAATATCTTTGTAATTTTGCAGTGTGTTTAAAGGGATAATTACTACAACGTGCAGCTAAACCTAAAGAGATGCTCTATCCAAACCAAAAGAGATGCTCTAAAAGATTTATCACTACATCCCGACTAACGCAGGTTTCAATTATCGGCGGTTTTATTGCGCGCCCGTAAGAAACCTTTTCTGAATGTAGACAGACGTACAATAGTTGTTTTATAGATAATTGTGTATTTGAAGCTAAAGGAAAGTCGTGAGACTTTCCTTAGTTTTTTATATCCCGGCCGCAGGCGTCCAAAGTTAGAGCAAAAAGTTGCGGGGAATCGGATGATTTTTCGTAATTTTGCGATTTAAAACGCAGCTCCCGCAGAACAGAGTTCAGACTCCTTCCGTCCGGAGTTAGAGAAACGTAGTAAACGAAAGCATTATAATATGGAAAAGAAGTTCAAACGCACCCTTATCACAACCGCCCTGCCCTATGCCAACGGGCCTGTCCACATCGGCCACCTTGCCGGCGTATATGTTCCCGCCGACATCTATGCCCGGTTTCTCAGAATGAAAGGCGAGGATGTCATCATGATCGGTGGAAGCGACGAACATGGTGTGCCAATCACAATCAAAGCCCGCAACGAGGGTGTGACCCCACAGGACATCGTCGACCGCTACCACACAATCATCAAAGACTCGATGGAGGGACTCGGAATTTCTTTCGACATATACTCGCGGACAACAAGCGACATCCACAAAAAGACCGCATCGGAATTCTTCCGCCGGCTCTATGACAATAACCAGTTCGAGATCCACACCTCGCTGCAGCCCTACGACGAACAGGCCGGACAGTTCCTCGCCGACCGCTACGTGACCGGAACATGCCCCCACTGCGGAAACGAAAACGCCTACGGAGACCAGTGTGAGGCCTGCGGAACCTCCCTCAACGCAACCGACCTTATCAACCCCCGCTCAAGCCTCACCTCCGCCCCCGTGACAATGCGTGAGACAACCCACTGGTATCTTCCCCTCAACCGCTGGGAGCCGAACCTGCGCAAATGGATTCTCGACGACCACAAAGAATGGAAATCCAACGTCTACGGCCAATGCAAATCGTGGCTCGACCTCGGTCTGCAGCCGCGCGCCGTCAGCCGCGACCTCGACTGGGGCGTACCCGTTCCGGTCGAAGGCGCAGAAGGCAAAGTGCTCTACGTCTGGTTTGACGCTCCGATCGGCTACATCTCCAACACCAAAGAACTCCTGCCGGACACCTGGGAAAACTACTGGAAAGATCCCGAGACACGCGTCATCAACTTCATCGGAAAGGACAACATCGTCTTCCACTGCATCGTGTTCCCCGCAATGCTGATGGCATATGGCGACGGCTTCCAGCTGCCCGACAATGTCCCTGCCAACGAATTCCTCAACCTCGAAGGCGACAAAATCTCAACCTCGAGAAACTGGGCCGTCTGGCTTCACGAATACCTCGCTGACTTCCCCGGAAAACAGGACGTGCTCCGCTACGTTCTGACCGCAAACGCCCCCGAGACAAAAGACAACGACTTCACCTGGGCCGACTTCCAGGCTCGCAACAACAACGAGCTCGTGGCAATCCTCGGCAACTTCGTCAACCGCGCAATGGTGCTGACCCATAAATACTTCAACGGCGCCGTACCCGCCCGAGGAGAACTTGCCGAAGTCGACCTGGCCGCATTCCGCGACATAAACGCCGCAGCCGACCGCCTGACAGACGCAATCGAAAACTTCCACTTCCGCGAAGGCCTTAAAGAAGCAATGGAGATCGCACGCATCGGAAACCGCTACCTGCAGGAAACCGAACCCTGGAAAGTGTCGAAAACCGACATGGACCGCACAGCGACAATACTCAACATCGCCATGCAGATCTGCGCAAACATCGCTGTCGCCTTCAAACCGTTCCTGCCCTTCACTGCCGACCGTCTCGCATCGATGACCGGACTCGGAGAACAGACATGGGACCAGCTCGGAAGCGACTCACTGCTTGAAGCGGGCACCACCCTTACCCCCCCCGAACTCCTTTTCGAAAAAATCGAAGATCAGACAATTCAGGCTCAGCTCGACCGCCTCGAACGCATCAAGAAAGAAAACCAGATCAAAAACTTCAAGGCCGCCCCGCAGCAACCGGACATCGACTTCGACACATTCATGAAAGCCGACCTGCGCGTCGGAACTGTCATTGAATGCGCAAAAGTGCCGAAAGCCGACAAACTCCTGCGCTTCCTCATCAACGACGGAATCGAACAGCGCACAATCGTCTCAGGCATCGCCAAACACTATGCGCCCGAAGAGCTCGTCGGCAAGCAGGTCTGCTTCATCGCCAACCTCCCGCCGCGCAAACTGCGGGGAATCATATCGCAGGGAATGATCCTCTCGGCAGAAAACGCCGACGGATCGCTCGCACTCATCACCCCCGCTTCCCCGGTCGTTCCCGGCGCACAAATCAAATAAACCACCATCCCTTCCCCTGTTGCAGCCTATGAAATCATCGAGCCCAAGAAGGCCACGGATACTGCTGATCTACACCGGCGGAACAATCGGCATGATAGAAAACCCTGAAACGGAAGCCCTACAGCCGTTTGACTTCGACCATCTGATCGACAACGTGCCAAAAATCAAGATGCTCAACTATGTCATCGACAACTTTTCGTTCAATCCTCCGATTGACTCCAGCGACATGTGTCCGCAGCACTGGGAAGAAATCGCCAGAATTGTCGAAACTAACTATCATCTCTATGACGGTTTCGTAGTGCTCCACGGGACGGACACAATGGCCTACACCGCATCGGCACTCTCATTCATGCTTGAGAACCTGCGCAAACCGGTGATCATCACCGGCTCGCAGCTGCCGATCGGCGAAGTCCGCACAGACGGCGAGGAAAACCTCATCACAGCCGTACAGATCGCAGCCGCAACCGACCGCCACGGCAGTCCGATGGTCCAGGAAGTCGCCATCCTGTTCGAGAACTATCTCTGGCGCGGAAACCGCGCCACAAAACGGTCGGCCGACAACTTCAACGCATTCAAAAGCCACAACTACCCCGAACTGGCAAAAATTGGCCTCGGCATCAACTTCCATGAGGACTCCCTCTACAGACTCCACAACGACGAACCGTTCAAAGTCCACTACGGACTCGACAACCGGATCTGCGTAATCGACCTCTACCCCGGACTGCGCCGCGAAGCATTTGCCCACGCCCTGGCAGCACCCGACACAAAAGGCGTCGTCATCCGTTCGTTCGGTGCCGGAAACGCTCCGACAAACCCCTGGTTCTTCAACGAACTGCGACAGGCATGCGACCGAGGACTGATAGTCATGAACGTGACCCAGTGTGTCGGAGGCAGCGTCGTCCCGGGGCTCTATGCCGCCAGCGACGCCATGCTCGCCGCAGGAGTGATTCCCGGATCCGACATAACGACCGAAGCAGCCATCACGAAAATGATGTTTCTCTTCGGCCAGGGCCTCTCCGACGAAGAAGTGCGCCAGCGCCTTGCCGCGCCTCTATGCGGCGAGATGTCGATTCCCGCCCGTAATGCTTAAACCTCAACCAACACAGACTAAATGCCCGTAAACATACCGGAAATACCAGCAGAAGTCCAGCAGGCCAAGATGCGCTTCGGCATCGTCGGCAACGCCCCGGCACTGATTGCCGCCATAACACGCGCCATACAGGTAGCCCCGATAGACCTCTCGGTCCTCGTCACCGGCGAGAGCGGATCGGGTAAAGAATTCTTCCCGAAGATCATCCACGCCTACTCTCCGCGCAAACACGCCCGCTACATAGCAGTCAACTGCGGTGCCATCCCGGAAGGCACGATTGACTCCGAACTGTTCGGCCACGAAAAAGGATCATTCACCGGAGCCGTATCGGCACGTAAAGGCTATTTCGAAGAAGCCGACGGCGGAACCATATTCCTCGACGAAGTCGCCGAACTTCCGCTGACAACACAGGCGCGACTGCTCCGTGTTCTTGAGACCGGTGAATTCCTGAAGGTCGGCTCATCGACCGTACAGCGGACCAACATCCGGGTTGTCGCCGCAACAAACGTCGACATGCTGGAAGCAGTCCGGGACGGACGTTTCCGCGAAGACCTCTACTACCGGCTCTCGACAGTGCAGATCAGCGTCCCGCCACTGCGCGACCGCGGTGCCGACATAACAATGCTCGCACGCAAATTCGCCGCCGACTTCTCCGAACGCTACTCGATGCCCCCCGTGACGATCGAGGACTCCGCACGCTCAGCCCTTCTCCACTACCGCTGGCCCGGCAACGTGCGACAGCTCAAAAACGTAATCGAACAGCTCTCACTGTTCCTCGCCGGAAGCAAAATCGACAGCGAGGATCTCGCACCGTACCTTCCCGCATCGACCGGATTCACCACAGCGATCGCCTCGCGCAACATCCACGACTACGAACAGGAACGTGAACTCCTCTTCAACATGATCTTCCGCATGCAGTCGGAAATCGACCGGCTCCACCGACGCCTCGACTCCGCCGAGACCGCGGTCCAGACTCCGGCTCCCCCCCACCATGTCGAGGCAATCGAGCTCCCGACCACATCGCTCGTCAGACTTGCCGACACGCCTCCAGCCTTCAACGCCTTCGAGACAGAAGTTCCGGCCGCGACCCGCACTCTCGAGGAAACAGAGCGCGAGACAATCCGCAGAGCGCTTGAAAACAACGGAGGTCGCCGCAAAGACACCGCACGCGAACTCAACATCTCCGAACGCACCCTATATCGCAAAATAAAGGACTATAACCTTGAATAGAGCGATAGCGGCCGGTAGCCGCAGACCGGCACCATCCGGCCACTCCGCGACTGTCTTAAAAATAAACAACCCGAAATCCATCATAGGACTTCGGGTTGCTTCATTTTTATTAACCTAAAAATTCAACGGTCATGCTTTGCCGTTCGAACCGAGAACGTTTTCAATCTTGTGTTTGTAGAGACGTTCCATTTCGTCACGGGCCGGACCGAGATATTTACGGGGGTCAAATTCGCCGGGCTTGGTAGCGAAGACCTCGCGGACAGCAGCAGTCATGGCCAGACGGCTGTCAGAGTCGATGTTGATCTTGCAGACAGCGCTCTTGGCAGCTTTGCGGAGTTCTTCTTCAGGAATACCGATCGCATCGGGAAGTTTGCCGCCGAACTTGTTGATAGTGTCAACATATTCCTGGGGAACAGAGCTTGAACCGTGGAGAACGATGGGGAATCCGGGGAGTTTTTCCATAACGGCGTCGAGCACTTCGAATGCCAGGGGAGGAGGCACGAGCTTGCCAGTCTTCGGGTCGCGGGTACACTGTTCGGGAGTGAACTTGTAAGCACCGTGAGAAGTACCGATCGAGATAGCGAGTGAATCGCAGCCTGTGCGGGTAGCGAAGTCGATAACTTCTTCGGGGTCGGTGTAAGTGTGGTGGTCAGAAGAAACTTCGTCTTCAACACCGGCGAGAACGCCGAGCTCACCTTCGACAGTTACGTCAAACTGGTGTGCATAGTCAACAACCTGCTTGGTCAGAGCAACGTTTTCTTCGTAGGGAAGGTGCGAACCGTCGATCATCACAGATGAGAAACCATTGTCGATGCAGCTCTTGCAGAGTTCGAAGCTGTCACCATGATCGAGGTGAAGACAGATCTGGGGATTTTCCCAGCCGAGTTCCTTTGCATAGGCAACAGCACCCTGAGCCATATAGCGAAGAAGAGTAGCGTTTGCATAGTTGCGTGCGCCCTTGGAAACCTGAAGGATTACAGGTGATTTTTCTTCAGCAGCTGCCTTGATGATAGCCTGAAGCTGCTCCATGTTGTTGAAATTGAATGCGGGAACAGCATAGCCGCCTTCGATGGCTTTGGCAAACATCTCACGGGTGTTGACAAGGCCTAAGTCTTTATAACTTACCATAATTCGATAAAATATATAGAATGAGTAAAAATTGTTTGTTTCCGACTGCAAAGATACGATTTTTTCGCTTAAGAGGATGGTTGAGTTTAACTTTTATTCTCTCAAAAAGGAAAATATTCCGAAAGGACCGGAAATGAAGCTTTAACCCATGACAGCCCCGAACGATCAGATTCGGTCGGAGTTCCCCGCTTCAGCCTCCTCTGCAGGCATTGTCGACGGGTCTCCCTTGTGGATCGGAACCGAATCCATCACACGGAAATTAGAAACCGGAGTCCCATACATGGCCCGGATCAGCGGCTCCCCCTCGGATTCAATGACCTGAGAATCGTTCTTGGTGGTTTTCTGAGTCTTGCATGCCGAAAAACCGAGCAGCGCAAGAAGTCCTCCGAGCATTGCGCCGGTCAGCGTGCGGATTGAGATAGCGGCCTTTTTCATAACGGGTCTGACTTTTGGTGAATCTAATAATGGTGCTAAGTTACCAATTTAATGCGTAACGACAAAATCTCCAACCGGTTTTTGCCATAAAACCAATGAGATTGCAGCGGTTATTGTTTCTATCGAATAATTTCACTATCTTTGCGAAAACCAACCGTTAAAACAAAGCACTTCACCATGGAACCCTGGACCATATGGCTTATCATTGCCGGCATTCTGGTCATAGTCGAGATCGCGACCCAGATGATGTGGGCATTGTGTCTTTCTGTCGGCGCGCTCGGTGCGCTGGTTGCCCTCGGAATGGGACTCGACCTAACGTGGCAGATCATCGCAATGGCATCCCTGAGCCTGCTCACCTATGCGGCCGCGCTTCCGCGCTTCCGAAAGTGGCAGGACAGCCGATCGGACCGGAAATGCCGCACAGGCATGGACGCCCTGACCGGGCGGAGGGCAATCGTGACCCATCAGGTCGACCCCGGAAAAACAGGTCGCGCCCGCATCGACGGCGACAACTGGCAGATCGAAGCCCCCGGCATCGACACCCCGATCCGTGCAGGCGCCGAAATCATCGTGACCGGCTACAAAAGCATCATTCTGACCGTCCGTCCCGCCTGACGGACTCAGCCCCGACATTCATTCGCATCATCCGGCATCCGGCAAAACCGGCGTCCGGCAAAAAACAACCCCAATCCCCCCCTCTTCAAATCATGGAAACACTGATCATCTGCGGAGTCCTGCTGCTCCTCGTCATCGCAATCATCTCAGCCGGAGTCAAAGTCGTCCCCCAGTCGGAAACACGCGTCGTCGAACGTCTCGGACGCTTCCACAGCGTACTCTCGCCGGGGCTCAACCTCATCATTCCCTTCATCGACAAGCCGAAAACGATCTACACACGGCGCGTCGTCAGCTCCGGACCGATCTCGGCCATCCGCACCGTGGCCACCACGATCATCGACCTCCGCGAACAGGTCTATGACTTCCCATCTCAGCAGGTCATCACCCGCGACAACGTGACAACCGAAATCAACGCCCTGCTCTATTTCCAGATAACAGACCCCAAAAAGGCAGTCTACGAAATCGACAACCTCCCCAACGCAATCGAAAAGCTGACACAGACATCTCTTCGAAACGTCATCGGCGAACTCGAACTCGACGAAACCCTGACCTCGCGCGACACAATCAACACCAAGCTTCAGGCGATTCTCGACGACGCGACCAACAAATGGGGCGTCAAGGTCAACCGCGTCGAGCTACAAGACATCACACCGCCGGAAAGCGTACGCGTCGCAATGGAAAAACAGATGCAGGCCGAACGCAACCGACGAGCCGAAATCCTCAACGCCGAAGGCGAAAAACAATCACTTATCCTCAGGTCCGAAGGTGAAAAAGCCTCGCGCATCAACGAAGCCGAAGCCCACAAACAGAGCGAGATCCTGCGCGCCGAAGGAGAAGCAAAAGCAATCATTCTCAACGCAGAAGCCGAAGCCGAGGCCATCAGGCGAGTGGCCGAAGCCGTTGCAGCCGGAAATACCGACCCCGCAACCTACATGCTCGCAATGAAATACATTGAGACCCTGCGCGAAATGACCTCCGGACAGGACAACAAAACCGTCTACATCCCCTACGAAGCAAGCTCCGTGCTCTCCTCAATCGGATCGATCCGAAGCCTATTCGACAAAAAATAAACCCTGCCGGCAACCGCAGCACGTCGGGAATGACAACTTTTTTCGTAATTTTGCATCCGGAATCCCCATCAATCCCCGACCTCATGAACATAAAATCACCGAAAGAGATCACAGCCGCAACTCTTCAGATCGGCATCAACAAAGCCGGCATGCCACTTCCGCGCCTTCTGATTCAGGCAGTGCAGGCCGGAGCGTTCATTGCCTTCGGAGGCATAATGTCCCTCATTGTCGGCTTCGGCTTCCCTGAAATCACTGAAGCCAATCCCGCAATGCAGAAACTGTTCAGCGGAATGGTTTTCCCGATCGGACTGATTCTCGTCGTCGTTCTCGGTGCGGAACTGTTCACCGGCAACAACGCCCTCCTCATCCCGGCCTACATGAACCGGCAATGCTCCGTCCGACAGATTCTCCGAAACTGGACTGCCGTCTATTTTGGCAACTTCGCCGGAGCGCTGTTGTTTGCCTGGCTGCTCGTCTACGCCGTCGGACTGACTGCTCCCGAACCTTATCATGGAGCCATCATGAAAATGGCCGTCGCCAAAACATCAATGTCCTGGATGACATGCTTTCTGAAAGGAATCGGAGCCAACTGGTGCGTATGTCTGGCCGTATGGCTCGCACTCGCCGGACACTCCCTCGCCGAAAAAGCGCTCGGATGCTTCCTCCCGGTAATGGCCTTCGTCGCCCTCGGCTACGAACACTGCATCGCAAACATGTTCTTCATCCCGCTCGGAATGATGGAAGGAGCCGATGTCTCAATCTCAGCATTCGTTCTCGACAACCTCATACCGGCTACTCTCGGAAACATCGCCGGAGGTGCGCTACTCGTCGGATCGGTCAACGCCTATATCCACCTCCGCGGACAGAACTCCCGAAACTGATCGACAATGAAAAACTTCAAAGAGTTCATCCAGCCCGCACGTTCATGGGCCAACTACGCATTCTTCCGGCGCTACCGCTATGCGCGCACAATCCGACGCCACTTCCGGCAGTATTACACCCCCGACGCCCCTCTCTCGGCATTCCCCGAACGGTCCGTCATCTGCATGGCCGATGGAAAATGCCACCACGGAGGCCTCGCCGACAGGCTGCGAAGCTTCGTGACATACTACAGCTACTGCAAGGAACACGGACGAAGATTCGGAATCCACTCCGTCTTCCCCTTTCCGCTCGAAGACTATCTCGTCCCGAACCTCTACGACTGGCGTCTGCGTCCCGGCGAACTGACATTCAACTCCACTCAGGCCAGAGCCTTCTACATGGACAACACATCCGAAAAAGACCAACGCGAACGCGATTTCCAGCGAAAACTGTCAGAACGCTACCTCTCCGACGAAACCCACATTCAACACCACGTCTACTCCTCATTCTTCTATGCCGAAGCCGATTTCGGACGATATTTCCACGAACTCTTCCGCCCCGCACCACAAATAGCCGCACTCCTCGAAAAAGAGAGAAAAGCCCTCGGCGCAGACTACATCTCCGTTTCAGCCAGATTCCTTGAACTGCTCGGAGACTTCAAAGAACCCAAGGCGACACGCCATCTGACCCCGCAGGAGCAGACCGACCTCATCAGACGCTGCGTCGGACAAATCGAAAGACTCCATGCCCTCCATCCCGACCACCGCATTCTCGTCACCTCCGACAGCCGACGGTTCATCCAGGCATGCGCCACACTCCCCTACGTCCATTCGACAGCCGGCGAAATCTCCCATGTCGACGTAAAAGGAGCCACCGATCACTCAAAAACATTTCTCGACTTCCTGCTGATCGCTGACGCAGCCCACGTCTATCAGATCAGAACCGCCCCGATGTATGGTGGCAACTTCTCGCTGCGGGCCGCGCAGGCCGGCAACCGACCCCACAACCTCATCTCATTCTGACGCAAACGCCCGGGAAACAAAACAAAAGAAGGCGGCGCGTCAAAATCAACTGATTTTGACACACCGCCAGCAAAAATTTCCGATATTTCTATTTAAGGCCTACTTCTTTGCCTTATTCTTTTCAAGCTGACGCTCAACCGCTTCCAGACAGAGGTCAATAGCTTCCTCAAACGAATCGGCCACCTTCGTCGCAACCTGTTCGCCATCGTGAGGCACGATGACCTTAAGCCTTGCCTGCTTATTCATTGAAGTCTCCGGTTTCAGAACCGTTAGCACTGCTTCTATATAATCGATCGAGGGGTAGCGACGGGACAATTTGTCGGCCTTCTTGTTGATGAACTGTGTGAGCTGTTCGGTAACATCGAAATGGATGCCTTGAATTCTTACTTCCATGGTTATCCTCCTTTGTTTTGTGCACGTGGATGTGCGAGTTGATAATTTTGTTTTAATTCACGAAAAGATATATGTGTATATACCTGTGTTGTCGAGAGTGATGAGTGACCGAGCAGCTGCTGGACAGACGTCAGCTCCGCTCCGGAATTGAGCATATCCGTCGCAAACGAATGGCGAAGCACGTGGGGACTCAGCCGCGATGCGTGGACCCGGCCCTCCATTGCCCCGTGGACCACATTGTAGACCATCTTGCGATAGAGAGGACGTCCGTCCTGACGGACGAAAAGAAATTCGGTCGTGAAACCGACAGCCTCATCTCGGAGCGAGCGATAGCGGTCAATCATTTCAGAGAGCTCGTAGCCAAAAGGAACTATACGCTCTTTATTACGCTTTCCGACCACTTTTAGTTCACGCTTGACCGTATCGACATGACAGTCGCGCAGACCTATCAGCTCCGAACACCTCAGTCCGGTCGAATACAGCAGATCGATAATCAGCAGATTACGGACTGAATCAAACGACCCGTCGCCTCCGGACTCCTCCGCATCAAGCATCGCCATAGTCTCTTCCGTGCGAACATAGACCGGAAGATTACGCGGAGCACGCGGAGCAGTCAGCTCGGCTGCCGGATTGTCCGACAGGCCGTGAAACCTCATAAGATAACTGTAGAACCCTCTCAGCGACTGGATCTTCCTACGGATCGTGCGCGGCGAAGTTCCCTTTAGGGAAACATCAGCGAGCCACAGTCGCAGATCATTGAGCGAGGCTGTCTCGGGGCGCAACTCATAACGTCCTCCTCCGGTCGCATAGTCAGCCCACTGGCGCAGATCGCGTCCGTAAGCCTCAACCGTAAGAGGCGAAAGCCCCTGTTCGGAAAGCAGATATTTCAGAAACTTCGTAATCATGGCTGTCGGATTGTCGGGTTTCTTTTTTTTACCGGAATGCTTCCAACCGCAAGTTAGCCCTTATTTTCGAATTTTCCAAATAAAAAACTCTTTTTTCTTCCGCAGGATCTGCTGATGGACTCCCGACGGACTCTCGCTGACCGACTATCGACAGATTCCACGCACTGTCACAATCCTGTTTCTGTCCCGCGCAACGAATTTTTACCCGAACAGTTGCTGATTTCCAAATCTTTTCTCTAAATTTGAAAAAAAAATAGATCGGCCGTGTCTATTCCAGCTGACAATAAAATCCGGCCCCGCCACCGGAGCGGCCGTCAAAGAGAATCAATCTGATCAAATCCACTATTACTCAATTCAAATCATAAATCATGAAAACTTATCCGAAAATCGGAATTCGTCCGACCATCGACGGTCGCCAGGGAGGCGTTCGCGAATCATTAGAAGACAAGACAATGGCTCTGGCGAAAGCCGTAGCCGGGCTGATTAGCTCAAACCTCCGCTACCCCGACGGAACGCCGGTTGAATGTGTGATTGCCGATTCGACTATCGGACGTGTCGAAGAGACAGCCCTCTGTGCAGAAAAATTCGAACGCGAAGGCGTCGGAGCAACCATAACCGTGACCTCATGCTGGTGCTACGGATCAGAGACTATGGACATGAACCCCTACTGGCCCAAAGCCGTCTGGGGATTCAACGGAACAGAACGTCCCGGAGCAGTATATCTGGCCGCGGTCCTCGCAGCACATGCCCAGAAAGGGCTACCCGCATTCGGAATCTACGGCCGCGACGTGCAGGATCTCGACGACAACACCATTCCCGCAGACGTTGCCGAGAAACTGCTGCGCTTTGCCCGCTCGGCCGTCGCCGTTGCGTGCATGAGAGGGAAAAGCTATCTTTCGATCGGATCGATGTGCATGGGCATCGCCGGATCTATCGTAAACCCCGATTTCTTCCAGGAATATCTCGGAATGCGCAATGAGAGCGTCGACGAGACCGAAATTCTGCGCCGCATGGAAGAAGGAATCTTCGATCAGGAAGAATTTGCAAAAGCAATGGCCTGGACCGAAAAACACTGCAAGACAAACGAAGGCGACGACATAGCCAACTCTCCCGAAAAAGCAAAGACACGCCAGCAGAAAGACGCCGACTGGGAGTTTATCGTCAAGATGACTCTTATCGTTCGCGACCTGATGAACGGAAATCCCAGACTCAAGGAGATGGGATTCAAGGAAGAAGCGCTCGGCCACAACGCCATCGCCGGCGGATTCCAGGGTCAGCGGCAGTGGACCGACTGGAAACCGAACGGAGACTTCACAGAAGCCCTTCTAAACACATCGTTTGACTGGAACGGAATCCGTGAAGCCTATGTACTCGCAACGGAAAACGACGCCTGCAACGGCGTTGCAATGCTCTTCGGCCATCTGCTGACCGGACGCGGACAGATGTTCTCAGACGTCCGCACCTACTGGAGTCCGGAAGCTGTCCGGCGCGTCACCGGCAAAGAACTCACCGGACGCGCATCAGGTGGCATCATCCACCTCATCAACTCCGGCGCGACAACCCTCGACGCAACAGGGGCATCGCTCAACCCCCAGGGCGAACCCTGCATGAAAGCGTCATGGGAAATGACCGACGCCGACATGGACGCATGCCTCAAGGCAACCACATGGTATCCCGCAAACCGCGACTACTTCCGCGGCGGAGGTTTCTCGTCCAACTTCCTGACAAAAGGCGGCATGCCTGTGACAATGAGCCGTCTGAATCTGGTCAAAGGCCTTGGTCCCGTTCTCCAGATCGCCGAAGGATGGACCGTCGACGTCGATCCTGAAATCAACCGGGTTCTCGACAGACGGACCGACCCGACATGGCCGACAACATGGTTCGTGCCACGACTCTGCGACAAACCCGCCTTCCGCGACGTCTACTCTGTCATGAACAACTGGGGCGCAAACCACGGTGCGATATCCTACGGACACATCGGCCGCGACCTGATCACGCTCGCATCTATTCTGCGCATCCCCGTCTGCATGCACAACATTCCCGAAGACGACATCTTCCGTCCATCGGCCTGGAATGCGTTCGGAATGGACAAAGAAGGCTCCGACTACCGCGCATGCATGAACTATGGCCCGATCTACAAATAATCCCACAACCGAAAACAATGACTGACATCACACAGCAACATATCGAAGAATTCGTCCGTCAGGCACACCGTGTCGGAAAGTGCGGACTGACAATCTGCTCAAGCGGAAACCTCTCATGGCGCATCGGCGACAAAGTGCTTCTCTCCGGAACAGGCTCATGGGTACCCGAACTTACGGCCGACCGCGTCGCCATCGTTTCGCTCGCCGACGGATCGTCTCTAAATGGAGTCCGACCCACAATGGAAGCGACATTCCATCTCGGAGTTCTGCGCCAGCGCACCGACATCAACGTCGTACTCCACTTCCAGAGCCCATATGCGACAGCCATCGCCTGTCGCCGCACGCTCCCCGAAACCCTTAACTTCACAGCCGAAGTGCCGCTCCACGTCGGAGACACGATTCCGGCCATCCCCTTTCTCCGACCCGGATCGAAAGAACTGGCCGACGCCGTTGTCAGCGCAATGGCGACCCACAACTCCGTGATCCTAAAAAAACATGGACAGGTCACCTGCGGCAAGGATTTCAACCAGGCAATCGAACGGGCAATGTTTTTTGAAATGGCGGCACGCATAGCCGTTGTCAACGGGTCTGACATCGACCCGCTGACAACGGGCGAGATCGATGACCTCGAGGAATATTTCCTCGGCAAAAGCCACTGATCTGCGATGGCCGGAAAAACATATATCGCCGTTGATTTCGGCGGAGGGAGCGGGCGTGTGATCGCCGGCTCCCTATCCCCGTACGGGGAAATTGACATGAGAGAGATCCACCGGTTTGCCAACGGACCGGTCGAGAACGGCGGACACCTCTACTGGGATTTCACCCGCCTCTGCCGCGAAATGACAGAAGGGCTGCGCAAAGCCGCCCTCGAATTCGACAACATCGTCAGCATCGGAATCGACACATGGGGCGTCGATTTCGGACTGGTCGAAGGCGACAGCCTCTCGGACGTGAACCCGTTATGCTACCGCGACACTGCCTGGAACGGATCGATCGCCGACGCAGAAAGAATCGTCGGAGCACACGAACTCTACCGCCGAACCGGGCTCCAGCCGATCGCGATCAATTCGCTCTACAGACTAATGTGGATGCGCCGCAACGACTACTCCTTCGACAGAAAACGTCTGCTCTTCATGCCCGATCTCTTCAACTTCTATCTCTGCGGAAAAGCAGTCAACGAATATACCATAGCGTCCACCTCCGGGCTTCTCGATGCCGCGACAGGGCAATGGGACAGCGATCTGATGAAACAGCTCGACATCCCCCGGTCGATCTTTTGCCCGATCGTACGCCCCGGCGAAGTCATCGGAACGATTCTTCCGGAAATTGCCGAAGCGACAGGCCTGCATCCCGATGTGAGGATCATCGCTGTCGGATCCCATGACACAGCCAGCGCAGTCAACGCCGTAACCCTCGACAGCCGGACAGCTTTTCTCAGCTCCGGCACATGGTCGCTGCTCGGAATCGGACTCCCCGGACCGGTCACCACTCCGGAAGCCGCCGCCGCTGGCTACGCCAACGAAGGAGGCACAGACGGAATCCTGTTTCTGCAGAACATCACAGGACTCTGGATTCTCCAGCAGCTCGTGGAGCAATGGAGTCTGCAGAATCTGACGTGCGACTATCCCTCGCTGGTCGAAATGGCGGAAAAAGCCGTCACCGACACAATCATTGACGTCGACGACCCTGAATTTGCCGCCCACGGCGACATGCAGCGGAAGATCCTACGCTACTGCGCCGACAACGGACTCAAAGCCCCGGAAACCCGGGGAGAAACTGTCAGGATCGTGCTCCAGTCGCTCGCCGCACGCTATCGACGCGGCCTCGACGAAATGGAAGCCGCGACCGGACGCCAGATAAGCCGTCTCCACATAATCGGAGGAGGGTCACGCAACAGACTTCTCAACCGTCTGACCGAAGAAACGACCGGACGCAAAGTAACAGCCGGACCTGCCGAAGCCACAGCCATCGGCAACCTGATGACTCAGGCCCGGACCATCTGACCGCAGCCCTGACTCCTATCGATTCATCACCATTACAGAACCCAATAACACACCAGTTTAATGCCAGAAAAGAAAACATTCGCCACTGCAGAGAAAAAAACTCCGCTGATCGGCAAGAACGACATGCTGACCTTCGTGCTAATCACGATCCTTTTTGCCCTGTGGGGCTTCGCCAACGACATAACCAACCCGATGGTCGCAGCCTTCCAGACTGTCATGGAGCTGTCGGCCGCCAAAGCCTCAATGATCCAGTTTGCCTTCTATGGCGGATACGCGACAATGGCCGTCCCTGCAGCCCTGTTCATCCGGAAATACAACTATAAAAGCGGCATTCTCCTCGGCCTCGCCCTCTATGCGCTCGGAGCATTCCTCTTCATTCCTGCCGCCCAATGGCAGATGTTTTCTTTTTTCTGCATTTCCCTCTACATCCTGACATTCGGACTGGCATTTCTTGAAACGACCGCCAACCCATTCATCCTATCGCTTGGCGCACGACAGACAGCGACACGACGCCTGAACCTCGCACAGTCGTTCAATCCCCTCGGATCTCTCTCGGGAATGGCCGTAGCCTCGCTCATCGTCCTGCCGAACCTCATTTCAGACCGTCGCGACGCAGCCGGACAGATAATCTTCAAATCGCTCTCGGAAGCTGAAAAAGCCGACATACGCCTCCATGACCTCGCCGTCATCCGCGACCCCTACGCAGCCCTCGGACTCGTCGTGCTGTTAATCTTCGTCGTCATTGCCCTGACCAAAATGCCCCGGACCGACCACGAAGGGAAAAAAGTCAACTCCCCCGAAACCCTCAGACGCCTGTGGGGCAACATCACCTATCGCTTCGGCGTAATCGCACAGATGTTCTATGTAGCCGCACAGATCATGGTCTGGACATTCATAATCCAGTATGCCGACAACCTCGGAATCGACAAAGCGACCGCACAGGACTTCAACATCTGCGCCATGATAGGGTTTCTATCATTCCGCCTCATCGGCACATTCTGCATGAAATACATCCCCGCGCCGCGACTGCTGACCATCTTCGGAATCATGGCCTCCCTATGCACTGTCGGCGCAATCTCAATCGAAGGCAACGTCGGACTGGGATGTCTCGTCGCGATCAGCGCGTTCATGTCGATCATGTTTCCGAGCATCTACGGAATCTCTCTCGAAAACGTCGACGAACGCGACACTTCGCTCGGGGCAGCATTTCTCGTCATGGCCATCGTCGGAGGCGCGCTGATGCCACCTCTCCAGGGAATGGTAATCGACCTCGGACGAATCGGAAACATGGCTGCAGTCAACGCCTCTTTCTCCCTTCCGCTCATATGCTTCATCATCGTGACTGCCTTCGGACTCTACTCCTCGGCAAAACGTCAGCGATGACAGCGATAAGAATTTTTATAATTAAATCACACGACCGGATGACCGGGCTCAGCAAAAAATCGCTAACTTTGCACTCCTGTTTCTTACTCAATATTAATCCTCAAACAACATATATAATTTACACTCATGGCAAACTGGTTTGAATGCAAAATCCGATATGATAAAGTGATGGAAAACGGAATGGTGAAAAAAGTCAACGAGCCCTATCTCATCGACGCCCTTTCATTCACCGAAGCAGAAGCCCGCATCATCAAGGAAATGACACCGTTCATCTCCGGAGACTTCTCGGTCAGCGCAGTTAAGCGCACCAAAATCTCTGAAATCTTCCGCGACGACACAGCCGACAAATGGTATCTCGCTAAAGTCGCCTTCATCACCATTGATGAAAAAACCGGCGCAGAGAAAAAATCCGTATCGCAGATGCTCATCGCCGGAAGCGACTTCAGAAACGCATTCGACAATTTCATGGACGGCATGAAAGGTACACTCGGCGACTTCGAACTCGTCTCGCTCAATGAAACTCCTCTTATGGACGTCTACGACGCCGAACTCGGAAACCTCCCGTCTGAAAACTGATGAATCACATCGCGCAACAGTTGTCGGCCATCCGTCAGACCCTTCCTGAAGGGGTCCGACTGGTGGCCGTCTCAAAATTCCACCCCGAAACCGCCATCCTCGAAGCATACCAGGCCGGACAGCGGATCTTCGGCGAAAGCCGTGCTCAGGAACTATCCGCAAAAGCCGCTGCCCTCCCCGCCGACATCTCATGGCACTTCATAGGCCACCTCCAGACCAACAAGATCAAACCCGTGGTGAGCGTCGCATCCATGATCGAGAGCATCGACTCACTCAGGCTCCTTGACGCCGTCGACCGGGAGGCCGAACGCCAGGGCCGCACCATCAACGTCCTCCTTCAGGTCCACGTCGCACGCGAAGAAACCAAATTCGGGTTCTCGCCCGACGAAATAATCGACTACTTCACAACCCGACGCTTCGAGCAGCTGAAAGCAACCCACATCTGCGGCCTGATGGCGATGGCCTCCAACACCGATGACACAGCCCGCATCAACAGCGACTTCGCACACGTTGAAGATCTCCGCCGCCAGATCCTTCAGATCGCGCCAGATCTCAGAGGCTTCACCGAACTCAGCATGGGAATGAGCGACGACTACCCCATAGCCATCACCCACGGCGCAACCCTCGTCCGCATAGGCTCGACAATCTTCGGTCCCCGCCAGTATTAAGCGTGGTCCTGATCAGGATCGAACTTCTCGCCGCCACGGCCGCTCTTCATCCCGCAGGGACAGGGCCGCGACACCCCGTCATGTGGCGCACTCTCATAGAAATTTGAACAATTAGGCGACATTAAGCGTAATAATAAGTGAAAGGATCTCCCGGCACTGGTCTGGTCCGGCCCGACCGAGCCAGAACCGCTGCCGACATACCCTCTCACACGTTTAACCACCTAAATAGACAAGCTATGAGACTTAAACGACTTCTTACCGTTCTTGTTATAGCCCTTATGAGTCTCAGTGGAATTGAAGTCGCCGCTGAAGTCGGCTATAACTTCTGGATCACATCCGAAGGATCCGGAATGCAGATAACCAGCAATCCCTACCACATCCCCTATCATCGGCCGCGGCATCATCACCACTATCGCCCGTCGCACCACCACTCCAAGAAAGCGAAAAAACGCTTCAAAAAGATGGTCAAAGCACGCAAAAAATACGAAAAAGCGCGCCATGAATACTACAAATCATCGCGCCACCACCGCCACCACCATTAATCCCCACCCCTTCCGGCCATCTTCCGACATCAACCTCTGCAACACGGAAAAATCAACCCAAATAAACAAGAAAGGCTTCCCGATCGGGAAGCCTTTCTTCATATATATTTCAGAAACTGGATCTTTCTCAGTTCTTTGAAGCCATTGCATCGGCAATGATTTCGCCATCGAGAGCCTCAGGATCGAGGAGGCCTGCGAGCTCATCCTTCGAACCGACAATCAGACGCTCATAATCGCGAAGACCTGTACCGGCAGGGATCAGGTGACCGCAGATAACGTTCTCCTTCATACCCTCGAGATAGTCGGTCTTTCCGTTGATAGCCGCTTCGTTGAGCACCTTTGTGGTTTCCTGGAAGGAAGCCGCCGACATGAAGCTGCCGGTCTGGAGAGCCGCACGGGTGATACCCTGGAGAATCTGCTCCGAGGTAGCGGGAACAGCATCGCGCACAACGATCTGACGGAGGTCACGGCGTTTGAGAGCCGAGTTCTCGTCGCGGAGCTTACGGGCGGTGATGACCATACCCGGCTTGACAGTCTCGCTGTCACCGGCGTCTGTAACCACCTTCTTGCCCCAGATACGGTCGTTTTCGTCAAGGAACGCACGCTTGTCGACGATCTGCTGTTCGAGGAAACCGGTGTCTCCCGGATCAATGATGTTGACCTTGCGCATCATCTGGCGGACGATAACTTCAAAGTGCTTGTCGTTGATCTTCACACCCTGCATGCGGTACACATCCTGAACCTCATTGACGATATATTCCTGAACGGCGGTCGGACCCATGATGTTGAGGATATCGGCCGGAGTGATCGCTCCGGCTGAAAGCGGGGTGCCGGCGCGGACATAGTCATTCTCCTGCACAAGAAGCTGCTTCGAAAGCGGAACAAGATATTTCTTCACTTCGCCGAGACGCGACGTGACGGTGATCTCGCGGTTACCGCGTTTAACCTTGCCATAGTTGACCTCTCCGTCAATTTCCGCAACAACTGCGGGATTGCTCGGATTGCGGGCCTCGAACAGCTCGGTCACACGGGGCAGACCACCGGTGATGTCACCCGCACCGCCCGACGACGAACGAGGAATCTTCACGAAAGTCTGACCGATCTTCACCTCCTGGCCTTCCTCATTCATCAGGTGAGCGCCCACAGGGAGCGAAACAGTCTTGAGTTCCTGACCATTGGCGTCGACAATCTTAGCCTCCGCAACCTTCGTACGGTCTTTTGACTCGATGATGATCTTCTCGTAGAGACCTGTCTGCTCGTCACCCTCGTTACGATAGGTCACGTTCTCGATAAGGTTCTCATAGCTGATCTTACCGTTGAATTCGCTGACGATAACCGCGTTGAAGGGGTCCCATTCACAGATCACATCGCCCTTCTTGAGCGTTGCGCCGTTGTCGAAATAAAGCTTCGAACCGTAAGGGATATTAGCGGTCGTATAGATCATTTTAGTGTTCGGATCGAGGATGCGGAGCTCGGCCATACGTCCGACAACAACCTCCACATTACGTCCCTTTTCGTCAACTTCGTCGGTAGTCACAGTGCGGAGTTCCTCCATTTCGAGAATACCGTCGTAGCGCGAAGTGACGCTCGAGATTGCGGCAACGTTCGAGGCCACACCACCGACGTGGAACGTACGGAGTGTAAGCTGTGTACCCGGTTCACCGATCGACTGCGCAGCAATGACACCGACAGCTTCGCCCTTCTGGACAAGACGGTTCGTCGCAAGGTTGCGGCCATAGCACTTGGCGCAGACCCCACGCTTGCTTTCGCAGGTGAGCACCGAGCGGATCTCGACCGATTCGATCGGAGAAGCGTCAATGCGGTCAGCGGCCGCATCAGTGATCTCCTCGCCGGCAGCCACGATAAGCTCGCCCGAAACGGGATCGTAGACATCGTGAACCGAAACACGGCCGAGGATACGTTCGCCAAGCGACGCAACGACCTCGTCGTTCTTCTTGATCTCGGTGCAGACAAGACCACGCAGAGTTCCGCAGTCTTCCTCGCGGATGATCACATCGTGGGCAACGTCGACCAGACGGCGGGTCAGATAACCCGCGTCGGCAGTCTTAAGCGCCGTATCCGCAAGACCCTTACGCGCACCGTGGGTAGAGATGAAGTACTCGAGCACCGACAGACCCTCCTTGAAGTTCGCAAGAATCGGGTTCTCGATGATCTGACCGCCTTCCGCACCGCTCTTCTGAGGCTTGGCCATAAGACCACGCATACCCGAAAGCTGACGGATCTGGTCGCGCGATCCACGCGCACCCGAATCGAGCATCATGTAGACAGGGTTGAATCCCTGCTGGTCGGCCGAAATCTGCTTCATCAGCGTGTCGGCCAGGCGCGCATTGACATGTGTCCAGATATCGATAATCTGATTGTAACGCTCCGTATTGGTGATGAAACCCATTGCATAGTTGTTCATCACTTCCTGCACCTGTTCATAACCCTCGCGAACATATTCCTCCTTTTCGGGCGGAATGATCACGTCACCGAGGTTGAACGACAGACCTCCCTTGAATGCCATATAATAGCCGAGGTTCTTGATGTCGTCGAGGAACTGCGCGGAACGCGGAATACCGCACTTCTTGATAACCTTCGAGATAATCGTGCGAAGCGACTTCTTCGAAAGGACCTCGTTGACATATCCGATTTCCTTCGGCACGAACTGATTAACCAGAACGCGGCCGACAGAAGTATTATCAATAAGATGCTTGATCGGGTTGCCGTTCTCATCGATGTCATCGACAACAACCGAAACAGGAGCGTGAAGCGTGACACGGCCCTCGTTGTAGGCGATCTGAGCCTCTTCCGGACCGTAGAACTTCAGACCCTCGCCACGGTCACCCTTGCGGAGCTTCGTGATATAATAGAGTCCGAGAACCATGTCCTGCGAGGGCACCGTGATCGGCGCACCGTTTGCAGGGTTGAGAATGTTGTGCGAACCGAGCATCAGAAGCTGAGCCTCAAGGACGGCCTCATTGCCGAGAGGCAAGTGGACTGCCATCTGGTCACCGTCGAAGTCGGCGTTGAATGCCGTACATGCAAGCGGATGAAGCTGGATCGCCTTACCCTCGATCATCTTAGGTTGGAATGCCTGAATACCGAGACGGTGCAGAGTCGGCGCACGGTTAAGCAACACCGGATGACCCTTCATCACATGCTCCAGAATATCCCAGACAACCGGCTCCTTGCGGTCAACGATCTTCTTGGCCGACTTAACAGTCTTGACGATACCGCGCTCGATAAGCTTGCGGATCACGAAAGGCTTGTAAAGCTCGGCAGCCATATTCTTCGGTATACCGCACTCATGCATCTTGAGCTCAGGACCGACAACGATAACCGAACGCGCCGAATAATCGACACGCTTACCGAGAAGGTTCTGACGGAAACGTCCCTGCTTACCCTTGAGAGAGTCAGAAAGAGACTTAAGCGGACGGTTGGCCTCGGTCTTGACAGCCGACGACTTGCGCGAATTGTCGAGCAGCGAGTCGACAGCCTCCTGAAGCATACGCTTCTCATTGCGCAGAATCACTTCCGGAGCCTTGATCTCGATAAGGCGTTTCAGACGATTGTTGCGGATGATCACACGACGGTAGAGGTCGTTGAGGTCAGACGTAGCGAAACGGCCGCCATCGAGCGGAACGAGCGGGCGCAGTTCCGGCGGAATGACAGGAACGGCCTGCAGGATCATCCACTCAGGCTTGTTGCGATGGCGCGATGCGCGGAACGACTCGACAACCTGCAGACGCTTGAGCGCCTCGGCCTTGCGCTGCTGCGAACCGTCAGTGTCCGCCTGGTGGCGCAATCTGTACGACAGATCATCGAGATCAATGCGCTGCAGAAGTTCAAAGATCGCTTCCGCACCCATCTTCGCAACGAACTTATTCGGATCCGAATCGTCAAGAAGCTGATTATCCTTAGGCAGCTTGTCGAGAACTGCATAGTATTCATCCTCGTTGAGAAGCTGGAGAGCTTCAATAGGATCCTTTTCGAAATCTGCGGCAACGCCCGGCTGAATCACGACATAACGCTCATAGTAGATGACCGCGTCGAGCTTCTTCGAGGGAAGACCCAGCAGATAACCGATCTTATTGGGGAGCGAACGGAAATACCAGATATGAGCAACCGGAACGACGAGCTTGATGTGGCCCATGCGTTCGCGACGCACCTTCTTTTCCGTTACTTCAACACCGCATCGGTCGCAGACGATACCCTTGTAGCGGATGCGCTTGTACTTTCCGCAATGGCACTCATAGTCCTTTACCGGGCCGAAGATACGCTCGCAGAACAAGCCGTCGCGCTCGGGTTTATAGGTGCGGTAGTTGATGGTTTCAGGCTTCAGCACCTCTCCGCTCGACTTCTCCAGAATTTCCTCCGGAGAAGCCAGGCCGATGGTGATTTTCGAGAAGCCGGTTTTGGTTTTATTTTCTTTTCTAAAAGCCATATATTGTTGACTGCGAATGAATTTCAGACTTAATGAGGAGATTAATCAAGCGAGATGCTCAGACCGAGACCGCGAAGCTCGTGGAGAAGCACATTGAGCGATTCGGGCATACCTGCGGGAGGCATTGCGTCGCCTTTGACGATCGCTTCGTAGGCCTTCGAACGTCCTGTGACGTCGTCGCTCTTTATAGTCAGGATCTCCTGAAGAATGTGGCTCGCACCGAATGCTTCCAGTGCCCAGACCTCCATTTCTCCGAAACGCTGACCTCCGAACTGGGCCTTACCGCCGAGAGGCTGCTGGGTGATGAGCGAGTACGGACCGATCGAGCGGGCATGCATCTTGTCTTCGACCATATGGCCGAGCTTAAGCATGTAGATCACACCCACAGTCGCAGGCTGGTCAAAGCGCTCACCCGTTCCGCCGTCATAGAGATAAGTCTTTCCGTAGCGCGGAAGACCGGCCTTGTCTGTCCAGGCATTGAGATCGTCAAGCGTGGCGCCGTCGAAGATCGGCGTAGCGAACTTCTCGCCAAGCTCACGTCCGGCCCATCCGAGAACTGTCTCGAAAATCTGACCGAGGTTCATACGCGAAGGCACACCCAGAGGGTTCAGACAGATATCGACCGGCGTACCGTCGGCAAGGAAAGGCATATCTTCCTGACGGACGATGCGGCTGACGATACCCTTGTTTCCGTGACGGCCCGCCATCTTGTCACCAACACTGATCTTACGCTTCTTCGCAACATAGACCTTAGCCATCTGCATGATTCCGGAAGGCAGATCGTCGCCGATCGAAATGTCGTTTTTCTTACGGCGGAGTTCAGTCTCGATCTCCTTGTACTTACGCAGATAGTTGACGATACAGTCACGGATCAGACCGTTAGTGTGTTCGTCGGCCGTCCACTTACTGAGATTGAGCGTATCATAGTCAAGCTCGCGGAGAACACCCGGAGTAAAGTGCGCGCCCTTCGAAACGACATCGGTTCCGAGGAAATCCTTGACACCCTCCGAAGTCTTGCCCTCGGTAAGCGTCATAAGCTTGTTGACAAGAATCGTCTTGAGATTCTCGAGCTTTTCCTCATACTCTTCGTCAAGCTTCGGAAGCACAGCATTCGCAGCGCGGCTCTTCTTTTTCTTCGCTGCGCGGGAGAAGAGATTTGTTCCGATGACAACACCCTTCAGCGAAGGAGAAGCCTTCAGCGAAGCATCCTTCACATCCCCGGCCTTGTCGCCGAAGATCGCACGAAGAAGCTTCTCTTCCGGAGTTGGATCGCTCTCGCCCTTCGGAGTGATCTTACCGATCATGATATCGCCCGGAACAACATGCGCGCCGACACGGATAATACCGCGTTCGTCGAGATCCTTCGTCGCATCCTCGCTGACATTAGGAATATCCGACGTCAGTTCCTCCATGCCTCGCTTGGTCTCGCGGACTTCCAGCGAATACTCGTCGACATGCACCGATGTCAGGATATCCTCGCGGACCATACGCTCATTAAGCACGATCGCGTCCTCATAGTTGTAACCCTTCCAGGGCATGAAAGCGACCTTCAGGTTACGGCCAAGAGCAAGCTCGCCGTTCTCGGTCGAATAGCCCTCCGTAAGGATTGTTCCGGTTGTCACACGCTGACCCTTCTCACAGATCGGACGAAGGTCGATAGTCGTGCTCTGGTTAGTCTTGCGGAATTTCGGAATACGGTATTCCTTGACAGCATCCTCGAAAGCGACGAATTCCTCGTCCTCCGTGCGGTCATAGCGGATACGGATGACCGTAGCGTCGACAAACTCGACAACTCCGTCGCCCTCGGCTGTGATCTGTGTGCGGCTGTCGCGGATAAGCTGACCCTCCAGACCTGTTCCGACAATCGGAGACTCGCTGCGGAGCAACGGAACGGCCTGGCGCATCATGTTCGATCCCATCAGCGCACGGTTAGCGTCGTCATGCTCAAGGAACGGAATCAGCGATGCGGCGATCGACGCGATCTGCGTCGGAGAAACGTCCATGAGTTCAACCTGATCGGGAGCCACAATCGGGAAGTCCGCATCAAGACGGGCCTTCACACGGTCGCGCACAAACGTTCCGTCATCATTAAGCGGAGCATTACCCTGCGCGATCATCTTGCCCTCCTCGATTTCGGCAGTCAGATAAGTGATTTCATTATTGTCGAGATTAACCTTCGAATCGGTCACCTTGCGGTAAGGAGTCTCGATGAATCCGAGATCATTGATCTTCGCATAGACACAAAGCGAAGAAATAAGACCGATGTTCGGGCCTTCAGGAGTTTCGATCGGACAGAGACGGCCATAGTGGGTATAGTGGACGTCTCGCACCTCGAAGCCCGCACGCTCACGGCTCAGACCGCCGGGGCCGAGAGCCGACATACGGCGCTTGTGAGTCATTTCCGCCAGAGGATTCGTCTGGTCCATGAACTGCGACAGAGCATTCGTACCGAAGAAAGTATTGATGACCGAAGAGATAGTCTTCGCATTGATAAGATCAATCGGAGTGAACACCTCATTGTCGCGGACATTCATGCGCTCGCGGATCGTACGCGACATACGCGCCAGACCGACGCCGAACTGATTGTAAAGCTGCTCGCCCACCGTACGCACACGACGGTTGCTCAGGTGGTCGATATCATCGACAACTGTCTTTGAATTGATAAGCTCGATCAGATACTTGATGATCGCAATGATATCCTCCTTCGTGAGAACCTTGACATCCATCGACGTTCCAAGGTCGAGCTTCTTATTGATACGGTAACGGCCGACCTCGCCGAGATCATAACGCTTTTCCGAAAAGAAAAGATTCGCAATAACCTCACGGGCGCTCGCATCGTCCGGAGCCTCCGCATTGCGCAGCTGACGGTAGATATACTGGATCGCCTCTTTTTCCGAGTTGGTCGTATCTTTTTCAAGAGTTTTGAAGATAATTGAGTAATCGCTCGAATTGACATCATCCTTATGAACGAGAATCGTCGACACACCCGAATCGAGAATATTCTGGATATTCTCATCAGTCAGGATAGTCTCACGCTCCACGATCACTTCGTTGCGGTCAATCGAGACAACCTCGCCGGTATCCTCATCGACGAAGTCCTCCTGCCAGGTCTTCAGCAGACGCGCGGCAAGCTTACGGCCGACACACTTCTTGAGGTTCGTCTTGTTGACCTTCACCTCCTCTGCCAGACCGAAAATTTCGATAATGTCCTTGTCGCTCTCAATGCCGATCGCACGAAGAAGAGTCGTCACAGGAAGCTTCTTCTTACGGTCGATGTAAGCATACATGACATTGTTGATGTCAGTCGCAAACTCGATCCAGCTACCACGGAACGGGATGATACGGGCCGAATAAAGAACCGTTCCATTTGCATGCGTGCTCTGTCCGAAGAACACACCGGGCGAACGGTGCAGCTGCGAAACGACAACTCGCTCCGCGCCATTGATGATAAACGTTCCCTTCTCGGTCATATAAGGAATCAGACCGAGATAAACATCCTGAATCACAGTTGCAAAATCCTCATGGTCCGGATCGGTGCAATACAATTTCAACTTGGCTTTGAGGGGGACACTATACGTCATTCCTCTCTCCAGACACTCATCGATCGAATAGCGGGGCGGATCAATATAATAATCAAGAAACTCCAGAACGAAGTTATTTCGAGTGTCCGCAATAGGGAAATTCTCGGCAAAGACTTTATATAGGCCCTCGTTATTTCTTTTCTCCGGCGGAGTATCGAGCTGAAGGAAATCGCGGAACGACTTGAGCTGCACCTCGAGAAAGTCGGGATAAGGAACAGGGTTCTTCACCGACGCAAAATTCACACGGGGTTTAACTGTGGTAACTGACATCAAAAAAACTTTAACAATATAGGTTATACTGGAACTCAAATAAATTATAAACACAAAGAGGTTAAGTGTAGGCACTAAGTGCCACACTTAACCTATCGCCCTGATTATCAGGTCAATTATTTAAGTTCGACTTCAGCGCCGGCTTCTTCGAGCTCTTTCTTCAAGCCCTCTGCTTCGGCTTTGGGAAGGCCTTCCTTCACTACTGAGGGAGCGCCGTCAACCATTTCTTTGGCTTCCTTGAGGCCAAGACCGGTCTGAGCCTTAACTACTTTGACAACGTTGAGCTTGCTTGCGCCTGCAGACTTGAGGACTACATCAAACGAAGTCTTTTCTTCAGCGGCGGGAGCACCTGCGGCAGGACCAGCTGCTACAGCTACAGCGGCTGCGGCGGGTTCGATACCATATTCGTCCTTCAGGATCTGAGCAAGTTCGTTTACTTCTTTAACGGAAAGGTTAACAAGTTCTTCTGCGAAAGCTTTTAAATCTGCCATTTCTTTATTTGTTTGATTGTTATTTACTTATTTGTTGATTGGGATGTGGACTGAGGAGAGCGGTGAGTTATGGTAATCGGAAATCAGGCTTCCTTCTGTGAAAGTGTTTCCAAAATGCCATGGAGCTTGTTGGCGCCGCTCTGGAGAGCCGAGACAACATTCTTGGCGGGCGACTGAAGCAGAGCGACAACGTCGGCGATAAGTTCGTTCTTGCTCTTGATTGTTGCAAGTGTGTCGAGCTGATCGGCACCGAAGTACACTGTCTCTTCAACGTAAGCAGCCTTGAGTGCAGGAAGGACATCATCCTTCTTGACAAAATCTTTGATGAGCTTCGCAGGCGCGTTCGCAACCTGAGTGCACATCAGCGAAGTAGGACCGGCCAATGCGGGATAGATCTCAGAGAAATCGCCTTCAAGACGCTCGAGTGCCTTGTGGAGAAGAGTATTCTTGACCACTACAAGCTTCACATCTGCCTTCGCGCACGCACGACGGAGGTCGGAAGTCTTCTCGGCATTGAGACCGCAGGTTTCTACGACGTAGAAGTTCGGATAGGTCTGAAGGAGTTCAACGAGTGAATCTATGATTTGAGCTTTATCTTCTTTCTTCATGTTGCTTCTGGTTTTAGGGGTTAGTCATCGATGGTTTTAGCGTCGACTTTCACACCGGGGCTCATGGTGCTTGAAAGATAAATGCTCTTGATATATGTTCCCTTTGCAGTTGCAGGTTTCAGCTTGATGAGGGTGTTGATGAACTCGCGCGCATTTTCTTTCATTTGCTCGCTGGTGAAGCTCACCTTACCGATCGAAGAGTGAACGATACCGTTCTTGTCGACCTTGAAGTCGATCTTACCCTTCTTTACTTCCTCAACAGCCTTGGCTACATCATTGGTCACTGTTCCGCTCTTAGGGTTAGGCATCAGGCCACGAGGTCCGAGTACACGGCCGAGAGCACCGATCTTACCCATGATAGCAGGCTGAGTGATAATAACGTCAACGTCGGTCCAGCCTCCTTTGATCTTGTCGATATACTCGTCAAGACCAACGTAGTCTGCGCCGGCTGCAATTGCAGCCGCTTCAGCGTCAGGGTTGCAGAGCACAAGCACTTTCACTTGCTTACCGGTTCCGTGGGGGAGCGTTACCACACCACGCACCATCTGGTTGGCTTTACGGGGATCTACGCCAAGGCGCACGTCGATATCAAGCGAAGAGTCGAATTTGGTGAAGGTGATTTCCTTTACCTTCTCAGCAGCTTCTGCAAGAGTGTAGGACTTCCCAGCTTCAATCTTTTCGAGGGCCAACTTTTGATTCTTTGTAAGTTTACTCATGATTTCAATTGAAGTTTATTAGTTATTTTCGGGGAATGTACCTTTGACGGTGATACCCATACTTCTGGCTGTACCAGCAACCATACGCATTGCGGATTCCACGGTGAAGCAGTTCAGGTCGGGCATTTTGTCCTCGGCAATCGCCTTCACCTGCTCCCAAGTCACTTCGCCTACTTTATTACGGTTAGGCTGCGCCGAACCGCTCTTAAGCTTAGTGGCTTCGAGAAGCTGGATAGCTACCGGAGGTGTCTTTACGACAAAGTCAAAGCTCTTGTCGGTGTAATACGAAATTACTACCGGAAGTACTTTGCCGGCCTTATCCTGTGTGCGGGCATTGAACTGCTTGCAGAACTCCATGATGTTGATGCCCTTCGAACCGAGAGCCGGGCCGACTGGGGGCGATGGATTTGCTGCTCCACCCTTAATCTGCAATTTGATTTGTCCAGCAATTTCTTTAGCCATTGTTCAATCTTAATTTTAGATATTGGTGTTGATTTGTGAGTCCTCGATAAAACAAAGCAAGAGCGCCGATGCGTAACCAGGGGCGCCTTCTTTTATCTTAAACTCGCTCTACTTGCGAATTTTCCAATTCAAGCGGGGTCTTGCGGCCAAAGATCTTGACCATAACCTTAAGCTTCTTCTTCTCGCGGTCGACCTCTTCGATTTCTCCGGTGAATCCATTGAATGCTCCGGTGATAACCTTTACGGTCTCGCCGACAAGATAATCGTTGATCGTGTCAACGGTAACACCGGCCATCTCATCCGCCATGCCAAGCATACGCTGGACCTCACTCTGTCGGAGAGGCACAGGCTTGGCACCCTTCTCTTTACCACGAAGGAAATCGATCACGTTTGTCGTGTTTCTGAGTTCATACTCAACCTCTCCGATAAGAAGAGCCTCGATGAAAACATAACCGCTGTAGAGATTCTTTTCCTTGATAACCTTCTTGCCTCCGCGAACGGTAAGCACCTTTTCGGTAGGAATAAGCACCTGATAGAGATACTTGCCCCAGTCGGTGTTGCGCATCTGCGCTTCCAACACCTCCTTGACTTTTGCTTCCTTTCCGGAAATAGCACGGAGCACATACCACGCCTTCTGAGGGCGGGCTGCAAACTCTTGAGCGCTTTCAGTGTTATGCTCTGTGGCGTTGTTCTGGGCCATGTGACTAATGGGATTTTTACGAAAAGCTTCTGTCTAAGTAAGCTCCGGAATTAGTTTAACCAGGTCGGGATATTGTAGATGATGTCGCTCATAAAGAAGCTGCACACCTTGTCCATGCAGAATACGATTGCCGCTATGATGATGGAAGCAATTAGCACAATCACTGCACTCTTGACAACCTGACCTTTAGTGGGCCAAGAAGTCTTGTACCGTAACTCGGTATAAGACTCCTCGATATCCGTAAGTAGTTTTAGTTTCTTCATTTCTGATGTTTTGGCACGGGACGAGAGACTCGAACTCCCGACACCCGGTTTTGGAGACCGGTGCTCTACCAACTGAGCTAGTCCCGTAGAAGGATAAAGCTGCCGGCTTCGGTCCTGATCGGCTCGTCACCGACAGCTTTATGGTGTTATCTTAAGCTAAGAGAGTTTCCTCTTTTGCTTCCCTGACTGCAATTAGTCAAGGATTTCGGTGATCTGGCCAGAACCTACTGTGCGGCCACCTTCACGGATTGCGAAACGCAGACCCTGATCGCAAGCTACCGGGTTGATAAGCTCAACGATGATTTCAACGTGGTCACCGGGCATCACCATTTCTACTCCTTCCGGAAGAGTGATCTCACCGGTTACGTCGAGCGTACGGATGTAGAACTGAGGACGGTAGTGGTTGTGGAACGGAGTGTGACGACCACCTTCTTCTTTCTTCAGGATATAAACCGAAGCTTTGAATTTGCTGTGCGGTTTAACAACGCCCGGATGGCAGATTACCATACCGCGCTTGATATCTTTCTTGTCGATACCACGGAGAAGGAGACCTACGTTATCACCGGCTTCACCCTGATCGAGGAGCTTGCGGAACATTTCAACACCGGTTACAACCGACTTCATGTCTGCGCCAAGACCCATGATCTGAACTTCGTCACCGACTTTCACGATACCTGTTTCGATACGGCCGGTAGCAACTGTACCACGACCTGTGATCGAGAACACGTCTTCAACAGGCATAAGGAAGGGTTTGTCGATATCGCGCGGAGGCAGCGGAATCCAGTTGTCGACTGCATCCATAAGCTCGATAACTTTAGCTTCCCATTCGGGCTCGCCATTGAGGGCACCGAGAGCTGAACCACGGATGATGGGAGTGTTGTCGCCATCGTAGTCATAAGACGAAAGAAGATCACGCATTTCCATTTCAACGAGTTCGAACATTTCTTCGTCGTCGACCATGTCGCACTTGTTCAGGAACACAACGATACGGGG